>NZ_JBVIWC010000015.1:22428-54990 GCF_055594965.1 Kitasatospora sp. NPDC040550 | reverse complement strand
GCGGAGAACACCAGCACCGTGGAACCACCGGTCATGTGCAGCACCCGCCACCTCCTCTCCTTCCCCCCCCCCCCCCCCCCCCCCCCCCCCCCCCCTCCCCCCCTCCCCCCCCCCCCTCCCCCCCGGGGCCGGGGCGGCGGTCACCCGCGGTGGGGCGTCACCCGCGGCGGGGCGTCACTGCCAGGCGCGGTTGACCGCGTCGCGGGCCTGGCCCAGGTACTGCTGGTAGGTGCCGAGGTTCCAGGCCGCCCAGGAGGCCCAGCCCCGGCCGGTGCCGTCGTTGTCGATCCGGTAGGCCTTGCGGGCCGACCAGCCCATGTCCTGCCAGTTCTCGGCCGTGACGACGTCGGCGTCGCGGTTGTGGACGTCGGGGTACCAGCGTTCGTTGATCTGCCAGGCCCCGAGGTCCTTGGTGCCCGGGTCGGGGTCGGTGGGGAGGTTGGTGTGGACGGCCAGGCGGTTGCAGCCGGACTCGGCCATGGCGATCGCGACGGCGTAGATCGCGTCGTCGTTGCGGCCCTCGCCGGACCTGTCCTTCGCGAAGCCCGCCAGCTTCGCTTCCCGGGCGCAGGCGTCGATGCCGCTCTGGTCCCCGGAGGCGTGGGCGGTGAAGCCCGTCGAGCTGATGGTCAGCGCCAGGGCGACGGCCGAACCGGTCAGCAGTGCACGAGTTCTGCGGAGCACGAGTGTTCTCCCTTCGACGCCGGCCCGGGATCGGGCCGGATACGGGGAGGGACGCTATGCGGCACCGGTAGACAAGCGGTCAACGCGGAACCCCGGTGCCGCGGTCCTCGTCCGGCGGCCGCCCCGGCCACCCTGGCGCCCCGTCAGCGTGCGGGAACGGCCCGGATAGGGTGGAACGGCACGTCAGAGGGCCGGGAGCGGCCGGGAAGGGCCTGGGGCATGGGGAAGAAGAGCGAGCTGGACGACCTGCGGGCGCGGGTGGCCACGCTGGAGGCGGAGGTCGACCGGCTGCGGGGTGAGGCGGCGGCGGCCGGCCGGGCGCCGGCGGTGGCCGCCGGGCCGCCCCAGTCGATGACCCGCATCGCGGATGCCGTCGGCGTCATGGTCTCCGGCCGGGCGGAGCAGCCGACCCGGGTCCTCCAGGCGCGCACCGGCAGCGCGGAGCGCAGGACCGCAACGGCCCCGGAGCCCGCGACGGCCACGGCAACGGCCCCGGCAACCCCGGAGCCCGCCGAGCCCCCGGACGCCATGGCGACCCGGAGCCTCCCGGTTCCCGCACACGGCCAGTTCCTGGAGAGCCTGCTGTCGGGCCGTTAGACCGGGAGCCGCCCCCGACGGCGGGGGTCAGATGCCGAGCAGGCGCACCAGCCTCCCGTGCTCCTCCGCGCTGAGCGGGCGCACCTGGCAGGTGCAGCCGCGCAGGTCGGAGGAGCCCATCTCGGCGTTCGAACCGGCGTCGGTGGTGAGCAGGTTGACGTTGGAGAGGCGCCAGGAGTCCGGGCCGTCGAGCTCGGGGTACCACCAGGAGGCGGAGACGCAGACGCTGTCGTCGCGCAGCCGGTCGGTGACCGTGACCCGGAAGTAGGCGGCCCGGTCGTGGCGGGTGACGGCGGCCCACTCGCCGTCCGCGAGACCTCGGTCGGCGGCGGCGCGCGGGGACAGCTCCACCCTGGGGTGGGGCTCCTTCGCGCGGAGCTGGCCCACCTGGCGGAACTCCGAGTTGAAGTAGAAGGTCGAGTGGCGCGAGGTGAGGATCAGCGGGTGGTCCTCGTCCGGCTGCTCGCGGTCGGTCCACCGGGGCAGTGGGTCGTAGCCCATCATCCGCAGACCGGGGTGGTGGAAGGTGAACTTGCCGGAACGCGTCCTGAACCCCTCCTCCTCGTACTTGCGGTAGCGCAGGCCGGTGGCCCGGTACTGCTGGGCCTGGAGGGCCTTCCAGTCCATTCCGATCGGCGCGAGCCGCGCGTCCAGGGCGTCCTGGGCGCTGCCCCAGAACCCCTCCAGCCCCAGCCGGAGCGCGAGTTCGTTGAGGATGTCCTCGTCGGGCCTGCTCTCGCCGAGGGGGTCGACGACGCGGTTGCGGCTGGCCACGTAGTTGGCGTGCTCGACGATCTGGTCCCGCTCCGTCCAACTGGGCACCGGCAGCACGATGTCCGCGTAGCGCACCGTCGGGGTCAGGAACAGGTCGGCGGCCACGATGAAGGGGACGGCGCGCAGGGCGGCCTCCACCTTCGCCGAGTCCGCGTAGCTGACCAGCAGGTTCGACCCGAAGACGAGCAGGCTGTTCACCGGGTACGGCTCGCCGGTGAGGCAGGCGTCGAAGACGGCCCCGGGGTGCGCCCAGCCGGACATGCCCAGGATCGAGTGCCCGGCGACGAGCCGGTCGCCGCCGGCGCCGTCCGGGAGGAGGTCGTAGCCGGGCATCGCGCGTCTGCCGACGATCCCCGGGGGTTCCCACAGCACGTCGCCGCCGGGGACGTCGACGTTGCCGCACAGTCCGGAGAGCTGGACGAGCAGTCGGGCGGTGCCGAAGGAGTCCCGGCTCTGCTGCGCCCCGGTGCCCAGTTCGATGCCCGCGCTCGCCGCAGCGCCGTACGCTGTCGCGGCCCGGCGGATGAGGTCCGCCGGGACGCCGGTGATCCCGGCCGCCCGCTCCGGTGTCCACTCCCGGACGTGGTCGCGCAGTTCCTCGGCACCGGTGGCGTACCGGAAGATGAACTCCCTGTCCTCCAGGCCCTGTTCGAAGATCTCGTGGAGGAGCGCCAGGGCGAGGGCGGTGTCCGTGCCGGGCCGCAGTTGCAGGTGGAGCTCGGCGCGCCGGGCGACCGGGGTGCGCACCGGGTCGACGACGATCAGCCTGGTCCCCCGGCTGACGGCGTCGAGCAGCCGGGTGCCGATGACGCCGTCCCCGTGCGTGGCGGGCTTGTTGCTCCCCCACAGCACGACGAGCTCGGGGCTGCCCTCGTAGTCGACGAAGCTGAACGCGCCCATCGAGAGGATCCCGGCCATGACGCGCGGGTAGAAGCAGACGTGGGCCGGTCCGATGACGTTCGGGGTGCCCAGGGCGTTCCCGAAGCGGAACAGCCACTCCTGGTAGTTGCGGTCGGTGCCCTGGGCGAGCACGATGCTGCGCGGCCCGGCGCCGGCGAGGTCGGCGCGGAGCCTGGTGGCGATGGTGTCGAGCGCCTCCTCCCAGCCGATCTCCTCGAACTCGCCGCTGCCCCGGCTGCCCACCCGCCGCAGCGGGCGGGTCAGCCGGTCGGGGTGGCGGGCGAGCGCGGGCGCCGCCCGGCCCTTCGCGCAGAGGAATCCGCGGTTGTTCGGATTGTCCGGGTCCCCGGCCACGGTGAACTCGTCGCGATTCCCGGGAATTAGCAGGACCCCGCACCCGCCGTGGCAGCTGCGGCAGATGGATCGGACGGCTTCGTTCGGCATTAGGTCGACCCCCACGTCCACATTAATGAGAAGCGACGGCGCCCGCGGTCGCGGGATCTTGTAATTCACGATCTTGAAATACTTGCTCGCCGACGGACGGTCGGCGCTATTTCGACCGAGACCTGTCAAGTCCGGGCGGGCTGAATCAACGTCAACTATAGGGTTCAGAAGCGGACTTGGGAGTGGAGTTCACCGCCGCCGCCGCGCTCGTTCCGGGTGGTATGCGGCTTTTCCACCGGATGTTCCACGGGCCGCACGCCCTTTTTGCCCGCGTTTTCGAAGTCCTGCATGATCCTTGAAACAGGAATCTTGCGCCCCGTTCAAAGCTGGCCCTAGGATGCCGCCAGTAGGCACCATGCGAAGTCCTTTTTGGAGGGCGTCATGGCATCCTTATCCTCGAAGAATTCCCAGGTCGACTTCGTGTCGGGCGCCGTTCCCACGTCGGACAATCGGTCTGATTCGACTCTTCCCAAACGTTGGTACAACTTTCTCGGCGATCTTCCCGGACCCCTGCCGGAAGTCCGCAACGAGGGCAATCCGAGCCCCGCCGAGATTGCCGCGAAGGTTCGCCCGAAGGCGATCCTGGAGCACGACCGTCCGGCCGGGCCGTGGGTCCCCGTGCCGCAGCCGGTGCGGGACTGGCTGCGGCACGTCGGCCGGCCCACCCCGCTGCACCGGGCCCGGCGCCTGGAGCAGCGACTGGGCACCGGGGCGCGGATCTACCTCAAGCGCGAGGACGTGCTGCCGACCGGCAGCTTCAAGCTCAACTCCGCCATCGCGCAGGCGTACTACGCCGCCGAGGAGGGGCGCCGCACCCTGGTCACCGAGACCGGGGCCGGCCAGTGGGGCATGAGCGTGGCGCTCGCGGCCAGCATGTTCGGCCTCGACGCCGAGGTCTTCATGGTGCGCTGCTCCCTGGAGCAGAAGCCCTACCGCCGGCACTACATGGAGCTGCTCGGCGCGAAGGTCCACCCCTCCCCCTCGCCGCACACCCCGGTCGGGCGCGAGCTGCTCGCCCGCGTCCCCGACCACCCGGGCAGCCTCGGCACCGCGATCAGCGACGCCATGCAGTACGCGCTCGGGACGGAGTCGGCCGCCTACCTCTCCGGCAGCGGCACCCCGCACGTCTACCTGCACCAGACCCTGCTCGGGCTGGAGGTGCGGGCGCAGCTGGAGGAACTCGGCGAGAACCTCGGCGCGCCCGGGCGGGGCGACCACCTGGTCGCCTGCGCGGGCGGCGGCAGCAACCTCTGCGGCCTGATCGGGCCGTACCTGCGGGCCCGGACGGACGGCGCCGACCTGCGCTTCCTCGCGGCGGAGTCCACCGCGGCGCCGCGGCTCACCGCCGGGGTCTACCGGTACGGCAGCTCCGACGTGGCCGGCTTCACGCCCGAGGTGATGGGCTACTCGATGGGGATGGACTACATCCCCCCGGCCGTCCACGCCGCGGGCCTGCGCAACCACCACAGCTCCGCGATCGTCAGCCTGCTGCGGCACCAGGGCGTGCTGGACGCCGTCGCCTTCGGCGACCCCGAGTCCTTCGCGGCCGGGAAGCTGCTGCTGCAGACCGAGGGCATCCTGCTGGCGCCCGAGTCCAACCACGCGCTCGCCGCCGCCCTCGACGTGGTGGCCGAGGCCGACCAGCGGCGGCAGCGGCCGGTCGTGGTGGTGCTCGCCAGCGGCTCGGGCCTGCTGGACCTGCAGAGCTACCACGACGTCGGCCGGCCGGCGTAGCACCCGCACCGGGGCGGCGCACGGGCGCGTCCCGCACCACTGGAACTCGTTGCTAGGGGGGGCAATGCGGTTGGCACTACAGGCGCAGCCCGGCGTGCACTGCGAGACGACGACGCTCGGGGCCATGCTGCGCCACGCCGGCGCCGACGTCTCGGAGCCGATGCTGTTCGGGCTCGGGCAGGGCATCGACTTCCAGTACTGGGACCCGCCGGCGCCCGGGCTCACGCCGATGCTCACCGGGCGCACCGGTGCCGGGGAGCTGGCGCGGAACGCCTGCGCCGCCCTCGGCGTGGAACTCCGGGAGTCGCAGGAGGCGGACCCGGCCGCCGCCGAGGAACGGGCCGCCGAGCTGCTGCGCGCCGGGTCCGTGGTCGGCGTGACCGTGGACATCTACTACCTCGACTACTTCACCTCCAAGAGCCACTTCGCCGCCCACTGCATCGCGCTGTACGGCCTCGACGACACCACGGCCTATGTCGTCGACACCGAACAGCAGGGCGGGGCAAGGGAGTTGAGCATCGAGTCGCTCCGGCTGGCACGCGGCTCGACGGAGGGCTTCATGCCCTCGCCGAACCGGCAGCTGCACCTCGGCCCGCTGCCGGAGCGGCTGACCGCCGACCCGGAGCGGCTGCTGCTCGACCGGGCGTGGGATGCGATGCGCTCGGCCGCGCGGACGGTGCTCGCCGACCGGGGGCCGCGGTTCGGCATCGCCGGGCTGCGCCGGGCGGCGGCGGAGATCCCCGGCTGGCGGGACTCACTGGCGTCCGACGTCGAGCTGGTGCCCGCCACCGGGCGGTTCTGGCGGTACGCCGGGACCGGCGGCACCAACTTCCGGGGCCTCCAGCTGGACTTCCTCCGCGAGGTGCGCAGCCGCTCCGGGACGGCCCGGCTCGACCCGGTGATCGGGGCCTTCGAGCAGCTCCGGCAGGACTGGGACGAGGTGATCGAGCTGCTGCTCGGCTACGGCGCGGCGGGCGGACCGCGGCAACGGCAGCAGCGGCTGGACACGGTCGGAGCCCGGCTGGCCGGGATCGCCGACGCCGAGCAGGCCGCCTTCGGCCGGGTGCTCGACGTCACCACCGACATCGCGGGCTGAACGGCCCCGGGAGATCGCAGGAAGCGGGTCGACCATGGCTGGTGCACGGGGCAGGGCCGCCGATCGCGTCCACGAGACCGAGGACGGTCTGCAGGGCGACGAGATCGCGGTGAAGTACGACGAGATGCAGCGTCACATCCGGGACCACGGATGGCTCCAGGAGAAGGTGGACGACGTCCTCGGGGCCGGCATCGACTCCGGGTCGGCGCTCGAACTCGGTTGCGGCCCTGGATACTTGGGGCTGGAATGGATGAAACAAACGGAAAGTCCGGGTAAACTCACCGGCGTCGACATCTCCGAGGCGATGCTCCGGCGGGCCCGCTCCAACGCCGCCGGTTACGGCCTCGCGGAGCGCTGCACCTACGACTGCGCGGACGTCCTGACCCTGCCCTACCGGGACGACTCCTTCGACCACGTGTTCAGTTCCGCCTCCCTCCACGAGTGGGCGGACCCGGTCCGCGCGCTGTCCGAGCTCCACCGGGTCCTGCGGCCGGGCGGCCGCTACTGCGTCACCGACCTGCGCCGGGACGTCGACCGCGTCACCTTCCAGTTCATGAAGGCGAACATCGCGGCGGACATGCGGCCCGGGTTCCGTTCCTCGATCAACTCCTCGTACGTCAGGAGCGAGGTCGAGCAGCTGCTCCGGCAGGCCGGCCTCGCGGCCGAGGTGAAGGAAGTGCTGTTGGGCCTGGTCATCACCGGCAGGAAGGAAGCGTCGTGAACGCACTCGCAGGGAGCACGCCGAAACTCTCCACCACCTACGACGGACGCTTTCCCGGGCCCGAGGACTTCGACGCGGTCTGGGAGGCCGTGCTCGACGCCTCCGGCGGCTGGCAGGGCGTCGACTGCGCCGAGCACCTGCGCGGCTGGTGCGGCCCCGGGACGGACCGCCTGGTCGCCGGACTGGCCGACGGACTGGCCGGGGTCAACCACATCGGGATCTACCTGGGCGACTACGAGCGCGACGACGCCGTCCTGAACTGGCACGCCCACCTGGTCGAACTCCGCGCGGCCGGGCGGATCGCCGAGGTCGAGACCGGCCCCTCGTACATCTCGCCGCGCCAGTACGGCACCCAGGGCTGGTGGAACTCCGTCGTCCTGCCCGACGGCCGCGCCATCGAGACCTTCGCCTGCAAGCACTACGGCCGCTGGCTGGAGCGGAGCACGGAGGAGCGCCGACTGCTGATGTCCCACGTCGCCGTCGAGGTCCACGCCGAGGCCGACGTCCGGCTGACCCTCGACACCCTGGCACGGGACGCGGCGCACCTCGAAGTGATCGCCTTCACCGAGGCCGACGAACTCGGCCACACCTACGGCCACCTGCGCAACAACGCCGACCGGACGGTGCTGGAGATCGTCCACCAGGCCCCGCGCGAGGGGAGAGGCGCCTGATGGGGACCACCGCTCCCGCCCCCTACTCGGGCGACCACTGCGAATCGACGGCGCTGGTCAACATGCTCCGCACCAAGGGCATCGAGCTCAGCGAGCCGCTGGTCTTCGGCCTCGGGCAGGGCCTCTCCTTCCTCTACTGGCACTCCAAGCAGATGCCCGGGCCCTTCCTCGGCGGCCGGGTCAAGCCCGACCACCTGATCCGCAACGCCGTCCGGGCGCTGGGCCTGGAACTCCACGAACAGGAGACCGCCTCCCGGGAGCGCGCGGAGGCCGCCCTGCTGGCCGCCCTCGACGCGGGCGAGGTGGTGGGGTTGAAGCTCGACCGCTTCCACCTCGACTACGCCGAGGAGAGCCACCACTTCGCCGCGCACTACGTGGCCTGCGTCGGCCACGACGGGGACGCCTTCCTGCTCGCGGAGACGGCGCCGCTCGGCGTCCGGCGGACCTCCCGGCAGAGCCTGCGCGAGGCCCGCGCCGCCAAGGGGCCGATGAGCTCCCGCAACCTGGCCTTCCGCCTCGGCGCGGGCGAGTTCGACCCCGCCGGGCTGCCGGAGGGCTGCCGCAGCGCCGTCCTCGCCACCGCCCGGGACTTCCTCGCCCCGCCGATCACCAACCTCGGCTTCAAGGGGATCGCCAAGACCGGCTCGCTGATGCGCACGTGGTCCAAGGAGCTGGACGACCCGGTCGCGGCGGTGCGCCGGATCGGCGTCAGCATGGAGGACGGCGGCACCGGCGGCGGCTTCTTCCGGGCGCTCTGGGCCCGGTTCCTGGACGAGGCGCACGGCCTGACCGGCATCGAGGCCTACCGCCTCGCCGCGGCCGACTACCGCCGGACGGCCGACCGCTGGACGGAGGTCGCCACCCTGCTGCGCGAGGCCGACACCGACTCCGTCCAGGACTCGCTGGAGGAGGCGGCCGCGATCGTCGGCGAGCTCGCCGGGCAGGAGCGCGCGGCCATGACCGCCCTGGAGGAGGCGTCCCGATGACGACCGCCACCACCACCGCCGGGCACGCCTCGGCGGGCCGGCTGCGCGACCGGGTCGCCGCCCGCATCGCCCTCGCCCGCCGGGTCGCCGAGGTGACGGCACTCGACCGCCCGGGGCTCGACGACTGGGCCCGGCAGGCCCTCGCCCGCGCCGTGCGGCACGCGTGCGCGAACTCGCCCTTCTACGCCGCCCACGTGCCCGGCGAGGTCGCCGAGGCCGCCGCGGCGGGCCGGCCCGGGGCGTTCCAGCGCCTGCCCTTCACCACCCGCGAGCACCTCAAGGCCGGGTACCCGCTCGGGCTGCTGGCGGTGCCGAAGCGGGAGGTCATCCGCTTCGACGAGAGCTCCGGGACGGGCGACGGCCGCTCGATCGGTGCGTTCTTCACCGTCGAGGACTGGCTGGAGAACAACCTGACCGTCGCGGCCCTGCTCGCCGCGGTGGTCGACGAACGGGACGTGGTGGCCGTCGCCGTCCCGTACGAGCTGGCCGGCGTGGGCCAAGACCTGGACCGGGCGTTCGAGATCCTGGGCTGCACGATCGTCCCGCTCGGCGCGGCCTCCCCCGGCTGCCCGCCCGAGCGGATGGTCCGGGCGCTGCGCAACGCCGGTGCCACCACCCTGGTGTGCTCCGGGACCAGGGCGCTGTTCCTCGGCGAGACCGCCCGGCGGGCCGGCCTCGACCCCCGCCGGGACCTCGACGTCAGCAGGATCCTGATGGCGGGCGAGGGCTCCTCCCCCGCCAAGAAGCAGCGGCTGCACGACCTGTGGGGCGCGACCGCCTACTCGATGTTCGGCATGACCGAGACCAACACCCTGGCGATGTTCTGCGCGCTGGGCGACCTGCACCTGGTGGAGACCCGGAGCTACTTCGAGGTCGTCGACCCGGAGTCGGGCGCGCCGCTGCCGGACGGCTCCGTCGGCGAGCTCGCGGTGACCACCCTGGCGAGCCGGGCCATGCCGCTGCTGCGCTACCGGACCGGCGACACCTGCCTGATCGAGGCCGCGCCCTGCGCCTGCGGCTCCCCGCTGCGGCGGCTGCGGCACCGGGGCCGGATGGGCGACCGGATCCGGGTCGGCGCCCGCTGGACCTCCCAGCTGGAGGTCGAGGACATCGTCCTCGGGGCGATGACCACCGCCCCCTACTACTTCGCCTTCGACGTCGACGGGGACGTACTGGAGATCGCCCTGCCGCCGTCCGCCGGCGACGACGCCACCCGCGCCCTGATCACCGACCGCGCCCGGGAACGGCTGGACGCCCCGACCCGCTTCCGCGTCCTGGACGTCGCCCGCTTCGAGCAGGCGCTGAGGACCTCGGCGAAGCCGACCATGCGGAACTTCACCGAACCGCACGGCCGGCGCGCCGACGAGGGGGGCGGCGCGAGGTGACCGAGCTGCCGCTGCCCACCGGGCTGCCGCTGGACGGGAGGTTCACCGTCGACCAGACCTGCATCGACTGCCGGCTCTGCAAGGACCTCGCGCCCGAGAACTTCGACAACGACTTCGACAACGACGTGCACTACGTCTGCAAACAGCCGGAGACGGACCGCGAACTCGACTGCGTGCTGGACGCCGTGGACTCCTGTCCGACCGACTCCATTCGCTACGTGGCGACGACCCCCGGGGGATGATGTGAATGTCAAGGCCGGATCCGCAGGGCTCCCCCGTGGCAGAGGCTGAACCCGCCACCGGCGGTCCGAGGACGACCGCCCTCGGCCCGGTGGCCGAGAGCTACGACCAGCTCCACCGCATCGACCTGCTGGCCCGGGCCAGGGCCGGCGGCGCGGTGCCGCCCGCCTCGTACGAGTCGCTGGTGCGCGCCGTCTTCCAGGCCGCCGAGGTGTCCCTGCGCAACCTGAGCCGGCTCGCCGACCGCACCCGGGCCGGCACGCTGGCGGGCGAGCTCGGCGACACCTCCCGGTACAGCCGCTGGAGCATCGGCTTCCACCGGCTGCTGCGCCACCTCGGCGCCGCGCTGTTCGACGCCCGCAGCGTCTTCGGGCAGGGCGACCTGGCCGGCACCTCCGAGCTCAGCCTCGCCGAGTCCGCCGGCTACCGCACGTACGTGGAGGCGGTGCGGGGCCTGGAGCAGGCCGTGCGGAGCGCCCTGCTGGAGCGCGACCAGAAGGCGGTCCGCTCCACCATCGCCACCAGGAGCATCGACGACCCGCTGTACTCCTTCCTGCACGACCTGCGGACCGGCAGCCACGACGCGACGAAGTGGGAGAGCGACCTCTCCGGCGTCCGCGTGCGCAAGCCCGTCGAACAGAGCCTGGACGAGTTCACCCGGGCCGCCCTGCTCGCGGAGGCGGTGGCCGCCACCGAGCTGCACGGCAGCACCCTGCACGGCGAGTTCGTCGCCCTCCACCAGATCCCGGAGCTGCTCTGCGCCGAGGCCAACGACCACCTGGAGGTCGCCGTCCGGGCGCTGCGCGCCGCCGACCTGAGCCGCACCGTGGAGCACCTCGCGGCCTGCCGGGCGCTGCTGGTGCCGGTGGTCGAGGCGCAGCGGGTGATGGCCGAACTGCTGGCCACCGGCGAGTACCACGGCTTCCGGGAGAACCTGGGCCCGGCCAGCGGCACCCACTCGCTGGCGATCAAGCAGCACATGTTCCGGGACCTCTTCAAGTGCTTCTGGGGCGATCTGGAGAGCTGGCTGCTCTCCTTCCACCAGGGCTCGCTGAGCGACGCCGTCCGCTCCGTCGACGAGGGCCGGCACAAGGACCCGGAGCTGTGGCTGCGGCACGCCGTGATCGACCACGCCTTCCGCCTGCACTTCGTCCACCAGCAGTGGCGGCACGAGCACCTGCACATGCCGCGCAACTGCCTGGGCAGCGGCGGCACCAAGTCCATGATCGGGATCCCGGACGGGCCGCAGGCGGTCTACAAGATGCGGGACGCGGCAAACGCCCAGCGGTCGCTGGTGGCGATCCACGCGGCGCGCGGCGTGCGGCTGTCGAACTCCGTCCCGGACTCCCCGCTCAACCGGCTGGTGGCCGGCCCGGCCTCGGTCGACGCCGAGCTGATGCGGCTGGTCGGCGAGGCCACCCGGGAGTACTTCCCGGACGTCCAGGAGCAGAGCTACAAGCCGTTCCATTCCGGCGCGGCCGAGCGCAAGCCGTAGGAGAGAGGGCAGTGACGACTACTCAGTCCGCGGCAGCCGACGGGGCCGCGTCCACCGCAGGGGTCGAGCTCCTGCCCGGGTCCCCCGGCGGGGCCTGGCGGGGGCAGGACTTCATCCGCAGCATCGACGACGGGCGCGAGGTCTGGTCCGACGGCCGGCGGGTCGACGTGGTCGGGGATCCGAGGTTCCGGCCGATGCTGGACTCGCTGGCCGCGCTGTACGACCTCCAGCACGCGCCGGAGCACTCCGCCGAGATGCTCTGGCGGTCGGAGCTCTCGGGGCGGCCGGTCAGCCTCTCCTACCTGGCGCCGAGGACCCGGGAGGAGCTCGACCGGAAGTGGCGCAACTCGCGCCGGTGGGCGGAGGCCTCCCACGGGCAGTTGTCCCGGCTGCCGGACTTCATGGCGAACGTGGTGGTGGGCCTCTACCACTTCCGCTCCCAACTCGCCCAGGTGGATCCGGAGTTCGGCCGCAACGCCGAGCGCTACTACCACTGGTGCCGGGAGAACGACATCGCGCTCACCCACGGCCTGGGCGACCCGCAGATCGACCGCTCGTCGACCCCGAGGGAGCGCCCGGAGATCGGGCTGCGGGTGGTCAAGCGCGACGCGGACGGGATCGTGGTGCGGGGCGCCAAGCAGATCGCCACGCTGGCCCCGTACGCCCACGAGGTGCTGATCTACCTCTCCCCCGCCAACTACCTTCGTGAGGACCCGAGTTACGTCTGCTGGTTCGGCATCCCGCTGGCCACCCCGGGGCTGCGGATCCTGTGCCGCAGGTCGTACGCCGAGGGCTCCGGCGGCCTCGCCGCCCGGCTGGACGAGCAGGACGCCATGCTGGTGTTCGACGACGTGTTCGTGCCCCGGTCGCGGGTGTTCCTGCTCGACGACGCCGGGGTGGCGGCCCGCGGGTTCCGCGAGCTCAACCGGTGGTCCCTGTACACCGGCCAGCTGCGGTTCCACCAGCGGCTGCGGACCCTGCTCGGCACCGCCACGCTGCTGGCACGCTCGATCGGCGTCGACCGGTTCCGCGAAGTGGGCGCCATGCTGGGCGAGTTGACCTCCTACGTCGAGCTGGTGCGGCTGGGGCTGGCCGCCGTGGACGCCGAGAGCGAGACCACCTCCTCCGGTCTGCTCGCCCCCGGCTCCACGGCCGCGCTCGACGCCGTCGCGGGGGACTTCTCCACCCGGGCGTCGGCGATCATCCGGCAGATCGGCGCCTCGGGGCTGATCATGCAGCCCTTCGAGGGCGACCTGGCGGCCCCCGAACTGCGCGGGGCGCTGGAAACCTACCTGGGCGGGCGGGACATCGGCCCGGACGAGAAGTCCCGGATCTTCCGGCTCGCCGCCGACCTGGTCATCGACCGCTTCGGGACCCGCCAGGAGCTCTACGAGTCCTGGAACCGCGGCGACCCGGCCCGGGTCCGCGCGATGCTCCACTCCACCTACCCGGACCTGGCGGCCTGCGAGGACCAGGTCCGCGACCTGATCGAACGGGGGCGGCAGTGAGTCCTGACAGCATCGTCCTTGAGGGGGTCACGACCCACAACCTCAAGTCGGTCGACGTCCGCCTCCCCAAGGGGAAGCTCATCGTCGCCGCCGGTGTCTCGGGGTCGGGCAAGTCCTCGCTCATCATGGACACCCTCTTCGAGCACTCGAAGTCGCTCTACCTGGGCGCCCTGTCCAGCAAGTCCCTGGACCTGGGGGACGGCGACTACCAGTTCGACCGGATCGCCGGGACCCAGCCGCCGGTGGCGCTGCGCCAGCGCGACGGCGGCCACTCCAACCCGCGCTCGACCGTCGGCACCCTCACCGGCCTGGACGGGCTGTACCGGCTGCTGTTCGGCGCCGGCTCCCGGCCCGTCTGCCCGGTCTGCTTCGGGGCGACCGGCCCGGACCTGCGCTGCGAGACCTGCGGCTGCTTCGCCGAACCGCACTCCGCCAAGCACTTCAGCGCCAACCGGCGCGAGGGCAAGTGCCTGCGGTGCGACGGGGTGGGCGAGCTGATCGGGTTCTCGCTGGAGCGGATCGTCCCCGACCCCTCGAAGACGCTCACCGAGATCTGGGACGGCGCCGACCCGGGGACCTTCGCCGTCCCCAACGTGCGCAAGGCCTTCGAGACGATGGCCGCGGACATCGGCCTGGACCTCGACACACCCTTCGCCGACCTCAAACCGGAGCAGGTCGAACGGGTGCTGCACGGCTCGGACACCGTCTACACCATCAAGATCCGCAAGGTCACCAACGACGTCCGCTTCGAGGGCATCCTCGGCTTCGTCGAGCGCGCCTACAAGAACGCCTCGACCGCCGCCCGGCGCAACGCCTTCACCAACTACCTGGCGAAGGAGACCTGTTCCGACTGCGGCGGCGGGCGGCTGCGGCCCGAGTCGCTCCGGGCGACGGTGGCCGGCCACACCTTCCACGCCTTCCAGAGCGACGAACTCGGCGACTCCGTCGTCCGGTTGCGCTCGGCGCTGGCCTCCGGCGCGCTGCCCCCGCAGGTCCGCGAACTCGCCACGTCGATCATCCGGCAGAGCGAGAACATCGCGGAGGTCGGCCTGGGCCACCTCCAGTTGCGGCGGCCGGTGCCCACCCTCTCCGGCGGCGAGCTCCAGCGGCTGCTGCTCGCCCAGCACCTCGCCAGCGACCTCACCGGCGTCATGTACGTCCTGGACGAACCGACCGCCGGACTGCACGAGAGCGAGACCGGCCGGATCATCGACTCGCTGCGCCGGCTGCGGGACCTCGGCAACACGGTCATCGTCATCGAGCACGACGAATCGGTGATCCGGGCCGCGGACTGGATCGTCGAACTCGGGCCGGGCGCCGGATCCCGGGGCGGGCAGGTCGTGGTCGAGGGCCCCTTCTCGGAGGTGCTCCGCACCGAGGGCTCACCGACGGCCGCCGCCCTGCTGTCCGACCCGCCCACCCGGCGCCGGATCGACACCGCCGACGCCCCGTGGCTGGAGGTACGCGACATCTCCCGCAACAACGTCCGCAACCAGGCCGTCCGGCTGCCGCTCACCGCGCTGACCTGTGTCTCCGGGGTGTCCGGGGCCGGGAAGAGCTCGCTGGTGGCGGGCCTGCACGACAGCGTCGCCCGGGCCGTCGCCCGGGGCGCGGACGGCGCCGTGGTCAGCGGGGCCGGCGCCCTGACCGACGTCATCCACGTCGAGCAGCGGGCCATCGGACGCTCCAGCCGGAGCACCCTCGCCACCTACATCGGCATCGGCGACCACCTCCGGGACGCCTTCGCCGCCAGCCCGGACGCGGTCGAACTCGGCCTGGGTCGCGCGGAGTTCAGCACCAACGTGGCGGGCGGCCGGTGCGAGGCCTGCAAGGGCCTGGGGCTCGCCGAGGTCGACCTGACCCTCTTCAAGAGCGAGTCCGTGGTCTGCCCGGAGTGCGACGGCCGGAAGTTCCAGGAGCACGTCCTCGCCGTCCGGCTCAACGGCGCCACCATCCACGACGTGCTCGCCATGACCGTCGAGGACGCCGTCGGCTGGTTCGACCCCAAGGCCCACGCCAAGATCGTCCGGGCCCTCACCGTCCTCGCCGAGTTCGGCCTCGGCTACCTCCAGCTGGGGTGCTCGACGACCGTGCTCTCCGGCGGCGAGGCCCAGCGGCTGAACCTCGCCGGCGAACTGCTCAAACAGCGCCGCAGCGGCACCCTGTTCATCTTCGACGAGCCGACCCGCGGCCTGCACCCCGCCGACATCCGGCACCTGCTGGCCCTGTTCGACCGGCTCATCTCCACCGGCAACACCGTCATCGCGATCGAGCACAACCTGCGCGTCCTGGCGATCTCGGACTGGGTGGTCGACCTCGGACCGGGCTCCGGCGCCGAGGGCGGGCAGGTCATCCACTGCGGGCCCCCGGAGGTACTCGCCGAGCACCCGACCAGCGTCACCGGCCGCCACCTGCGCGGGCGTTCCGAGCGGACCGGGCCTTCCGAGCGGACCGCGCCCGCCCCGGTGGAACCGGAGGCCGTGAGCAGCGGCCCCCGGGACCTCGCCGGTCTCGCCGAGCTGCTGCCGCGGTCCGTCGCGGTGGTCGCCGGCACCCGGCACCACCCCGGCCAGGACGGCCCGACCCCGTACGGGCTCGCGATCGGCTCGCTGACCGTCGTCTCCGGCGAACTCGCCCTGCTCGGCTTCGTGGTGGCGTCCGGGAGTTCGAGCTGGTCCGCGCTCGCCGACGGGCGGCCGTTCTGCCTCAACGTGCTCGCCGACGACCAGCGCGAGCTGGGCACCAGGTTCTCCCGGACCAGGCCGGACCTGCGCTTCACCGCGCTGCCGTGGGCCCCGTCGTCGAGCGGCAGCCCGCACCTCGCGGGCGCCTACGCCGTCCTGGAGTGCCGGCTGGAGGGCACCTACCGGATGGGCGACCACGACCTCGTGCTGGCCAAGTGCCTCGGCGTCGACGTCAGCCCCGGGGCCGGGTGCGCGCCGCTGCTGCGCACGGACGGGCCCGGCAGCGCGCTCCAGGACTACGGCTGGCGGACGCCGGACGACCAGGGCACGGGGGTGTGACCATGGCGACGACCGCTTCGGGGATCTACGAGCACTTCCTCGGCCTGCTCGGGCCGGGCGACGGCGGAGCGCGCCCCGACCCACGCCCCGACCCGCACCGCGGGGCCGACTCCTGGCGCGGTTCGGCCCGCGCCCGCTACGGCGAGTGGTCCGACGCCGCCGGGCGCACCCACCCGACCTTCCTGACCCGGGACGAGTGGGTCCGCAACCAGATCGACCTGGCCCGCTGCCTCGACGGCCTGCTCACCGAGGACGACGTGGTCATCGTCGCCGTCCCGTACGAGCTGTCCTTCCTGGGCGCCGAGGTCGAGCGCGCGATCGAGCTGGTCGGCGCGGCCGTGATCGGGGTCGGCACCAGCGACACCATCTGCCCGCTGCCGCGGGTCCTCGACCTGATGGGGCAGTACGGGGCGACGGTGCTGGTCTGCTCGGCGACGGTGGCGGCCAGGCTGGCCGCGCTGGCCGTGGCACGCGGGCAGCGGCCGGCGGACTCCTCGGTCCGACTGGTCGTCACCACGGGCGAGGCCAGCTCCGCCGAGCGCCGCGAGCGGGTGGCGGCCCTCTGGGGCGCCGACGCGTCCGAGCTCTACGGGACCGCCTCGACGCCCACGGTCGCCGTGCCCTGCGCGGCCGGCGCGCTGCACCTGTGCGACCACCGGCTGCGGGCGGCGGTCCGGACCCCCGGGGGCACCGGCCCGGCGGCGTTCCGCGGTGAACTGCTGCTGGCCTTCGGGACGGCGGACGCCCCGGACGCCCCCGATGCCCCGGACGGCGGCGGCGAGGCGACCGGGCAGTTCGTGGAACTCGGGCCGGCCGACGGCGGCTGCGGCTGCGGCGCCGAGAGCCCGGTGCTGGCCCCGCTCGGCCGGGTGGCCGAGCTGGTCGGCTCGGCGTCCGGGCCGGTCTCGGCGGTCGACGTGGAGCGGATCGTCTTCGGCTTCGCGGAGTTCGCCCCGTACTTCGCGGCCGAGCTCCGGGCCGGCGGTTTCACCGTGACCTGCGCGGTTCCGGACGGCGCCGCGGCCGCCGCCGACGAGGTGCTGCGGCAGGCGGTGGAGGCCCGGGTCCGTCGCGGCCTCGGCATCGACGTCGACGTCCGGATCGTCGAGGCGAAGGACTGGGAGGCCGTGACGTCATGACCCGCCTCCGGTGGTGGGACCGGCGCGAGCCCGAGGTACCGATGGCGCCCTTGAGGAGGCGACGCACATGAAGGTAGCGGTGGTACAGACCCTCTGGGTCGAGGATCCCGCGGAAGGTCTGCAGAACGCGTACCGGGCGGTCGAGGAGGTCTGCGCCGGCGGTGACGTCGACGTCGTCTGCTTCCCGGAGTTCTTCCTCGGCCCCCCGTGGTACATGCCGGGGCAGGACCACCTGAGGGGGCGCACCGACACCCCGATCCCCGGCCGGATCGTGGACGGCTTCCGGGACCTCGCCCGCGGGCTGCGCACCAACGTGCTGCTGGGCTCGATCGTCGAGGACCTGCGGGACGGGATGTACCGGAACACCTCGCTGTTCATCGACCGGCAGGGCGTCGTCGCGGACAGCGCGGTCAAGGCGCACGCCTTCGGCAACGAGATGGTGGTCTGCCGCCAGGCGGAGTCCCTGGGCGTGATGACCACCGAGTTCGGGCTGGTCGGGGTGGCCGTCTGCTCGGACTTCTGGATCCCGGAGGTCATCCGGCTGCTCGCCGTGGCGGGCGCGCGGACAATCTTCGTGCCGGGCGGGACGCTGCTGCAGAACCAGTCGCTGATGGTGAACGCGCTGAGCTCGGCGGCCTACCTCAACGACGTGAACATCGTCTACGCCAGCTCGGTGGGCGTGGTCCGGGGCAAGCGCGGCGACCGCCTGGTGGAGGTCCGCTTCGCCGGCACCAGCCTGGTCACCGGGCCGGAGGGCGTCATCGCCCAGGCCGGGACGGACGAGCCGGAGGTGCTGGTGGTCGACCTCGACCCGGACGGCACCGGCGCCCGGCCCGGCGGCGGCCGGCCGGACGCCCGGCCCGGCGACGGCCGGCGCTGGATCGAGCTGCGGCGGCCGCAGGCGTACGGGGCGCTGCTGGGCGACTACGTGGGCGCCCGGCGGGACTTGGCCGCCGAACTGCGGACGGCCATCGCCCCGACCGGCGGGGCGGACGGCCGGGACCGGGGTGCCGGTCCGACGGATTCGGGCGAGAGGACTGGTTCGTGACCATCATCGTCGCGCAACACGCGCGCCGGGCGGACGAGGCGGCGACGGTCGAGGCCGTGCTCGGCGACCTGGAGCGCCGGGTGACGCCCGAGGCGTCCTTCGTCGTCCTCCCGGAGAACGCCTTCGCCGTCGGTGACGGCGTCCGCGAACTCCCGCCCCGGCTGCGGGACCAGGCCCTCGAACGCCTGGCGGAGCTGGCCCGGACCCGCCGCGCCCACGTGCTCACCGGCTCCTGGGCGGAGCCCGCGGCCGACGGCGGCCTGGCGCAGGTCGCCCGGCTGCTCGACCCGGACGGCTCGGTCCGCGTGGAGCTGCGCCGGGAGGTCCTCGCCGACGGCAGCACCGGCACCGGCGACGACTTCCCGGTCGTGGACACCGAGTTCGGCCGGGTCGGGGTGCTGCTGGGGCCGGACTTCTGGCTGGTGGAGCCGCCCCGGATCCAGTGCCTGGACGGCGCGGAGCTGCTCCTCGTGGCCGGTTCGCTGGACGGCCGGAACCGGGCCGCGCAGGCGGCGGCGGTCTGGGGCATCGCCACGCTGAACACCGTCGCGGTCGCCTTCGCGAGCGCGCTGGGCCCCCGCTCGGCCGGCTCCAGCGCGATCGCGATGCCCGAGCGGTTCCTGGCCCGGGCGCAGGCCGAGGAGTGCCTGCTGGAGGCCGGGTGCGAGGTCGAGCACATCCGCTACCTGCGCGAGCCCGACCTGCGCTTCCAGCAGACGCTCTGGTTCGGGCTCTGGGCGCGCCGCCCGCAGCTGTACGCGGCGCTGACGGACGGCCCCGCCCCGGGCGGCGGCGCGGACCACCGTGAGCGGGTGAGCTGACATGGAGGACGTCGGCCTGCCGGCCTCCGAGGTGAGGCGTCGGATCGCAGCGGAGCTGGAGGACGACGTCCCCTGGAACCGGGTGCTGAACTCGATCTGTACCGAACCCCACCCGCTGGCCGTGGAGCTGGCGGCCGGTGCCGCCCACACCAACCTCGGGGACGTCCGGATCTTCCGCGGGACGAAGCGGATCGAGCGGGAGGTGGTGCGGATCCTGCTGTCGTTCCTCGGGGCGCCCGCCGGTTCGGGGACGCTGGTGTCGGGCGGGACGGAGGCCAACCTGCTCTCGATGGCGGCCGCCCGCGAGTCCGCCCGCGCCGACGGGCGGCTCACCGACCGGCCGGAGGTGATCGTCAGCAGCACGGTGCACTTCTCCTTCGCCAAGATCTTCGCGATCCTGGGCCTGACGCCGGTCGTGGTGCCCGTGGACGACTCGCTGCGGCTGCCCGCCGACGAGGTGCTGAGGCAGGTGACCGAGCACACCGTCGCCGTGGTGGCGACCGCGGGCAGCAGCGAGTTCGGGGTGGTCGACGACGTCGAGGCGATCGCGTCCCGCCTCGCCGGCCGGGGGCTGCACCTGCACGTGGACGCGGCGACCGGGGGGTTCATCATCCCCTTCGCCCGCGAACTCGGCCGGGAGCTGCCCCGGTTCGACTTCTCGGTGGACGGCGTGGCCTCGATCACCATCGACCCGCACAAGTACGGGCTGGCGCCCGTCCCGGCGGGGGTGATCCTGTTCCGCGAGCCCGAGGGCGCGCAGCGGTTCGCCTTCGACTCCTTCTTCAAGGACACCCCGACCCACCACACCCTGCTCGGGACCAGGCCCGGCAACGCGGCCGTCGCCACCTACGCCGTGCTGGAGCACCTGGGCCGCTCGGGCTTCCTGGCGGTCACCCGGCACAACTACGAGGTGACCGACCACCTGGTGGCCCGGCTCCGGGAGGCCGGCCACGAGCTGTTCGTCGAGCCGCAGCTCAACATCGTGGTGGTACGGATGGCGCACGCCGCGCGGATCTCGGAGCGGCTCGAAGCGCTCGGCTGGATCGCCTCGACCTCCACCCGCTTCGTGGAGACCCTGCGGCTGGTGGTCGCCCGGCACGTGACGACGGAGATGGTGGACGAGTTCCTGCCCGTGCTCGAAAGGGCCCGGCGGGACGTGGCGGCGGAGGTGACGTACCCGTGAGTTTCCTGCGCACGCGTACCACCCGGGTCGCCGCGCTCCAGATGCGGATCACCCCGGGCGAGCCGGACGAGAACCTCGAGTGCGCCGCCGGACTGCTGTCCACCGCGGCCCAGCGCAAGGCCGAACTCGCCTGCCTGCCGGCGAACTTCGCGACCGGCCTGAACTTCCCGACGCTGCGCAGGGACGCCACGCCGGCCGACGGGCCGGTGGTGGAGTTCCTGGTGGACCAGGCGCGCGGCCTGGGCATCCACATCGCCGCCGGGGTGCTGCTGGCCGAGGGCCGGGAGGTGTACGACGCGGCCGTGCTGGTGGGCCCCTCGGGCGAGGTGCTGAGCTGGTACCGGCGCCCGTGCGTGTGGGCCGGGGAGGCCGACCACATCACCCCGGGGGCGCCCGGCGAGGTGGTCGACACCCCGGTCGGCCGGATCGGGCTGCTGGTCAGCTACGACCTCCGGTTCCCGGAGGCGAGCCGGCAGTACCTGCTCCAGGAGGTCGACGTCCTGGTCTGCGTGGCCAACCTGTTCGCACCGTTCTCGCACCAGGTGCGGTCGATCTGCCGGGCCCGCGCCGCCGACGCCGAGTGCGCCCTGGTGTTCGCCAGCGGTGCGGGCGAGAACCGCTTCGCGATGATGCCCTACCTGGGGCGCAGCATGATCGTCAACGGGCTGGTGCAGGACGCCGCGCAGCCGCCGGACGCGGACGTGCTGGCCGAGGTGGAGCGGGGTGCCAGGGAGGCCGTCATCGAGGCGGACATCCCGTTGCGGACGCAGCGCAAGGTCCGCGAGCGGCTGCCGTTCCACGAGGACCTGCGGTCCACCTGGACCACCGGGTACGGGGGGAGGTCCTGATGGCGGGGGTGCAGGCGGCCCGGCCGCGGCGGCCGAACTGGTTCACCGATGTCCTCGGGCTGGTGGCGATCGACCTGCGGCAGTTCTTCGACAACCGCCTGTTCGCGGTGTCGACCTTCCTGACCTCGGTGTCGATGGTGCTGGCCTTCGGCGCGGCCACCCAACAGATGGGGAGCCCCTCGGTGGGGGCGGCCAACTACTTCGGCTTCGTCTTCCCCGGGATCCTCGCGGCGGGCATCATGTTCAGCTGCACCTACACCGTCGGCTACACGATCATCATCGACCGGAACCGGCGGACGATCGAGGACCTGATCCTCTCCCCGCTGTCCTACTCGGGGTTCCTGCTGGCCCGGCTCATCGGCGTCGTGGTGAAGTGCCTGTTCCAGTTCGCGCTGGTGCTGGTGCTCGGGGTCGCGGTGTTCGACGCGAGCATCGACTCGCCGGGGCTGTTGGTGTTCGACTTCCTGGCCGGCTGCCTGGCGTTCGCCGCGCTGGGGATCCTGGTGGCGACGTACACCACGGAGATCTCGTTCCCGGCGGTGGTGAACATCATCGTGATCCCGCTGATGTACTTCGCCGGGATCTTCTTCCCGCTCGGCAACCTCGGCCGGCTCGGCACGGTGATGGAGCGGCTGCCGCTCTCGGTGCACGTCGACGTCTTCCGGGCCGCCCTCGGGCAGGGGCCGTCACCCTCGGGCCTGACGCTGGTGCTGACCGCGCTGTACGCGGTCGGCGGCTGCGCGCTGGCCGCCTACGCCTTCCGCAGGAGGATCGGACGTGGCTGAGTCGCGAACGGACGCCGGGGTGCCGGTGCTGGCGGTCTCCGGGCTGGAGTGCCGGGTGAGTTCCGCCTTCGCGCTGCGCGGCGTGGACTTCTCGGTGGCCGCCGGGGAGGGCGTCGCCGTGATCGGGACGAACGGGGCCGGCAAGACCACGCTGATCCGGCTGCTGGCCGGGCTGCTCCAGCCGAGCGCCGGGCAGGTGCGCATCTGCGGTACGCCGCCGCGCAGTTGGGGGCGGGCCAGCCGGCACCTCGGCTACGTCCAGCAGGCCAAGGAGCTGCCGGACGGGGTCACCGTGGAGACCTACCTCAAGCACCAGTTGCGGCTCCGGCGGGCGGATCCGGGCCGCTTCCGGGAGCTGATCGGCCTGGCCGGGCTGGGGCAGTACGTCGACCAGTACGTGCGCCGGCTGTCCGGCGGGAGCCAGCGCAAACTGCACATCATCAGCGCCGTCGCGCACCGGCCCGACCTGCTGATCCTGGACGAGCCGACGACCGGGCTCGACCCGACGGCCCAGGAGACGGTCCTGGAACTGCTCCGGGGCCTCAAGGCGGACGGCACCGGGGTGCTGTTCGCCAGCCACCACCGCGAGGAGCTGGTCGCCCTGGCGGACTCGGTGGTGATGCTCCACCAGGGGCAGCAGGTGAAGGAGGCCTCGCTCGCCGAGGTCATCCTGTCGGGCGGGCGGTCGAGCCTGACGCTGCACGCCTTCGCGGACTCCGACGTCGAGCAACTGCGGGCGTGGGCGGCGAAGTCGGCGGCCGAGGACGGCCCGGTCCGGTCGGTGCGGCAGGTCGACGGCGGGGTGACGATCGAGCTGTCCGGCGGGGCGCGGCCGGACGCCCTCGGCGAACTCGTCGCCCGCGCCCACGCCGACGGGCTGGTGCTCCGCTCCGCGTCGTACGGCTCGCCCACGCTGGCGGAGGTCGTCCGATCCATCGTCGAGCAGGTTGAAGGGAACGGGACAAGATGAGCATCTCCACGACGACGACCAGCATGCCGTTCTGGAAGGAGTACCCGGAGCGGGACAACGAGTGGGTGCGGCAGTACCCGACCAAGCACGTCGCGGTCACCGAGGAGGAGGTGTTCGCCCGGGAGCAGATGGGCGTGTACGTCCACATCCCGTTCTGCAACCGGCTGTGCTTCTCCTGCCCGTACATCAAGTTCCAGACCGACCGGGACCTCACCCGGACCTTCCTGGACGCGCTCAAGGCGGAGATCACCCTCTACGCGAACCGGCCGTACGTCCAGGACCACGTCATCACCCTGGGGTACATCGGCGGCGGCACCCCGACCTCGCTCACCGCCCCCCAGCTGGACGAGCTCCTGGGCCACCTGTTCGGCAGCCTCAACACGGCCCCCGACGCGGACTTCTCGATCGAGACCACGCCGGTCGACATCAGCGAGCGCAAGGCGCGGGTGCTGCTGGACCGCGGGGTGCGGCGGATCAGCCTCGGTGTCCAGACCTTCGTCGAGGAGGAGTTGAAGAGCCTGGGCCGGCCCAGCGACCCGGAGATGCTCAAGAACAGCATCCGGCTGCTGCGCGACTGCGGCTACGAGAACATCAACATCGACCTGATGCACGGCATCAACGGGCAGACGATGAAGAGCTGGGAGTACAGCCTCGACGTCGCCATCGAGCTCGGGGTGACCTGCGTCTCCTTCTACACCTACATGGAGTTCGCGCAGATCTCCACCAAGCGCCGCAAGCTCCCGCCGGTGCCCGAGCGCGCGCTGGTCGACGAGATGTTCCTGTTCGCCGCCGAGAAGCTCACCGCGGCCGGCTTCCTCGGCTACTACGGCGACTGCTTCGCCAAGCCCGGGTTCCAGCCGAAGTACGGCGAGACCTCGTGGAGCGAGGACGTGCCGATCATCCCGCTCGGACCGACCGCCACCGGGCACCTGCGCGAGCACTGGTACTTCAACGAGCCCGACATCGGCCGCTACGTGGAGACCGTCATGTCGGGCCGGCTGCCGATCTCCATGGGCAAGCACATCACCAGGTCGGAGTCGATCCGGCGGTCCATGGTGCTCGGGGTCAAGGCCGGGCGGGTCGACCGGGAGCGGTTCCGCCGGCTGCACGGGGTCGACTTCATGGAGATGTTCCACGAGGAGATCGCCGACCTCGCGGGGAAGGGCCTGGTCACCGTCCGGGAGGACGGGATCGAGGTCACCGGGCCGAAGGGCTGGTACTACCTGGACAACATCTCCAAGGCCTTCTACTCGCCGGAGTTCCGGCGCTATCCGCAGCACCTCGGGGCGGACATCACGGGCTTCATCAACCCGCAGATGAGAACGCTCCCGCTGACCGTCGTGTCCGGTTCCCCGCAGAAGGGTGACGCCTGTGAGCACCACTGAGACGCCGCTGCTGGACCTCAGCGTGCGGGTCCCGCAGACCGCGCCGTACGCCGACCTCGAAGGGACCAGGGCCTACGACCTCGGCATGCGCCGGTCCGCGCTGATGGCGTACAAGCGGCCGACGGACCGGATCACGGCGAACGTCCGCGAGGGCATGACCGACCTCGTCGAGGTGGGCTTCAACACCGGGCTGCTGTCGCTGCACGTGGCCGGCCGGCTCCCGGAGCTGGCCGTGTCGGGGGTCGAGGAGATCCAGAACCTGGTCGAGGTCGCCGAGGACAACCTGACCCTGGCCGTGTGGGCGAACGCGGCCGGCGACGTCGAGTTCGAGATGGGGCGGCTGAGCCGGCTGCCCTTCCCGGACGCCTCGGCGGACATCGTGTTCTCCTTCTCCTCGCTGCACCGCTGGGCCCGGCCGGTCGAGACGCTCAGGGAGTGCGCCCGGATCTGCAAGCCCGACGGCGTGGTGATCATCGAGGACATCAACCGGCACGCGGAGGAGGGGCACATCACCTTCATCCTGCAGTTCGTGAAGGAGGGCGGCGAGCAGTTCATGCGCTCGCTCCAGTCGGGCTACACCCGCGACGAGGTCGCGGAGCTGCTCCAGCAGGCCGGCCTGGACGGCTGGCAGGTGGTCGAGGAGGACCTCGGCCTGGTGATCTCCTCCCGGCCGCTCGACCCGGTGGCCCCGTGATGGCGGCCGTCACCATCGCCGTCGTGCAGATGGAGTCCAAGCTCGGCCGCAACGCCGCCAACCAGCGGCGCGCCGAACGCTTCGTCGCCCAGGCGGTCGAACAGGGCGCGGACCTCGTCTGCCTGCCGGAGGCCTACCTGACCTCCGGCAACATCCTCGAAGTCGCGGACGTGTCGGTGCCGATCCCCGGGCCGGAGACCGACCGGCTGTGCGAGCTGTCCCGGCAGCACGGCATCCACCTGGTGGCCGGCCTGCTGGAGCGCGGCGAGGACGGGAAGTACTACAGCACCTCCGTGCTCACCGGGCCGCAGGGCGAACTCCTCGGCTGCTACCGGCGGGTGCACTGCCACGAGCTGGAGAGCCGCTACCTGGCCAGCGGTTCGGAGTACCCGGTGTTCGACGTCGGGTTCGGGCGGATCGGCCTCCTCCAGGGCTACGACATCAACTTCCCGGAGGCCGCCCGCGAGTACCTGCGCCGCGGGGTCGACGTCCTGGTCTGCTCCGCCCTGGTGCCCGAGATGTTCGCCTACGTGGCCAACCTGCGGCTGCCGGTCCGCGCGGTGGACACCGAGTGCGTCCTCGCCTTCGCCTCCGGGGTCGGCACCAACCTGTACGCGGGCTTCGGCTACATGGGGCGCAGCCAGGTCCTGGCCGACCCGCTCTTCCTGGAGGCGGAGCGGTTCGACTTCGTCGACGGCGACGAGCGGATGGTGCTGATCGAGGAGGGCGAGGGCGTCGGCGTGGTCCGGGTCGACCTGGACCGGATGCGCCGGTACCGGGTGAAGGCCACCCTGCGGCACGACCTCCAGCCGTCCACCTACTGGGCCGCCCTGGACGACCGGGCCCGGCCCGCCAGCGGCGGAGGGGAGTGACCGGCGATGCGGGTACTGCTCATCTCCACCAACAAGATCCGGGTGCCGAGACCGGCCCTGCCGATCGGCATGGCGTACATCAGCGCCGCGCTCAAGCGGGCCGGCCACCAGGTCGACGTGCTCGACCTGCTGTGGGAGTCCCGGGAGTTGAAGGCCGTCCGGGAGCGGCTGACCTCCCAGCGGTACGACGTGGTCGGCATCGCCGTCCGCAACCTGGACAACCTGACCTTCGTCGACCCGATCTTCTTCGGCCCGATGACCGAGAAGATCGTCCAGTGCGTGCGCAAGTACACCTCGGCCAAGGTCGTCCTCGGCGGCTCGGGCTTCTCGGTCGAACCGCTGGCGTTCTTCGAGTACGCCCAGCCGGACTACGGGATCGCGGGCGAGGGCGAGGCCGGGATCGTCCAGCTGATGGAGTACCTCCAGGGCGGCGGGCGGAGGCTGGAGGAGATCTCCGGGCTGTGCCACCTGGACGGGAACGGGCACTTCGTGCAGAACCCGGCGGACTCCGCGTTCGACCTCGGCGCGCTCGAACCCGACCGGTCGGTCTACGACCCCCGGTACTTCGAGGAGGGCGTCTCGGCCGCCTCGGACCTCACCCGTGACCACCAGCCCGCCATCGAGACGCTGCAGACCAAGCGGGGCTGCAAGCTCTACTGCTCGTACTGCATCATCCGCAAGACGGAGGGCAAGGGGAACCGGTTCAAGGAGCCCGCCGAGGTGGTCGGCGAGATCCAGCGGGCGATGGCGGAGAACCCGGCCGTCCGTGAGTTCGAGATCGTGGACGCGACCTTCAACTTCCCGATCGAGTACGCCTCGGAGGTCTGCGCGGAGATGATCCGCGCCAAGCTGGACGTCGCCTGGTACTGCCAGCTGACCCCCAACGCGGTCACGCCGGAGTTCGTCGACCTGCTCGCCGCGGCCGGCTGCATCCGGGTCGACCTGGGCACCGACGCGCTGACCGACGAGGCGCTGGCGGACCTCCAGAAGGGCTTCGACATGGCCAAGGTGCTCGAGGTCGACCGGCTCTTCACCGCCAGTCCGATCGAGCACACCCACTGCGTCTTCCTCGGCGGCCCGGGCGAGACCCCGGCCGCGCTGCGGGAGTCGATCGGCTTCACCGAGCGGTTCCTGAACCCGGCCCAGATCTACGCCAACCTCGGCATCCGCATCCTGAGCGGCACCAAGTTGCAGCAGCAGGCGGTGAAGGCCGGAATCCTCACCGAGGGGCAGGGCACCTTCGTCCCCGCGTACTACGTGGAGCCGGCGATCGTCGAGGACCGCGACACCCTCGACTTCGTCCGGAACGCCTACCTCAGCCACCGGAACTGGTACTTGTGGTGGGGGCTGCGCGGCCAGAGCCTGTCGGACCGCGCGGTCCACTCCAAGCGGACCGTGGCCGACATGCAGCGCGAGTACGACTACGTGATGAGCGCCAAGCCCCGGTTGGAGAAGGCACCGAAACGGCCGACCGGAAAGCCGGTCATGCTCAACCTGGGAGTGGTCTAGGTGGATACGGAAGCGGTCGCCGGCGAGCTGCTGGCGTCCCTCGCGGCACGGGGCGACGCGGACTTCGCGGTGGGGATGCAACGCTACTTCCCCCACGAGATCCGCGCCCTCGGCGTCGGCAACACCGCGGTGGTGGCGCTCGCCGGCGACTTCTTCCGGGAGCGCGGGGACGTCCCCGTGGCCACCAGGCTCCGGTTGGCGGAGGAGGTGCTGGCGCGCGCCGACCACCACGAGGAGGTGCTGCTCGGCTTCGCGCTGCTGCACAAGGTCGCCCGGACCGGGCTGGACGAGCACTTCCTCGACCGCTGCGAGGGCTGGCTCGAACGGTACGTCTCCAACTGGGCGCAGTGCGACGACCTGTGCCTGAAACTGCTCTACCCGTACTTCCTGGGCCACCTCGACCAACTCCCCCGGACGGCGCGCTGGGTCGGGTCGGAGTCACCCTGGGCGCGCCGGGCGGCGAACGTGGCGGTGGTGAAGTTCGTGCGGCGCAAGATCGGCAAGGTCAGCTACGAACTGCCCCTCGCCCACGTCCTCGACAACTGCACCCGGCTGATGGACGACAAGGACCCGTACGTGCAGAAGGGCTGCGGGTGGCTGCTCAAGGTCACCGCACAGGTCCACCCGGCCGAGGTGGAGGCCTACCTGCGGCAGTGGCGGCCGGTCATGAAGCGGGACACCTTCCGGTACGCCCTGGAGGGCCTGGACGAACGGACCCGGGGAGCCCTGATGGCCCTCGGCGGGAAGGCGGAGGCTTGAACACCGGCGGTTACGTGCACCGGCGCGGGATCCACTGCGAATCGGCGTGCCAGTGCAACATCCTGGCGGCCGCCGGCCACGAGGTCGACGAGGACGTGGTGTTCGGCCTGGACGGCGGCTTCGGGTTCTCCTTCTTCCCCGCGCGGGGCGACGCCCCGGACATCGTGGTGGGCAAGCAGGCGATCATGCCGCTGCGGGCCGCCCGGCTGATGGGCGTCGAGGTCGCCGCGCACGCGCCGAAGTCCGGCCGGGGGCTGGCCCAGTTGCTGGAGTCGGCCCCCGCCGTCATGGTCCGGGTGGACCTCGGGCAGCTGCCGTACTGGGGGCTGGAGGGCCGGTCCTCCTTCGGCGGGTACTTCGTCAACGTGGTCCGCGCCCTCGACGACGACCGCTTCGAGGTGTCCGACCCGGCGCTCGACAGCACCGTCCTGGTCACGGCCGCGGACCTGGAGGCGGCCCGCTCCAGCCGCAACTCGCCGCCGCTGAACCCCGACCGGAAGGCGTACGTGTTCGGCGCCCGGCGGACGGCTCCGCAGCTGGGCCTGGTCGGACCGGTGGCGGTGCGCAACCTGTGCCGCGACGTCCTCAAGCCCGGCAGCCGGAGCCTGGGCCTGGCCGGGATGAAGCAGCTGCAGTCGACGGCCCCGACCTGGCCGCGGACCAAGCTCGGCGAGGTCGACGACGTGGACACCGCGGGCCGGGTGGTCCGCACCGACGCGCTCTCCCGCCAACTGCTGCACCTGGGCCGCCAGATCGAGACCTTCGGCACCGGGGGCGGGCTCTTCCGGCCGATGATCGGGCGCTTCCTGGCCGCCGTCGCCGAGGCCTCCGGCGACGCCCGCTACACCGGACCCGGCGAGCTCTTCCTGGCGAGCGGCCGGCACTGGCAGACCCTGGGGCGCGCGCTGCTGGACGGCGCCGCCGCCCCGGGCGGGGACCGGCAGCAGCTGGTGGACGCCGTGGTGGACACCGTCGGCGCCGCGATGGACCTCGAGAAGCGGGCGCTGCGCGCGCTCGGCGGCGTGTAGGGCGGGAGGAAGCCATGCCGAGCACGGACGAGACGATCCTGGCCCAGGGCCCCGACCGGTGGAACGAGTACGTCCGCCGGCGCCGGGCGGAGGGCCCGTTCCGCCCCGACCTGCGGGCCGCCCGGCTGCACGGCGCGGACCTGCGGGGCGTGGACCTGGTGGACGCCGACCTCAGCGGCGCGGTGCTGACCGAGTCGTACCTGATGTCCGCCGACCTGCGCGGCGCCAACCTCCAGGACGCCGACCTGGTCGAGGCCTACCTCATCCAGGCGGACCTGGCGAACAGCCGGCTGGTCGGGGCGGACCTCGACGGGGCCGACCTCAGCGGGGCCGACCTCACCGGCGCCGTGCTCGACCCGGGGTTCCGGCGCCGGGGCGTCATCTCGGACTTCCTCACGATCTGGCCGCAGGGCCTCTGAGGCCCCTTCCCCAGAGGCCCCGACCCCGGCCGCGGCCTCAGGGATCGGGGCCTCAGGGATCGGGGCCTCGGGGGTCGGGGCCGCCACCGTCAGCACGCGAGCAGGAGGAGACAGCAGTGACGGCGACTTCGTCCAGCGACGAATGGGGCGTGGAACAGCTCGACCTGGAGGCCTACCTGAAACGGATCGGCCGACCGGACCTGGGCGACGCCAAGCCCAACCGGGAGACCCTCCGGCGGCTGCACCGCGCCCACGTCGAGTCGATCCCCTTCGAGAACATCGACATCGTGCTGGGGCGCGAGGTCCCGATGAGCACGGCCGACATCCAGCGCAAGCTGGTGGCCGCCGGCCGCGGCGGCTACTGCCACGAGCACGGGCTGCTGTTCGGCGCGGTGCTCAACCGGCTCGGGTACCGGGTCGACCGGCTGCTCGCCCGCCCCCGGGAGCGCCCCGGCCGCCCCTGGCCGTGCACCCACCTGACCCTGCTCGCCTCCGGCGTGGACGGCGACTGGCTGGCCGACGTCGGGTTCGGGGCGGGCCTGCTGGAGCCCCTGTCGCTCGCCGAGGACGGCTGGAGCACCCAGGGCGAGGGCTGGTCCTTCGCCGTCGCCGCCCACGACGAGGGCCGGCAGCTGATGGAGCGGGCGGTGCCCGGCGGAACGGCCGGGAACACCCTGTACTCGTTCTCGAACCGGGCGCAGCGGGCCGCCGACGTCGACGCGGCCAACTACTACACGTCCACCCACCCGGACTCGCCCTTCACCGGCCAGCTGATCGTGATGCAACGTTTCAGCGGGGAGATGCGGCGCCTGCTCAACCGCGACTTCTCCCGCGTCAGGCCGGACGGCACCGCCGAACGCCGGCAGCACCTCGACGACGAGCAGTTCGCGGGCGTGCTGACCGAGGAGTTCGGACTGGCCCTGACGGCCGACGAACTGCGCGAGCTCACCGGGCGGGTCGGCGACGTCCGCTCCAGCCTGATGGGCGGCCCGTGAGCCGTCACTCCGCAGCGGTGGCCCCGGCCGGGGCCACCGGCTGGCGGAGGATGGTGCGCAGCCGGCTCGGGTGCGCCCGGCGGGCGTCGGAGAGGTAGATCTCGTGGTGGCGCCCCCGGAGGGTCAGCCCCTGGGCCGGCACGAACTCGTCGTGCATCCGGGCGATCGTCGGCCCCTCCTCGTCGTACGGTCCGACGTGCAGGACCTGGACGCTCGGGCCCTCGGTGAACTCCTCGAACCGCACCAGCTTCACGGCGCTGAGGTCCTTCGTCCGGTGCACCCGCTCCAGCGCGGCGTCGACGATCCCGGGGGTGATCCAGTCCGGCTGGACGATCATCAGCGTCCAGTCCCAGGCGTCCTTCTCGCGGGTCCGGAAGACCTCCAGGTCCTTGGAGGACCACAGGCCCTCCAGCGGCCCGACGGTGTGGGTGCGCCCCGACTCCTGCTTGGCCACGACGCGGACGGCGTAGGAAGTGGTGTAGAGCGCCGTGACCACCTCCGCGTACTCCGGTGAGGTGTTCGGATTGCCGTGCCCGTCCGCCATCAGGAACCTCATCCGCGGGACGTCGATGACCTCGAACTTCCGGCGGGCCGAATAGAGGCCCGGCCGCTCCTTCTTGACGTCGTAATTGTCCATCGCGGCGCTGCTCCCGGTCGGTCGGCTGGGTCCGGTCGGGAGCCATCCTAGGAGCCGCGACGCCGGGCCCGGGGCCCGGTTCCCCGGGTTCCCCCCTTCGGGCGACGCCCCGGTCCCGGGTGCGCGATCCTCGCCCATAGTTGCGTGTTTACGCAAGCCTCCGATCGTCGGTCCTCTCCCCGCCGAGTGGCGGATGTTCCCGACGGGCCGTCAGGGGCCAGCCTTGCGGGCAGTTCGACAGGTTCACGTCATCCCCCACGGGCGGCCCCCACGCCGCCGGACAAGGACACGTCATGAGGCACTTCCCCCTGCCCGGAATCCTCGCCACCGCCGCCGCGGCCACCGCGCTGGTACTCGCCGCACCGGCGACCGGCGCCTCCGCCGCGGCCCTGCCCAGCCGGCCCATCATCGGCGGCGGCAGCGCCTCCCAGGGCTACTCCTTCATCGTCTCGCTCCAGCAGAACGGCCAGCACATCTGCGGCGCCTCGCTGATCTCGCCCACCTGGGCGGTCACCGCGGCCCACTGTGTGGCCGGCGGCACGGCCGACCAGTTCACCGTCCGGGTCGGCTCCAACGACCGGACCTCGGGCGGCGAGGTGGCCTCGCTCGCCAAGGTCGTCCCCCACCCGAACTACAGCACCAACGACGACATCGCCCTGCTCCAGCTCAGCGCCCCCGTCCAGGCCACCCCGATCGCCATCGCCGACGGCGCGCCCGCCGGCACCGCCGTCAAGCTGCTCGGCTGGGGCCAGGAGACCCCGCAGCCCGGCGGCGACGGGGGCCCGGACCAGCTCAAGGAACTCGACACCAGCCTGCTCCCCAACGGCTGCGCCGAGGGCTTCGACCCCTCCTCCGAGCTCTGCGTCAACAACCCGCAGGGCCCGGACGGCAGCAACCAGGGCGCCTGCTACGGCGACTCCGGCGGCCCGGCGATCGCCCAGGTCAACGGCGAGTGGCGGCTGCTCGGCGCCACCAGCCGGGCCGGCGGCAGCTCCTCCACCTGCGCGGTCGACCCCTCGATCTACACCAACGTGACGGCGTTCAAGGACTTCGTCCGGAGCACCATGGCCGGCTGATCCCCGACCCTCCGCGGGGCGCAGCAGCCCCCGCGCGAAGCGGCGGCCCCCCCCCCCCCCCCCCCCACGGGGGGCGGAAGGTGTTTCTTAGGGGGGGACCGTTGGGAGACGCCCGACCCAACCCCCCCCGCAACCC
>NZ_JBVIWC010000015.1:18012-22418 GCF_055594965.1 Kitasatospora sp. NPDC040550 | reverse complement strand
GGTCCTTCGGGCAGGACACCCTTTCCCCACCCCCCCCCTCCCCCCCTGGGGCCCCACCCCCCTCTACGCGGGCCGCCACCCTCCCCCCCCCCCCCGGGGGGGGGTCCCCCCCGCTTCGCGCGGGGGCGACCTGCTCAGGACACGCCGTACCACGTCTCACGGCACGCCCTACGACGTCCGGCGCTCGATCCCGTCCAGCAGCAGGCCAAGCCCCACCTCGAACCCGCGGTCGTCGAGCTCCGTCGCGCCGCCGCCCCGGGCCAGGGAGCCGTCCAGGGCGTCCGCGAGTGCCGGGTACTGCGGCCGGTACGCGGCCGGTTCCCGGGTGAAGCCCGCGGCGAAGGTCTCCATCGCGGAGCCGAGCACCAGGTAGTCCACGGCCGCGGCGACCTCGGCGGCGTCGGCGGGTGCGAGGCCCGCCCGGCCGAGCAGGGCGAGCAGGGCGTCGTAGCCGGTCAGCGCGCTGTCGGCCTCCACCCGGCGACGGGCCAGCAGGGCGAGGGCGTTCGGGTGCCGCCGGAAGACCGCGCGGTAGCCGCGCGCGTACGCCGCGAGGCCGGCCCGCCAGTCGGGGTCGCCCAGCGGGCCGTGGTCGATCTCGTCGTTGACCAGCCCGGAGACGGCGTCGACCAGGGCGTCCTTGCTCGGCACGTGGTTGTAGAGCGACGCCGCCTTGACCCCGAGCCGCTCCGCGAGCGCCCGCATGGTCAGCCCGTCGGGGCCCTCCTCGTCCACCACCTGGAGCGCGGCGCGCGCGATCCGCTCGCGGGTCAGCACTGCCCTGCTCGGTCGGCCCACCGAAATCCCCTCTTCCGCTCTCCGTGTCCGGGGGCTATCGTGCCAGACCGACAGCAGTTGCTAACAAAGTTAGTTTTATCGAGAGGGCGCAGCCAGTGGCCGAGAACACCCCCACCGTCGCCACCGACGCCGCCGACGCCGCCGATGCCACGGACGCCGCTGACGCCGCTGACGTCACGGACTCCGACCGGCTGGCCGCACTCGGCTACCAGCAGGAGCTACGGCGCAGCCTGAACGTGCTCGGCAACATCTCCATGGGCTTCGCCGTCGTCTCCCCCGTCGTCGGGCTGTACGCGGCCGTGCAGGTCGGCATGAGCGTCGCGGGCGGCGCCTGGGTCTGGGCACTGCCGCTGTGCCTGCTCGGGCAGTGCCTGGTCGTGGCCGTCTACGCCGAGCTCGCCTCGCAGTGGCCGCTGGCCGGCGGCGCCTACCAATGGAGCAGACGCCTGTCCAGACCGGCGGTCGCCTGGCTGAGCGGCTGGCTGTGGCAGTTCGCCGTGATGTTCGGCAACACCACCGTCGCCTACCTCGCCTCGCCCTGGCTCTTCGCGCTCTTCGGCACCGTCCCGACCCCCGCCGAGCAGGTCCTCGTCGCGGTCGGCTTCATGCTCGGCTGCGCCCTGGTCAACGCCTACGGCATCAACCTGCTGCGCCGGTTCGTCAGCCTGGGCATCGCCGCCGAGGCCGTCGCCTCGGTGCTGGTCGGCCTCACCCTGCTGCTGGTCTTCCGGCAGCACGGATTCGCCCTGCTCACCGACTTCCTCGACGCCCCGAAGGGACTGGGCGTCAGCGACACCGGCGCCCTGCTCGCCGCCGTCGCCGTCGCCGGCTGGGCCTTCATCGGCTTCGACGCCTGCGTGTCCACCGCCGAGGAGACCAAGGACGCCGCCCGGCAGGTGCCCAGGGCGATGTGGTGGTCGCTGCTCAGCGTCGGGCTCGTCGTCGTCCTCAACGCCGTCTCGGTCGAGCTCGCCCACCCGAACCCGGCCGACGTCGTCGCCCTCAAGGACCTCGACCCGGTCACCACCGCCGTCACCCACGCCTTCGGCGGCTGGGCCGACAAGCCCTTCGTCCTCGTCGTCCTGATCAGCTTCACCGCCTGCCTGATGGCCTCCCAGGGCGGCGCCGCCCGCGGCCTCTACTCGCTCGCCCGCGACGACGTCTTCCCGTTCTCCCGGCAGGTCCGCAAGGTCAACCGGCACAAGGCGCCGATCGGCGGCCTGGTCGCCGCCACCGTGGTCAGCTCCGCCGCCCTGCCCCTGGGCCTGAGCACCTCGGCCATCGGCAGCCTGATCACCTTCGGCAGCGCCGCCACCTTCGTGCCGTTCTTCCTGCTCACCGTGGTCGCCCTGACGGCCCGCCTGCGCGGCACCTGGAAGCCCGCCGGGGCCGTCGGCTACGGTCGCCTCGGCACCCCGCTCAACGTCCTCGCGGTGCTGTGGACCGGCTTCGAGGTGGTCAACATCTGCTGGCCGCGCGCCATCCTCGCACCGGCCGGAGCACCGTGGTACCAGATCTGGGCGGCACCGCTCGGCGTCGGCACCGTCACCCTGGCCGGCCTCGGCTACCTGCTCGCGCGCCGACCCGACCGCCGGATGCCCGAACCGGGCCAGGACCGCCCGCACAGCGACGAACTCGCCCCCGCCGTCGTGTAGTCGGCCCACCGCCACCGGCGCACACCTTCCGACTCCCCCGCTTCCGACCTTCCGCTTCCAACTCTCCGCTTCCGACGCGAGACCGAACACCCCTGGAGGAACCCGCATGACCCACCCCTTCGACGTCGTCGAGACGGGCATCGCCGACCTGCGCGCCGCGCTGGAGAAGGGCGAGACCACCTCGGTCGGCCTGCTCGACGCCTACCTCGCCCGGATCGAGGCCTACGACCGGCCCGGCACCGGCACCGCGCTCAACGCGCTCGTCGTGATGAACCCGGAGGCCCGCGCCGAGGCCGAGGCCTCCGACGCCCGCCGCGCCCAGGGCCGCACCCTCGGCCCGCTCGACGGCATCCCGTACACCGCCAAGGACAGCTACCTCGCCAAGGGCCTGACCGCCGCCGCCGGTTCACCGGCCTTCGAGCACCTCGTCGCCCAGCGCGACGCCTTCGCGATCGAGCGGCTGCGCGCCGCCGGCGCCGTACTCATCGGCCTGACCAACATGCCGCCGATGGCGAACGGCGGCATGCAGCGCGGCGTCTACGGCCGGGCCGAGAGCCCGTACAGCGCCGACTGGCTGACCAGCGCCTACGGCTCCGGCTCCTCGAACGGCTCGGGCACCGCCACGGCGGCCTCGTTCGGCGCCTTCGGCCTCGGCGAGGAAACCTGGTCCTCGGGCCGGGCGCCCGCCTCGTACAACGCCCTGTGCGCCTACACCCCCAGCCGCGGCGTGATCTCGGTGCGCGGCAACTGGCCGCTGGTGCCGACCATGGACGTCGTGGTCCCGCACACCCGCACCATGGCCGACCTGCTCGAACTGCTCGACGTCATCGTCGCCGACGACGCGGAGACCCGCGGCGACCTGTGGCGCTCCCAGCCCTGGATCCAGCTGCCCGCGGCCTCCGAGGTCCGCCCCGCCTCGTACCCCGCGCTGGCCCCGGCCGACGCGGCGGCGGCCGGTTCGACCCTCGCCGGCCGGCGCGTCGGCGTGCCCCGGATGTACATCAACGCCGACCCCGAGGCCGGCACCAACCCCGAGGGCGGCATCGGCGGCCAGACCGGGCAGCGGATCGACACCCGCGCCTCGGTCATCGACCTGTGGCAGGCCGCCCGCCGCGACCTGGAGGCGGCCGGCGCCGAGGTCGTCGAGGTCGACTTCCCGGTGGTGACCAACTACGAGGCCGACCGCCCCGGCGCGCCCTCGCTGTTCACCCGCGGCCTGGTCAGCCGGGACTACCTCACCGTCGAGATCGAGGACCTGTCCGCCTGGTCCTGGGACGACTTCCTGCGCGCGAACGGGGACCCGGCGCTCGCCACCCTGACCGAGGTCGACGGCGACCGCATCTTCCCCAAGCACGAGGGCGAACTCCCGGACCGCTACGCCGGTTTCGACGACACCGTCAGCGCCTACCCGCGCTTCGTGCGCGAGCGCCCGTACGCCTCCCTCACCGACATCCCGCTGCTGGAGGCGGGCCTGCGCGGCCTGGAGGAGACCCGCCGGGTGGACCTGGAGGTGTGGATGGACGAACTCGGCCTCGACGCCGTGGTCTTCCCCGCCGTCGCCGACGTCGGCCCGGCCGACATGGACGTGAACGAGGCCTCCGCCGACCTCGGCTGGCGCAACGGCGTCTGGGTCGCCAACGGCAACCTCGTGCCGCGCCACCTCGGCATCCCGACCGTGACCGTGCCGATGGGCACCATGGCCGACATCGGCATGCCGGTGGGGCTCACCTTCGCGGGCCGCGCCTACGACGACACCGCGCTCCTGCGGCTCGCCGCCGCCTTCGAGGCGACCGGGCAGCGCCGCACCGAGCCCTCGCGCACCCCGCGGCTCCCCGCCAACTGACGGACGCGGGGGGGGGGGGGGGGGGGGGGGGGGGGGGGGGGGGGGGGGAGGTGGGGGGGGGGGGGGGGGGGGAGGGGGGGGGGGGCGGGGGGGGGGGGGGGGGAGGAGAG
>NZ_JBVIWC010000015.1:0-18002 GCF_055594965.1 Kitasatospora sp. NPDC040550 | reverse complement strand
GAAATAGGAAAACCCCGCGTAGCACTCTCAACAACTCCTCTACCCCACAATAGCGAGACGGGGGTGGTGGCCTAGCGACAAACCCCCCCCCCCCCCTCCCCGCCCCGTTTCGGAGACGGCGTTCCGCGGTGGCGATCAGCGACGGCGTGCAGCGGCAGAGCTCAGCGATCAGCGACGGCGTCCAGCGGCAGAGCTCAGCGACCAGCGCTCAGCGACGGCGGAACAGCCCGCGCCGCTTCGCCGGTGGGGGCGGGGGCGGGTCGAGCAGCGTCGTGACGGCGTGCAGGAAGGGCCGGGCCTGGGCGGTCATGCCCGTCCGGTGCAGCCGGTGACGGCCTTCGCCCTCCCACTCGCCCAGCACCGCCCCGCGCTCGCCCGTGATCGGATCGATCCCGTACTCCAGGGTGAAGAACCGCTGTGCCGAGCCGTCGCCCGGCCAGGCCAGCACCACCGCGAAGGCCTCGGTCGCCGCCCGCGGCCTCGGCAGCCCGACCAGGAGCAGCCGGTGCTGCCCGGCCTGGACGAACCCGCCCTGGAGGCCCTCCGGTGCCACCCGCTGCTCGACGGGCAGGGTCGCGCCGAACTCCTCCCACAACCGCAGCAGTTCGGCGTCGATCCGCTCCCCCGGCACCGACCCCAGGTGGGTCAGCGAGGGCAGCACCCGGTGCGCGAAGCGGTAGTGGTGCGGGCGCGACGCGGGCAGGTCCGCCTCCGCGCCGGCCAGCCGGGTGACGGCGGCGATCACCTCGTCGGCGTGCACGAGCTCCAGTTGTCCGCCCTCGGCCACCCCGGTGAGCGGGGTCAGCTTGCCGTCGCGCCACCAGTAGGTGTGCACGGACAGCGGCGCGCCCGACGCGTCGTACTCCCGGGCGGCCGTCTCGATCAGCGCCTCCAGCACGCCCGGCACCTGGAGGTCGAACGGCGCGAACAGCAGCCGGAACGGCGTGGGGAAGGCCACCACCGCTCCGTCCGGGGGCAGTTCGCGGCCCGCGACCTCGCGGTAGACGGCGTCGAGGGCGAGGACCCGGCTCCCCGTCAGCGCCGAGTTCCCGGTGACGACATGCAGGCCGCCGCCCTGCCCGGTCGGTAGCACCTCGTGCTGCTCGACGGGCAGTCGGGCGAGCCGCGCCCGCGCGGCCTCCCGCAACCGAGGCACCACCCCCAGTTCGGTGACCGCCTCCGAGGTCAGCACCTGCCAGCCGACGGGCGACTCCAGGGCGAGGAACTCCAGTACCCCCGGGGCTACTTCGAGCGCGTGCGGATGCCGCGCGGACTCGGCCAGCGACGCGGCGTCCAGCAGCAGCGGATAGAGCCGGGCGGTCACCTCCTCCGGCGAGCCAGCACCCGCCCCCGGGCCCCGCACGGCGGCGACCAGCTCCCGGACCTGGGCCCGGACCAGCTCCGGCAACGGCACGTCCGCCCGCCGACCCACCAGTTCGAGCAGCCTGCCGAGCCCGTAGTCGCGCCCCTGGGCATCCCGGGCGACGTCCCCGTGCAGGGTGACCTCGCACCCCGACTCCGCGAACGCCGCCCGCACCAGCGCGGCCAGCTCCGGCTCCCACTCCTGCCGTCCCATCGGCCCCTCCCCACTCACGCTCCGCCCCCGCCCCTCCGGGGACGCCACCGGCCCCCTGCCCGGTTGCCGTGCTCCGGACACCTCCGAACGCTTCCGACGGGGCGGAGTGGCAGGCCGGTCAGGCCCGGGGGTGGACTCCGAGGTCGGCGAGCAGAGCGCGGACCAACTCCTCGATCCGGTCGCGGATCGGCCGCACGGCCTCGACGCCCTGGCCGGCCGGGTCCGCCAACTGCCAGTCCAGGTACCGCTTTCCGGGGAAGAACGGGCAGGCGTCGCCGCAGCCCATGGTGATCACCACGTCGGAGGCCCGGACCGCCTCGACGGTCAGGACCTTCGGGACCTCGGCGGAGATGTCGATCCCGGCCTCGGCCAGCGCCTCGACCACCGCCGGGTTCACGGCCCCGGCCGGGGCGGAGCCGGCCGAGCGGACCTCGACCCGGTCACCGCCGAGGCGGCTGAGGAAGGCGGCGGCCATCTGGGACCGGCCGGCGTTGTGCACGCAGACGAACAGCACGGACGGGACGGATGCGGCGGACGGAACGGCGGAAGTGCTCACGAGGGGTCCTTCGGATGTACGGGGCAGGGGCGGCGGGGTCAGCGGGCGGCCGGGGCCGGGCGGCGGTCGCCGTCGCGCGGGGCGACGACGTCCCCGGCGGCCGGAACCGCCCGGCCGAACAGCACCGCGACCAGCCCGACACCGACGACCAGGCCCACCGACTGGGCGGCGACGAACGGCAGTACCGAGCCGGGCGCGATGCCGGCGAAGCTGTCGGTGAACGCGCGGCCGACCGTCACCGCCGGATTGGCGAAGCTGGTGGAGGAGGTGAACCAGTAGGCGGCGCCGATGAAGGCGGCGACCGCGACCGGAGCGGAGTGCGCGCGCCCGACCCGGGCCAGGCCGAGGACCAGCAGCACCAGACCGGCGGTCGCCACCACCTCGCCGAGCCACAGGTGCGGCGACCAGCGGTCGTGCGTCGACCAGCGCACCAGCGGTTCGCCGAACATCGCGTCCGCCAGCACCGCCCCGCCGACCGCCCCGGCCACCTGCGCCGGGACGTAGGCCGCCACCTCCCGCAGCCCGGGCCCGCCCCCGGCGCGGCGCCCGGTCCACCAGGCGGCCAGCGTCACGGCGGGGTTGAAGTGGGCGCCGGAGACCGGGCCGAGCAGCAGGATCAGCACACCGAGGCCGAACACGGTCGCCAACGAGTTGGCCAGCAGTTGGACGCCGACGTCCGGAGAGAGCCTGGCGGCCTGGATGCCGGAGCCGACCACGACGGCGACCAGCGCGCCGGTCCCGACGAACTCCACGGCCGCCCGCCGGCCCAGCGGCGCCGCCCCGGTCATCCGGACTCCCCGGCGGGGGCCTGGAGCAGCGCGGACAGCTTGGCCAGCGCGGCGGGCAGCACCCAGTAGTAGACCCACGTCCCCCGGCGCTCGGAACCGACCAGCCCGGCCTCGCGCAGCACCTTGAGGTGGTGCGAGATCGTCGGCTGGGACACGTCGAACGGCCCGGTGAGGTCGCAGACACAGGCCTCGCCGCCCTCGTGCGAGGCGATCAGCGACAGCAGCCGCAGCCGCACCGGATCGGAGAGCGCCTTGAACGCCTTCGCCAGGTCGACGGCGGCCGCCTCGCCCAGGGGCTCGCGGACCAGCGGCGAGCAGCACGCGGCCGCGTCGTCCTGCCCGAGCACCGGCAGTTGCAGATTCGACATGCGTCTATATTGACAGTCATCTATGCAAGTGCCAACCCCACCCACCTCGGGGATCCGCGAATCAAGCACGACTCCGACACCGACGCCTCGGCAGGATTGCCGACGCCCTAGCCGGGCTGCGCGCCGAGGTCGGCCACCAGTCGGGTCGCGAGGCGTTCGGAGGAGGCCGGGTTCTGGCCGGTGTAGAGGTTGCGGTCGACCACCACGAAGGGGCGCAGCGGCACCCGGCCCTTGACGTAGTGGGCGCCGTTCTCGCGCAGGCGGTCCTCGACCAGCCAGGCGGCCTTCCAGCCGAAGGGGTTGAGCCGCTCCTCCAGATTGGAGAGGGCCGTCATCCGGTGGCCCGCGAACGGCCAGGAACCGTCCGCGTCCTCGGCGGCCAGTGCGGCGGCCGGGGCGTGGCAGAGCAGGGCCAGCGGCTTGCCGGAGTGCAGTACCCGGGTGAGCAGGGCGCCGGAGACCGGGTCGACCGCCAGGTCCTCCATCGGGCCGTGGCCGCCCGGGTAGAACACGAGGTCGTACCCGTCGGGGTCGATCTCCGCGAGGGTGGCCGGGCTGTTCAGCCGGTCCTCGATCGAGTCCAGGTAGCGGGCGACCGCGCGCAGCCGGGCGGGGCGGCCGGCGGTGAAGGACATGCTCAGGCGGTCGAGCGTCGGCGGCCTTCCGCCCGGGGTGGCGACGGTGATGTCCCACCCGGCCCGGGTGAAGACCCGGTGCGGCACCGCGAGTTCCTCGCCCCAGTAGCCCGAGGGGTGGGCCGTTCCGTCCCTCAAGGTCCAGCGGTCCGCCGCGGACACGACGAACAGGACCTTCGTCTTCGCCATCGCATCCTCCCGGGGGCTCGTCGTTCCGGCGGCCACGCCCACCCCGCCGGGGTCGACGTTACGGCGCGGACGCCCGCCCGGCGACCCGCCGTGGCCCGGGGTCACCGCTGCGCGGCGCTGGCCGTGGGCAGCCAGGCGCGGTAGCGGCGCAGGGCCTGGCGCTGCTGGAGCTGCTCGGCGAGGAGGGCGACGGCGGGGTGGGTGCCGGGCCTCGGGGCGCGCCCTCGGGCGAGGCGGCGCAGCTGGTGGCGGACCTGGGCCATGGTGGCGGCCGAGGCCAGGGCCTTGTCGGACCAGGTGACCGGTCGCATCCCGCAGTCGGCCTCGCGCCCGGCGGCCCAGCGCTCGGGCAGGTCGGGGGTGACGGCGAGGGCGGTGCCGATGCCGACGACCTCCACGCCGCCGGCCAGGGCCCGTTCGGCGGTGTCGCGCCGGGTGATGCCGCCGGTGAGCATCAGCGGGAGCGGGCTGGTGGTGACCAGCTCCTCCGCGAGGTCGAGGAAGTAGGCCTCGCGGGCGCGGGTGCGGTCGTCGGCGGGGCGGCCGGTCATGGCGGGGCTCTCGTAGCTGCCGCCGGAGAGTTCGACCAGGTCGACGCCGAGCGGTGCGAGCATCGCGATCACCTGCCGGGCGTCGTCGGCGTCGAAGCCGCCGCGCTGGAAGTCGGCGGAGTTGAGCTTGACGGCGACCGCGAAGGCCGGCGGGACGGCGGCCCGCACGGCGCGGACGACGTCCAGCAGCATCCGGGCCCGGTTCTCCAGCGACCCGCCCCAGGCGTCGGTGCGCCGGTTGACCAGGGGTGACAGGAACTGCGACAGCAGGTAGCCGTGCGCGGCGTGGATCTCCACCCCGTCGAACCCGGCCTGGGCGGCGCGCGCGGCCGTGGTCGCGAACCGGTCGACGGTCGCGCCGATCTGCTCGGGGGTCATCGCGGTGGGGCGGCCGAAGCGGCCGCTGTGCCGCCCCAGGTCGACGCCCACCGCGGACGGGCCCCACACCACGCCGGGCATGTCGGCGGCGACCTGGCGGCCGGGGTGGTTGATCTGCATCCAGACCGCACCGCCGCCGGACTTGGCGGCCTCCGCCCAGGCGGTGAACGGCTCCAGCGGTGCGGCCCCGTCGAGCACGACGCCGCCCGGCCCGGTCAGCGCCTCGGCGTGGACCATGACGTTGCCGGTGATCAGCAGGCCGGTGCCGCCGGCGGCCCAGCGCCGGTACAGCTCCAGCATCCGCCGGTCGGGTAGTTGGCCGTCGCCGGCCATGTTCTCCTCCATCGCCGCCTTGGCGATCCGGTTGCGCAGGACTGCCCCCGAGCGCAGGTGCAGGGGCGAGAACAGCTCGCTGGCCATTCGGGTCTCCTCTCCTCGATGTCTCCGTCGACTAGGATGTGTACATCGCTCACATTAGGCGAGAAATGTGAGCGGTGCATACATCAGGGAGGGTGACCCATGCCACAGCCGACGACCGGCTCGTACCACCACGGCGACCTGCGCGCCGCCTGCCTGCGCGCCGCGCGCGAACTGCTGGAGGAGGACGGCGGCTCCGGCCTGTCCCTGCGGGCGGTGGCCCGGCGGGCCGGCGTCTCGGCGACCGCCCCCTACCGCCACTTCGCCGACCGCGAGGCCCTGGTCTCCGCCGTCGCCTCGGAGGGCTACCTCGAACTCGCCGCCGCCCTCACCGCGGCCCACCCCGCGCCCGCGACACCGGACGAGCTCGCCGCCGTCGCCGTCGCCTACGTGCGCTTCGCCCTCGACCGCCCGGCGCTGTTCCGGGCGATGTTCGCCGAGCCCTGCGACCCGGCCAACGAGGAGCGGGCGGCCGCGACCGCCGCCGTCCGCCAGTACGTGCACGGCATCGTCCACGGCGTGTTCCCCGGCGCCGACCCGGAGGCGCTGTCCACCGCCGTGTGGGCGCTGGTCCACGGCCTGGCCTTCCTGCACCTGGACGGCAAGCTCGACGCCGCCTCCCCCGAGGCGGTCTCCGCCCAGGTCACGGCGGCCGTCCTGGCGACCTTCGCCGTCGCACCGACCAAGGCCTAATGCCGCATCAGGAAACGTTCGCCTCGTTGTGTCGGGTCGCCCGGAGCCGCCGTCGTGCACGGTTCCCTGCGACCGGGGGACCCCCGTAGGGTAAGCGAGTTGACGATGCCCGGTCGGGGGAGTGATGGCAGTGGAGGCACAGCTGCTCGTCGGACGGTACCGATTGGTGCGTCAGCTCGGACAAGGTGGCATGGGGCAGGTGTGGCAGGCCCAGGATGAGACGTTGGACCGGCCCGTAGCCGTCAAGGTCATCTCCGTGCTCACCGGTGGCGGGAGCCGTGGTGACGAGGCACGGGCCCGGTTCCTGCGCGAAGCCCGGCTCACCGCCCGCCTCCAGCACCCCAACATCGTGACCATCCACGACCTCGGTGACCACGGCGAGGGGGAGGACCGGGTCCCCTTCCTCGTCATGGAACTGGTCAGGGGTGAGGGCCTCGACACGCTGATGCGTCGGGGCGCCGCCACTCTGGCCGATGCCGCTCGCTGGGGCGGACAGATCGCCGATGCGCTGGCCGCCGCGCACGACGCCGGAATCATGCACCGCGACATCAAGCCGTCCAACATCCTGATCACCCCGGCGGGCACCGCCAAAGTCCTCGACTTCGGCATCGCACGCGCCGTCGACTCGACCGATACCCGTCTCACCGAGAGCGGCTTCATCGTCGGCACGCCGCCCTACATGGCCCCGGAGCAGGCACGCGGATTCCCCGATCCGCGCAGCGACCTCTACGCCCTGGGCTGCCTCCTCTACCAGCTGATCACCGGGCGCCTGCCTTTCCAGGCCCCCGACACCCTCGGCTTCCTCACCGCTCACCTCACCGAGGAACCGTCCGCGCCCAGCTCGGTCACCCCAGGCATTCCCGAACCCTGGGACCGCCTCGTCCTCACCCTGCTCAGGAAGGACCCCGCCGAGCGCCACCCGGACGCCCACGCCCTCGCCCAAGCCCTGCGTCACCTCGCACAGCCGCTCGCGGCCCCACCCGCCGTTCCCAAGGCCTCCCGGCCCTGGCACACGGCGCCTGCCCAGCCGGCAGTGGCCGCCTTCCAGAGCAGCAGCGTTGAGCAGCATGAGACCGGCTTCCGTGTCCTGATGCTGCTGTTCGGGGCGGCCATTGTTCTCGTCCCGGCCTGCCTGTTCATCTCCGGCCGCTACGTCTCGCCAGGCACGTGGATCGCTGCGCAGTTGCCCATCCTGCTCCTGACAGCGGCACTGACCCCGCGCTCCGGCGCTGTCCTACGAGCGGCCGGATACGTTGTCGCGGCTCTCGATATCGCTTGCTACGTACGGACTTTCCTCGCGGTCTCCTCTTCCGCTGAGGGCTGGGACACGATGACCACATCGTTGATGGTGGTCTACTTGCCCATCGTCATGCTGAAAGTCTTCAGGTATCTCTACCGCGACATCACGACCCGCGCCCTCAGTGTGGAGCAAGGCCGGCGGCGCAGAAGGGCGTCGTAAACCCGCTCAGCCGTCAGGCAACGTTCGCCCTGGTGACGACTTCGCGAAGGCGCTCGTCGGCGGCGTGCTTGTTCCGCCAGATGATGTAGCGGCGGATCATGCTGCCCTGTTCCTTGTGAGTGGCGTAGTGGTCGGTGCCGTCGAGGGCAAAGTGGCGCAGGGCGGTGAACTGGGCTTCGATCCGGTTGAGCCAGGAGGCGTTGGTCGGGGTGTAGGCGATCTCGACGTTGTTCACCGCGGCCCACGTTCCTACCCGCTGGCACCGCTTGGTGGTCAGGTGCGGCGCTCGCCGCCCCCGCGCCCGGCCCGTCCGCACCCGGAACGTCCGCCCGCCTCCCGTACCCGTCGGCTCCGGCCGCCGGTCAGCGGGCCGGCGGTCAGCGGGCCGCCGTGGGCGGGGCAAGTCGCAGGCCGGCCAGGTCCGGCGGTACGGCGGAGCCGGAGTCGGAGCCCGGGCGGAAGAACGGGGCGGACTCCCCATCCGTCGCGGTGGCGGGCGCGTCGGTGAGCCGGAACCGCTCCCGCAGCCGGCCGTAGAAGTCGGTGGGCCGGAGGCGGATCAGTCGCACCCGCTGCGGGGCGCGGTAGACGCCGATCCAGTCCCCCGGGTCGAGCACGCCCCGCAGCTGGCCGTCGATGCTGACCGCCGCCCGGCCGGAGTGCGGCAGGACGCGCAGCGCGACGGCCTCGTCGGGGGCCGCGACCACGGTGCGGTTGAAGGTCATGTGGGCGGCGATCGGGGTGAACACGACCGCGTCCATGTGCGGGGAGAGCACCGGGCCGCCGGCCGCGAAGCTGTAGGCGGTCGAGCCGGTGGGCGTGGCGACCACGAACGCGTCGGCCGAGTAGGCGGCCAGCAGCTGGCCCGAGATGTAGACCCCGGCGCTGACCTGGTGGTCCCGGGCGAGCTTCTCCACCACCACGTCGTTGAGCGCGTTGACGTCCAGGGCCAGGCCCCAGCCGCCTCCGGCACCGTCCCCCGGCCGCACCGACGGGGGTGGCAGGGGCGCGGGGCCCCGCCCGTAGCAGAGCAAGGCCTCCATCTCCGCCGGCACCCCCGGCGGCCTGGAGGCCCGCATGGTCAGCGTCATCCGCTCCTCCACCGGGGCGTGCCCGGCGTGGACGGCGTCCAGGGCGGCGGCGAGGTCGCGGACCGGCACCTCGGTGAGGAAGCCGACGCTGCCCAGGTCGACGCCGAGCACGCTGGCCCCGGTCTTCACCGCGATCCTGGCCCCGCGCAGGAAGGTCCCGTCCCCGCCCAGGGTGACCACCAGGTCCGGGTCCCCGGCCGCGTGGGCCTCCTCCCTGCCGGAGCGGCGCCGGTGCTCCGGCGTCCAGACGTCGATCTCGGTGCAGCGGACGCCGTGTGCCGCGCACCAGGCGTGCACGGCGTGCGCCGCCTCCCGGGCGGCCTCGCGGCCCTGGTGGACGACCAGTCCGAGTCGGTGCACGGGCATGGCGGAGGACCTCCTCCCGTCGCCGGGGTACCGCGGCCCGGCCCGCTCGGATGCGGTGGAGCCGCGCCTTCCTCCCGGCCCATCGTGGCGCCTCGACGCCCGATCGGCTCGCCGGACGGCGGAGCGCCGGGCGCGGCGGGCGCCCACTGGTCAGGAAGCCCCGAGGCGGTCCTGCCGGTCGGCCGTCCTGGCGCCGCCGTTCGCACGGCGCGGCCGGACCAGGAAGGTGGCCGCGTACCCGACCGTGGCCGTCGCCATGATCGTGAAGCTCGGCGGCAGCTTCGGCGCCGCCGCGCTCAGCAGCAGCCCGCCCCACATCTCCGCGACCGCGAGCCCGGCGGACAGCGCCAGCGCCCGGAACGGCCGGTCGGTGAGCCGCAGCGCCGCGCCCGCCGGAGCCGCGAGCAGGCCCAGGAGCAGCAGCGAGCCGACCGCCTGGGTGGCCTCCCCGGCGCAGGCGCCGACCAGGACCAGGAAGCCGAGCCCCAGCGCCCGCACCGGCACGCCCCGGGCGGCCGCCACGGCCTCGTCGAGGGTGGCGAACAGCAGCGGGCGGGCGATCAGCAGCAGGACGACGCAGATCGCGCCCGCGATCGCGACGGCCACCGTGGTCCGGCTGCCGTGCAGGCCGAAGATCGAGCCGAACAGCACGCTCGTCCCGGCGCCGCCCTGGGCTCCGCTGCGGGAGGTGGTGTAGACGGTCAGGAAGAAGGCGCCCAGGCCGAGGATCCAGGCGAAGACGCTGCCGATCACCACGTCGTCCGCCCGCCCCCGCCGGCCGAGGCCGCCGATCAGCAGGCCCACCCCGACGGTCGCCGCGAACAGCCCGAGCCGGAGGTCGTAGCCGCCCGCCAGCGCGGCCATCGCGCCGGTGAAGGCGACATGGCTGAGCGCGTCGCCGGTGAAGATCTGCGCCCGCAGCACCAGGAAGCAGCCCACCAGCCCGCACGCGAGCGCGATGAACGTCCCGGCGAGCAGGGCGTGTTGGAAGAACGGCTGGGCCAGGACGGCGGTCATGGCGCAGCTCCGATCGCGACGGCCGTACGGGCGCCGCCGGGCAGGCGGTCCCGGGCGCAGCGCACCAGGTGCGCCAGGACGTAGCCGGCGAAGGCGAAGCCGGTCACGAAGAAGCCGAGCGGGTACGGCCGGTAGTAGGCCGCGACCAGGCCCGCCCAGCAGGCCGCCAGCCCCAGGGCGGCCGACAGCAGCAGGCTCAACCCCGGCCGGGCGGTGAGCTGTTGGGCCGTCGCCGCCGGGATCACCATCAACGCGAACACCAGCAGGGTGCCGGTGATCTGGCCGGCCTCGGCGGTCGCCGCGCCCAGGAGCACCAGGAACAGCGTGCCCAGCAGCCGAACCGGCACCCCGCGCCCGGCCGCCACCTCCGGGTCCACGGAGGCGAACAGCAGTGGCCGTCCGATCACCGCCAGGGCGACCAGCACCACCGCGCCCACCACCGCCAGGGTCACCACCTGGCCGGTGGTGATGCCCAGGAAGCTGCCGAACAGCAGCGCCGTCGGCCCCTCCAGCAGGCCCTTGTACAGGCTGATGAACAGGTATCCGCAGGCCAGCACGAAGGCCTGCACCGTACCGGTGCCCGCGGACTCCTCGGCGCCGCTCCCCCGGCCCCGGCGGCCGAGCGCCGCCAGCACCAGCGCGGTGGCGACGCAGAACCCGAAGTAGCCGAGCGTGGTGGCGAAGCCGAGCAGCACGGCCAGCGAGGCGCCCGGGAACGCGGACACCGACAGGGTGTGCCCGACGAAGGTCTGCCGGCGCAGCACCATGAACCAGCCCACCACGGCGCACACCAGAGCCACGACCAGGCCGGCCCGGAAGGCGTTCACCATGAACGCGTAGGACCACATGTCCTGGAAGTCGGCGACCAGGTCCCAGCTGAACACCGGCGGGGTCGCGTCAGCTGCCAGCAGCACGGCCGCCCCCGTTCCCGTGCCGGTCGGATCGGACGTGCCGGTCGGAGTGGACCGCCGGAGCCTCCGGCTGGCCGACCACGACCAGCCGCCCGTCGCCGGTGCGCAGCACCTCTACCGGCGTGCGGTAGAGGCGGCTCAGCGTCGCGGTGGTGATCACCTCGGCCGGGGCACCGGAGACGGCGCCGCCCTCGGCGATGTAGACCACCCGGTCCAGGTGGTGGAGTATCGGGTTGACGTCGTGCGCGACCATGACCACCGACACCCGTTCCAGGTGGCAGACCTTGCCCAGCAGGCAGGCGATCGCCGCTTGGTTGGTCAGGTCCAGGCTGTCCAGCGGCTCGTCCAGCAGCAGCACCCGCGGGCGGCGGACCAGCGCCTGGGCGATCAGCAGCCGCTGCTGCTCCCCGCCCGAGCACTGCCCGATCGGCCGGTGCGCGTACTTCGACGCGCCCACCAGCTCGATGACCTCCCTGACGCGTTCACGGGCGGCCAGGCGCTTCGCGCGGTTCAGGAACGGGACGGGGATCCCCCACGAATCCCCGTCCAGCCCGAGCCGCACCACGTCGATCCCGCGGATCCGGACGGTGGCGTCGAAGTTGCGCCGCTGCGGCAGGTACCCGATCGCCGCGTTCCGCCCGCCGGGTGCCGCGCCGAGCACCCGCACCTCGCCGGCGGCCGCCGGGAGGACCCCCAGCAGGACCTTGACCAGGGTCGACTTCCCGACCCCGTTGGGGCCGAGGACGGCGGTGAACTCCCCGGCCCCCACGGTCAGATCGACACCCGACCAGAGGGTCCGCCCGCCCACCCGCACGGCGGCCCCGCGCAGCGACAGCACCGGCTCCCCGCCGGGCGCGGTGCGCCCCGTCTCCGTACGGACCTTCTCGGTCGGGTGGATGCTCATGCGCCCGCCTCGCTCCGCTCGCCAGGGGCATTCGCCCATGTGCGCCTCGTGACGGTGAGCTCGCTTCGCCCGCTCACTTGCCCGTCGCCTGCTTCAACGCGTCGGCGAGGCCCTGGAGCTGCCGGGCCTGCCAGTCCTGGAAGGTGGCCCCCGCCGGAGTGAGGGTCTCGGTGACCTCGACGACCGGTATGCCCTGCGCCTTGGCGGCGCTGACCTGGGCCACCACGTCGGGGTTGGAGTTCTGGGAGTTGTAGACGTAGACCTTGATCTGCTTGCCGGTGATCTGCTGGTCGATGGCGGCCTTGTCGGCGGCGGTCGGGTCGGTGCCCTCGCTCTCGGCGTCCAGGAAGGTCTCCGGGGTGAGCAGCTTGAGGCCGACGCTCTCCGCGAGCGGGGTCACGATCGACTCGGAGGCGCCGATCGGGGTGCCCGCGTAGGTGGCCTTGATGTCGGCTTCCAGCTGGTGGTACGTGGCCAGGGTCTGGGTGGTGAAGGTCTTCTCCTGGCTGTCGAAGTAGGCCGCGTCGGCCGGGTCCAGCTTCTTGTAGTCGGCCGTGATCCGGTCGATGACCTCGGTGACGCTCTCGGCGGAGTACCACTGGTGCGGGTTGTCACCCTCCTTCTTGCCCAGCAGGTCGCCGACCTTGAGCACGGTCCGGCCCTGCGCCGGGTTCGCGGACAGCAGCTTGTCCGACCAGGCGTCGTAGCCGATCCCGTTGCTGATCACGTAGTCCGCGCCCGCGACGGTGCGGCCGTCGGCGGCGGTCGGCTCGTAGGAGTGCGGGTCGGTGTCAGGATTGGTGATGATGCTGCTCACCTTCACGTGGTCACCGCCGAGTTGGGTGGCGATGGAACCCCAGAAGTTCTCCGCGGCCGCCACCTGGATCACCTTCGAGCCGCTGCCGCTGCTCGCGCCGCCGGACGCACCGGACGTGTTCTTGGCAGGCGAGCCGGTGGAGCACGCACTGGTCGCGGCGAGGGCGGCGACCGCGGTCATGCCGAGCACGATTCTCGGAAGGCGGCGGGGCTTGCTGGACGGGACGACACGCATGGCGGGCTGCTCCTCAAAACCTGCCGACCCCGCCGTCCGGGCGGGTCCGGCTCCGTTGGACGGCATCACCATAGATGGAAATGATTTTCACAACCAGCCGATCTGGGGGCGAGATGGAAATCATTGCCAAAACTTGGCGAGCAGCGAACCGTCACCGGCGGTCGACCCGGCCACCTCGGCCACATCACGTGGCGCACCGATCCGGTCGCACACAGCGACCACAACAGCCGGCGGGGAGTTTCTGACGAAGCGTCAGTCAGCCTGGCGCGCAGCAGAATTGAAACCGCCTCGCACCCCAGGAGACGGGGGTGCGAGGCGGGAAGCTCGTGCTCGGAGAGGGGCGGGTCAGGACGGCGGCTTCCAGAGGGTGACCAGCCCGGCGAACGCGGGCGGGTCCATCGGCGTCCCCGGCGGCCGCACGTCAGTGATCCTCAGCATGGCGAGGTTGCCCTTCGAGGTGACGGTGCACAGCACGTCGCCCTTCACGATCGCATGGCGATCGATCAGCGCGGTGTTGCTGAGCTCCGACGGCAGCGGGGCGCTGTCCACCGCCTGGCGGCAGGCTTCGGGTGACGTCCCCGCGCTCTTGGCGGTCGAGGTGTTGAAGGTCAGGTACTGGAGGATGTAGGACAGCTCGGCCTCGTGGTCGCCGATCTCGCCGCGCGGATTCACCTTCGGGGCGTCCAGGTCCACCGTGATCACCTCGCCGATGGCCGGGGTGGCGATCATCAGGGGGCGGTCGGTGAACACCGCGGTGTAGCCGCCCTTCGGGGACGCTGCGCCCGATGCCGGTACCGATCCCGAAGCCGCGCCGGACGGGCTGGACGGGCTGGACGGACCGGTGGCACCGGACGGACCGGCAGCGCCGGGCTGTCCGCTCGCCCGGGCGCCCGCGCTCGCACTCGCGCTCACCTCCGGCTGCGCACCCGCGGCCGAACCGCCCCCGGAGTTCCCGTCACCGGACAGGGCGCACGCCGTACCGGCCGCGACAGCCAGCACCACGGCGAGCGCCCCGGCCACCAGGGCCCGCTTGCGCCGCGAAGCCGCCGCCGCCTGCGCCGACGATCCCGCTACCGGTCCCGCCGCCGATCCCGCCGCCGGTCCCGCTCCCGTCGGCCCGGGCGCACCCGCCGCCTGCGTGGGCGCGTTGTGCACCCGGTCGCCGTACGGGGCGCCGACGTTCCCCGAGGCCTGGGTGGGCACGTACGTGGCCGTCCGCCGGGGCGGGGCCTCCGCCCCGCCAGGGGCCTGCGCCTCCGCCCCCGTCAGCAGGTCTTCCACCTGGCGCCGGCGTTCGGCGACCGCCGCCGCCAAGGGGGCCGGCAGCCAGTCCCCCAGGTCACGCGACGGGCGCCCGGACGCCTGCTCGCACAGCTCCGCCAGTTCGGCCGGGGTGGGCCGGGCCGCCGGATCCGCAGCGAGGCAGCGCTCCAGCAGAGGGCGCAGCCCGTCCGAGTAGCCGGACAGGTCCGGCGGTCGCTGCGCGGTGTTGGCGATCTGGGTGGCCACGGTCAGCGCCCCGCCCGTCCCGTAGGGGTGGCGGCCGGTGGCGGCGACGGCGGCGATCAGACCGAGCGAGAACACGTCGGTGGCAGGGGTGAGTTCGCTCCCGATGCCGTGCTCGGGCGACATGAACTGCGGGGTGCCGATGAAGCCACCGCTCTGCGTCAGCCTGGTGGCCTCGGCGGCACGCGCGATCCCGAAGTCGATCACCCAGGGCCCGTCCGGGCCGAGCAGGATGTTGCCGGGCTTGAGGTCGCGGTGGACGATCCCCGCGGAGTGCATGGAGTCCAGTGCCCGGGCGACGCAACCGACCAGCTGGAGGGCGACGGGCAGCGGCAGCGGACCGTGGGCGTCGAGCGCCTCGTCGAGCGGCAGGCCGGGGACGTACGCCGTGGCCAGCCACGGCTGCTCGCCGTGGGCGTCGTGGTCCAGCACGGGCACCAGGTGGTAGCCCCGCACCTTCTCGGCCGCCCGCACCTCCTGCTGGAAGCGGCGACGGAACTCGGGGTCGCCGGCGTACTCCCGGCGGATCACCTTGATCGCGAGCGGCTGGTTGCCGCGTGTGCGCGAGAGGTAGACGGACCCCATTCCGCCCTCGCCGATCTGCGCGAGCAGCCGGTACCCGGCGATCTCCTGCGGCTCGTCCGTACTCAGCGCACGCAGCGCGCCCTTGCTCCCGTTGATGGACCCCACCCCCGATGTGCCGTGACTTCGAAGATCAAGATCCTAGCGAACAAGATCCTCGCGAACACGAACGCGCAGACCCTGATCAGGCCTCCGGGCGCAGCTCGGCGGTGCGCGCCACGACCTCGTGGTAGCGCGAGCGCATCGTCGAGGACCACCCGCGCACACCCGAACGACCTTGCCGGCACCGCACATTGACCAGCACTCGGATAGACTCGCGAGCCGTACCGAAGCTGCACGACGGCCCGCCCGCCCCGCGTCGAGAGGTACCCCATGGTCGCCAGCCTGTCCCTGCCCCGCATCATGCGCGTCGGCCGGGGAGCCGCCGACGAGTTGGGCGAGGTCATGGCCGGGTTGGGGCTGAGCCGCCCGCTGCTGGTCACCGACGCGTTCCTGGTCGGGACGGGTGCGGCGGAACGCCTCACCGCCACGCTCACCGCCACCGGGCTGCACCCCCGGCTGTTCGCCGACACCGTGCCCGACCCGACCACCGACTCCCTCACCGCAGGCCTCGAAGCCCTGGAGGAGCACGGCGCGGACTCGGTCATCGGCTTCGGCGGCGGCAGCCCGATGGACAGCGCCAAGGCCCTCGCCCTGCTCGCCGTCCAGGGCGGCCGGATGCGCGACTACAAAGCGCCCCGGGTCACCCCCGGCCCGGCGCTACCGGTGATCGCCGTCCCCACCACCGCCGGCAGCGGCTCGGAGGCGACCCAGGTCACCGTCATCACCGACAGCGACACCGACGAGAAGATGCTCTGCCTGGGCCCGGCGTTCCAGCCGCTCGCCGCCGTGATCGACCCGGACCTCACCCTCTCGATGCCGCCCCGGCTGACCGCCGACACCGGCATCGACGCCCTCACCCACGCCGTCGAGGCGTACGTGAGCCGCAAGGCCAACCCCTTCACCAACGGCCTGGCCCTCACCGCGATCGGCACCATCGGCCGCCACCTGCGCCGCGCCTACGCGGACGGCACCGACACCGTGGCCCGCGAGGCCATGATGCTGGCCGCGACCCAGGCCGGGCTGGCCTTCTCCAACGCCAGCGTCGCCCTCGTCCACGGCATGAGCCGCCCGATCGGCGCCCACTTCCAGGTCGCCCACGGGCTGTCCAACGCGATGCTTTTCCCCGCCGTGACGGCCTTCTCGGTGCACGCGGCGCGCGCCCGCTACGCCGACTGCGCCCGCGCCCTGGGCGTCGCGACCGCCGCGGAGCCGGACGACCTGGCCGCCGACCGGCTCGTCGACGCGCTCCGCGCACTCTGCCGCGACCTCCAGGTGCCCACGCCCCGCAGCCACGGCATCGACCAGGACGACTGGACCCGGCTGACCCCCGTCATGGCCGAGCAGGCCCTGGCCTCCGGGTCGCCCGCCAACAACCCCGTCGTGCCCACCGCCGAGCAGATCCGGGAGCTCTACGCCCGGATCTACGCCTGACCCCGCTCCGCACCGACGGACGCGGCCCGCGGGGTCACCAGCATCCGGATGCCCTCGGCCGCCCGGAGGACGAACCGCTCCACCGGCACCACCCGGTGCCCCAGCTGAGCAAGTCCCGCCGGGCGCGCGGCGTTGGGGCACGCCCCAGGTGTTCTGACCGGTGAGGTTGGGGATGCGGCTGGCGGGTGGCTTGCCTGCGAGTGCAGTGTGTCCGCAGTGGTGATCGTGGGTGTGGAGCCAAGCCCGGTTGAGCCGCAGCAGGTAGGCGATACGGGCCGGGCCCCAGCGGCGCGGGACGCGGACCTTGACGATCCGCCGCTCGGTGCGGGACCGCAGTCGGCGGGGGCTGCGGTGCGGGCGGCTGGAGCGGTCGGTCATGCCGGCCTCACCCAGGGCTCGATAGCGGTCGGCCCAGCGCTTGGTCAAGGTCGGCGAGACCTGGAAGCGCTCGGCCGCCCGCCGCAGCGGCCAGCCGTCCTCGACCAAGCAGCGGGCCGGGCGCAGGCGTCCGGTCTCGGTCAGCGGTGCGTTGCGGTATGCCGTGAGGGCCTTTCTGGCGTTGGTGCAGATGTCGCAATTCACACCGAGCCAGAAGGCCCTCACTCATTTCAAGATCACCAAGCCGTGAGCCCCGTCACCAACCTCCGTCATCACAACTGGGACCTGTTGCGAAAGTGCTGGTCACAGAAGCTCGTTGAGGACTGCGACCAGCATGGTTGCCACTCGGCGCACGGCACGTTCCTCGTGTCTCCTGGCGACAGCGCCACGACCTTGACCTCAACCATACTTGAGGTTCTAGCCTAGCGATCATGACGACCGTAAGCACACCGCAGAACGGCACCGCCACGCTCGGCCAGCGGCCCATCGCCCTGGCCGCTTGGGGCGCCACCGAGGCGATCCTGCGGCACTCGCAAACCGCCTTGGCGCGCATCGACGTGACCCAGCCCCAGTGGTGGGCGCTCAACAACATCGTCCGCGCCGAGCACGGCCTCACCAGGGAGGAGATCCGCGCTGTGGCCGTGCCCTACGGCATGGGCGACCAGGTGATAGTTAACGGTGCCGACGCCCTCGTACACCGGGGCTGGCTCGGCATCGGCGCGGACGGCCGGCTGACCCTCACGGAACAGGGCCGCGAGGGCCTGGCAACGGCGAAGAAACACATGGACCGGGTGCGTGCGGAGCTCCTCGGTGACATCACGGAGGAGGAGTGCGCGAGTGCAGTCTCCGTGCTCCAGCGAGTCACCGACAACCTCGCCCAGGGGCTGTCGTGAAGGCTGGTCACAGCCCTTCATTGATGGCCGCGACCAGCACGATCGCCTCGTAGCGAACGGCAAGCTTGATGCCCCTATGGATGTCAATCGGCTGATGCTGGTGCAGGAGTGGGCTTCCTGGCTGCGGTGATGAGTTGGTAGATCTCGCGGGCGACGTAGC
>NZ_JBVIWC010000014.1:119899-223094 GCF_055594965.1 Kitasatospora sp. NPDC040550 | reverse complement strand
GGCGTGTGGGGGGGGAGGGATGGGGGTGCAAATCGAGGGGCTTATTTTTTTTTCTGGCGTGGGGGGTTGTGGGGACCAAACACCGAGGGGCTCCCCCGGCCCCCCACCTGCCTCCTAGGCGGCGAGGGCGACGCGCCTGGGTGCCCGGCGGCGGCCGGAGGAGGCCTGGTTGTCGCGGCCTGCGACGGTCGCGCGGGTGTCACCGGCCGCGCGGGCGGGGCGGCTGCGGCGGCTGCGGCTCGTGGACGGGCTACGGCGGGGGCGTTCGACGGCGGGGGCGGCGATCACGGTGGGGATGCCGGTGGGGACGCGGGCGCCGGTGATGCGGGCCAGGTCCTCGTCGCCGGCGGTGACCCTGGTGGTGACGGGCGTGATGGCGGCCATGGTCATCAGGCGGGCCATCTCGCGGCGCTGGTTGGGCAGCACCAGCGTGACGACGGTGCCGGACTCGCCGGCCCGGGCGGTGCGGCCGCCCCGGTGGAGGTAGTCCTTGTGGTCTGCCGGCGGGTCCAGGTTGACGACGAGGTCGAGGCCGTCGACGTGGATGCCCCGGGCGGCGACGTTGGTGGCGATCAGCGCGGTCACCTGGCCGGTGCGGAACTGCTCCAGGGTGCGGGTGCGCTGGGGCTGGGACTTTCCGCCGTGCAGGGCCGCGGCCTTGACCCCGTTGGCGAGCAGGTCCTTCACCAGCGCGTCGGCGCCGTGCTTGGTGTCGATGAACATGATCACCCCGCCGTCGCGGGAGGCGATGTGGGCGATCGTGGCGTTCTTGTCGTAGTTCTGCACGTGCAGCACGTGGTGCTCCATGGTGCTGACCGCTCCCGCGGACGGGTCCACCGAGTGGGTGACCGGGTCCTTGAGGAAGCGCCGCACCAGGCGGTCGACGTTGCGGTCCAGGGTGGCGGAGAACAGCATCGTCTGGCCGCCTTCGGCGACCTGGTCGAGGAGCTCGGTGACCTGCGGCAGGAAGCCCATGTCGGCCATCTGGTCGGCCTCGTCGAGTACCGTGATGCCGACGCCGTCCAGCTGGCAGTCGCCGCGCTGGATCAGGTCCTTGAGCCGGCCGGGGGTGGCCACCACGACCTCCGCCCCGCGGTTGAGCGCTTGGGCCTGGCGGCCGATCGACATCCCGCCCACCACGGCCGCCATTCGCAGCCGTACCGCGTGCGCGAACGGGGTGAGGGCGTCGGTGACCTGTTGGGCGAGCTCGCGGGTGGGGACCAGCACCAGGGCCAGCGGGCGGCGCGGCTCCGCGCGCCGGCCGGCGGTGCGGGCCAGCACGGCGAGGCCGAACGCGATGGTCTTGCCGGAGCCCGTCCGGCCACGTCCGAGGACGTCACGTCCGGCCAGCGAGTTCGGCAGTGTCGCGGCCTGGATCGGGAACGGGGTGGTGACGCCCTGGCGGGTCAGCACCGACAGCAGCGCCTTGGGCATGGCCAGCTCGTCGAACGCTTCGACGGCCGGGAGCGCCGGGGTGGTGCTCACCGGCATCGCGAACTCGCCCTGCGGAGAGACACCCTGGCGGCCGCTACGGCCGCGGGCGGGCCGGTCTCCGTAGAAGGAGCTGCCGCCGGAGCGGGAGGAGGCCGAGGAGCGGGAGTTGGCGTTCTGGTACGAGGAGCGACTGGAGCGGTTCATGTGAGACCTTCCTGGGGCGGCACGTCGCGAGGAAGCTCCGCAGCGCGAGGCGCCGGCAGGAGGCCGCAAGGAACGGGCCGAAAGTGTGGGGCGGGGCGTGGACGGTGGAACCGTGCGGCACGTCACCTACGGTCGGCGCTCGCCGCGGAGGGCGGGAGCGGAGAACCGCGAACCGCGGGGGTGTCACGGCAGGGCGGCGATCCGGACGCGACGCTGTGCGTCTCGCGTGGGGATATGGCCGCCGGTGGCGGAGCCAGGGGCCGGAAACAGCCGGGGAAGCGCGTCGCGGCGCAATGCCGAGGGGCCCGCACCGGGCATCATGTACGCGGTGCGGGCCCCTCGCTACCAGGCGGGTGCCGTGGCAGAAAAACTACAGCGGACGAATGTTCTCGGCCTGCGGGCCCTTCTGGCCCTGCGTGACGTCGAACTCGACCTTCTGGCCCTCGAGCAGCTCACGGAAGCCGTTGGCGTTGATGTTCGAGTAGTGGGCGAAGACGTCAGCGCCGCCACCGTCCTGCTCGATGAAGCCGAAGCCCTTTTCCGCGTTGAACCACTTCACAGTGCCATTAGCCATAAAGAAATCTCCTTCAAGGGGCTGTCCGAAGCCCGCACAGCGCGCGCTCCGAGTCGCCGCGATGAGCACCCACCCGGGGAAGAGCCGGGAAACAAAAATGCACCTGCGAAACATCAGCAGGCGCACACAAAGTTCATGGGAACCACTACTGCAACTAAAACGACTCTAGCAGGCCCGGGCCCGTCACGGGTGGATATTTCCCCCCACGTCTCCGGGAGCCTTCCCCCGGGGCCGTCGGCCGCGAGGCGGCAGGGCCATCAACATGCATGGAGAGCAGCCTGGTTGAGCGCTCACCCGCACTCCTTCGGCGCCGACCGCTCACCTTCCCCGGGGAGGGCGAGTCGCGCGGGTGCGGAGTGCCTGCCCCGGCCGCGACAGACCCGTGAAAGCGACGCGCCACGCCGACCGGCGCCATCCGGGGCGCGCTGGACGGCTTGCGTGAAATTCCTGTCGTAGCTCCGAAATCGAGTGCGTCGAAAGGTCCCGCTCCCGCGATTCTCGGCGCATACTGCAGGGAATGAGGAAATCTGCAGCAGTCCGCCGTGTCCTGCCCACCAGCCCCTTCAAGGCCCGGATCGAAGCACCGCGCAAGCACTTCGCCGTCGGCGACCGCGTCACCCACGACACGTACGGCCTCGGCCGGGCCATCGGCGTCGAAGACGACAGCGACATCGCGGTACTCGTCGACTTCGGATCGCGGCGGGAACGCATCACCCAGCCCTACACCGCGATGTTCAAACTCTGACCCAGGACGCGCGCGGTTCTCCGCCGAGTGCGCCGCGCACCTCTGCGGTACGCCCCACCAGAGTGGCGAGTCCCTGCCACGCCTGGCGTCCGGCTTCGCCGGCGACGCTGCCCTCGGGTGCCGTGAGGGCGGCGGCGGTGGTCGGATCCAACGCGGTGCTCCTTCTTCCATCGGTGTCGTTCGATCAGGCCGTAGGGAGAACCCGCCGGGGAGGCACGGGTTTCTCCTGGCCGGGCTCGCGAATCGCGTACGCCCTCCACCGCGGCGTCATCCTTCCTTGCGGGCCCTAGGGTTGGTCCCATGTCTGAGGAGACGCGCAACAGCGTGGACGGGCGGGCGGAGACTGTCGTCCAGGCCAGGAGCATCGGGGAGTTGCACTTCCATCAGCGGGATGGCGGCCCCGAGCGATCGGTGCCGTTCCAACTGCCGCCGGTGACCGTGCCGTTCGAGAACCGTCTGGCCGAGCAGGATCGCGTCGTCCGGGCGGTGGCGGAGCACACCGGGGACGCCGGTCCGCTGCTCGTGGCGCTGACCGGGATCGGTGGGATCGGCAAGACGGCCCTCGGATACCAGTTGGCGCGCCGGTTCGCCGACCGCTTCCCGGACGGGGTGCTGCACGTCGATCTCGACGATCTGCGCCGGGAGGGCGTGGTGGACGTCGCGGACGCCGTCGGCGGCATGCTGACGGCGCTGGGGGTTCCGCCCGAGTGGCTGGAGCGCAGCGCCGCCGGACGTTCGAAGCAGTACTGGTCGCGGACCCGGGACAAACGGCTCGTCGTCCTCGTCGACAACGCGCGGTTCGGCAGCGAGGTCCGGGCGTTCCTGCCGGCCTCGGGTCGGAGCCTGGTGATCCTCGCGAGCCATTCGCCGCTGTACGACCTCGACGGGACGGCCGCGGTGGAGGTGGCCGTCGGCCCGTTGTCCCTGGACGACGCGGTCCGCCTGCTCGGGAACATCGTGGAGGACCCGCGGCTGCAGGCCGAGCCGGATGCCGCCGCGGAACTGGCCCGGGGCTGCGGAGGCCTTCCCGCCGCGTTGCAGGTGGCCGGGCAGTGGGTGCGCAAGTACCGCCGACGGAGCCTGTCCCGGCTGGTCGAGGAGCTGTCGGCCGAGCTGCACGGGAAGGGGATCCCCATGGTCGAGGCCGTCTGGGACGCCGCGTACGAAGGACTGGCGCCGGCCGCCGCGCGGCTCTACCGGCTGCTGCCGCAGCATCCCGGGCCCGCCCTCGGGGAGTTGCCGGCGGCCGCTCTGCTCGGGGTGGCCCCTGGCCGGGCCGCGGACGCGCTGGAGGAGCTGGAGGCCGCCGGCCTGTTGGAGTACCGGCTGGACGGGTACCGCATGCACGACCTCCTGCGCGGCCACGCCGAACGCCGGGCCCGGCAGAGCGATCCGGACGGTACGGCCGGGGCGGCTGCCCGGTCGTCCGTCGTCAGGTGGTACCGGAGGCAGGCGGCCCGCGCGGACCTCGCGGCGGCCGGCCGGCGGATGACCTTCGCGCCACCGGTGGACCCGGTCGGCCCGGAGGTGGCCGATGTGGACTTCCCGGACGCGGCGGCGGCCTACCGGTGGCTGGAGTCGGCGCGGCTCGCCCTGTTCGGGTGCGTGCGGACCGCGGTCGAGGACGGGCACCACGAGGACGCCTGGGCACTCTGCGAACCGCTGTGGACCCACTTCCTCGATCATCCGCACTACGCGGACGTGATCGACGCCTTCCGGCTCGGGGTCGCCGCCGCGGATCAGGGCGAGTTCCTTCCGGCCATGGTCCGGATGCGGTGCCAGCTGGCCCGACCGCTGTGGGAGCAGGGGTTCCACGAGGAGGCGGCCCGGCACGTCGATCACGCGCGGCGGGCCTCGCTGCTGTTGGACGGGACGCTTCCCGACCGGGCGCAGGAGCGCAGACTGCAGGCGTCGGTCGTGGAGTTCAGCGGTCTGCTGAAGTCCTCGAACGGTGACCTGGCCGGGGCCGCCGCCGACTTCGAGGCGTCCCGGGCGGTGCACGCGGAGATCGGGAACGCGTACGGGGTGCTCCTGCAGACCTACCTGCTCGGCCGGACCGCCCTGGCCGGTGGAGACCTCGACGGCGCGGTTCGGTTGCTGGACCAGAGCCATCGCATGGCGCGGGACCAGGAACGGGGCCGGATGACGTCGCGGTCGGGCTTCGAACTCGGGCGGGCGTTGCGGCTGTCGGGGCGCACCCAGGAGGCGGAGGCCTTGGTCCGGGCCGCCTTGGACGGGGCCCGCGAGCGGCGCTCGGGCACCGACGAGGTCCGGGTGCTGGAGGAACTGGCGGCCCTGGCGGAGGGCCGGGGCGACCTCGCCGAGGCCGAGCAGCACCGGGCTGCCGCCCGGCAGCTCCGGGACGGCGGCTGAGGGCGGGTCGGGTGGTCGGAGCTCGTGGTCAGAGTTCGTGGTCGAGGTCTTCGGGGGCGGCAGGGCACACCTGGACGCGTACGGTGAGCGGCCCCGTTCCGCAGGTGAGGACGACCGGGACAGCGGACGCGACGGCGGCGGGCGTCGCGGCGCAGAGCCAGGCGTGCACCGCCGAGACCGCCGCCACCGGATCGATGCGTGACATCCGGCCCCCGGCCCGGTGGGGCTCCACCCGGATGCTGAGGAGCCCGTGCACGCGGTGTCTGAGGAGGCACCGCTCGGCGGACAGGACCGCGGCGGCCGTACGGCAGAGCGGCGCCTCCGCCAGGACGTCGGCCGTCCAGCCGGCAGCGGTCCAGGCGGTGGAGGCCCGTCGGGGCTCGGCCGGTCCCGCCGCGGTGGCCGTCCGGGCACACCGCCACAGCACGGCCGCGCTCTGCACCGCTCGCGGTCCGGCCGTCGGATGCTCGGCCGCGAGGTGGTGCACCGCGCGTGGGGTCTGCGGGGGGAGGCGCTCCACGCTGATCCGGAGGCCGTCCAGCTCCGTTCGGACGGCGTGGGCCGCCGGACGGTGGTTCACGCCGTCCGGGGCGGGGAAGGCCTGGGCTTCCGGAGCCGCGGCGACCGGGCTCAGGCCGAGCATCCGGTAGAGGCTTCGCTGCAGTAGCGGCAGGGCCTCGCCCTGCCGCGCGAAGGCGGCATCGGCGACGGGACGCGGGTCCGCCCCGGCGGCCTCCGGAAGGAGTTCCTCCAGTTGCCGGGCCTCGGCGAGCCGGGGAGCCAGGGCGAGCAGTCGCGCCATGGGGCTCCCCGGGAGCAACTCGTCGCCGCCGTCGTACGCGTTCACGACCGGACGTCCGAGTGCGGCCGCGTACAGGGCGGTCGATCCGTGATCAGTGACGACGGTGTCCGCCGCGACCAGGAGCGCGGCCCACTCCTCGTACGGTCGGGACAGCACCAGCCCCGCGGCCAAGGCCGGGGCCAGCCGGCGGGACAGGTCGAACGCGCCGGTCCGGCTGTACTCGTTCGGGTGCAGCACCAGGGCGACCTGGAAGGCGTCCTGGGGCAGCAGGGCGACGAGTTCGCCGGGCAGCCCGGGGCGTCGGGACAGGAGGGATTCCGGCCCCCAGGTGGAGGTGAGCACGACCAGCCGTCGCGGTCCCGTCCCCAGGGCGTCGCGGTAGTGCGCGCGGAGGCCGGTGGAGGCCAGGAGCCGGTCGAGGGTGGGATCCCCGACCACGCTGGCCCGGGCCGCCACGGAGGGGCAGTGGCGGGTCAGAAGGGCGACCTGGTCGTCATGGGCGAGGGCGTGCAGGTCGGCCCAGGGGGTGCCGCCCGGCAGCAGGTAGGCGGGATCCATGCCCGACGGCACGCCCGGTGAACCGTCGTCGCGGACGGCCTTGTTGAAACCGGCCCCGTGCGGGAGCAGGACCCGGGGGCCGGCGAGTTCGTGTAGCTCACCCTTGGGGCTCGCGGCCAGCACCAGGTCGTGGTCGGTGCGGAGGGCCTCCTCCCACGGCACGGTCCGGGCACCGGACCGGTCGAGTGCGGCGAGGGCCTCGACCCCGAAGTCGGAACCCGGGGCGAGCGTGAAGCGGGTGGTGATGCGCGGATCCCCGACGAATACCGGCAGCACGTCCAGGAGCCGGTGGAGTGCCCCCGCGGAACGCACCGGGATCAGGACCGTCCGCTGCCCGCTGTCCGCTGCCCGCTGCCCGCTGCCCGCTGCCCGCTGCCCGCTGCCCGCTGCCCGCTGCCCGCTGCCCGCTGCCCGAAAATCTCCCATTATGTCAGCTTGAAAGGAGGTGACACAAGAGTGTGGAGGGGTGGCGGACTCGACTCGGTGGGCCTCGTGTGGCATGGCCCGATCGTATCGATCGAAGCATCCTCATTCCGAGGGTCCTTCCAGCGACGTGACCTCGTCGGCTCGTCGCGCACCGGAGGTTGTGGTCGCCGAGGCTCTGGAAATCGGTGCAAGGGAAAGGGGCCGCCACGCTCCGTGAGGAACGTGACGACCCCGATGGTGGCCCGTGCGGAGCTGTTTAGAGGTCGTAGTACAGCTCGAACTCGTGCGGGTGGGGCCGGAGGGCGATCGGGGCGATCTCGTTGGTGCGCTTGAAGTCGATCCAGGTCTCGATCAGGTCCGGGGTGAAGACGTTGCCGGCCAGGAGGTACTCGTGGTCGGCCTCGAGGGCCTCCAGGACGGCGGGGAGGGAGGAGGGCACCTGGGGGACGTTGGCGTGCTCCTCCGGGGCGAGCTCGTAAAGGTCCTTGTCGACCGGCTCCAGCGGCTCGATCTTGTTGCGGATGCCGTCGAGGCCGGCCATCAGCATGGCGGAGAAGGCCAGGTACGGGTTGGAGGACGGGTCCGGGGCGCGGAACTCGATGCGCTTGGCCTTGGCGTTGGAGCCGGTGATCGGGATGCGGATCGCGGCCGAGCGGTTGCGCTGGGAGTAGACCAGGTTGACGGGCGCCTCGAAGCCGGGGACCAGGCGGTGGTAGGAGTTCACCGACGGGTTGGTGAAGGCCAGCAGCGAGGGGGCGTGCCGGAGCAGGCCGCCGATGTAGTAGCGGGCGGTGTCGGAGAGTCCGGCGTAGCCCTGCTCGTCGTAGAAGAGCGGGGAGCCGTCGGTCCACAGCGACTGGTGGACGTGCATGCCCGAGCCGTTGTCGCCGAAGATCGGCTTCGGCATGAAGGTGGCCGTCTTGCCGTTCCGCCAGGCGACGTTCTTGATGATGTACTTGAACAGCATCAGGTCGTCGGCCGCGTGCAGCAGGGTGTTGAACTTGTAGTTGATCTCCGCCTGGCCGGCGGTGCCGACCTCGTGGTGCTGGCGCTCGACCTCCAGGCCGGACTTGGCCAGCTCCAGGGACATCTCGGCGCGCAGGTCGGCGAAGTGGTCGACCGGCGGGGTGGGGAAGTAGCCGCCCTTGTACTTGACCTTGTAGCCGCGCACGTCGCCCTCGGCGGCGCCGCTGTTCCAGGCGCCGGCCTCCGAGTCGATGTGGTAGAACGACGCGTTGGCGCTGGTGTCGAAGCGCACCGAGTCGAAGACGTAGAACTCGGCCTCGGGCCCGAAGAACGCGGTGTCGGCGATGCCGGAGGAGGCGAGGTAGGCCTCGGCCTTCTTGGCGACGTTGCGCGGGTCGCGGCTGTAGGCCTCGCCGGTGACCGGGTCCTGGATGAAGAAGTTGATGTTGAGGTGCTTCTCGGCCCGGAAGGGGTCGAGGCGTGCGGTGGCGAGGTCCGGGACCAGGGCCATGTCGGACTCGTGGATGGCCTGGAAGCCGCGGATCGACGAACCGTCGAACATCAGGGTCTCGGACGGATCGAAGGTCGCCGCGGGTACGGAGAAGTGCTGCATGACGCCCGGCAGGTCACAGAATCGGACATCGACGAACTTCACGTCGTTGTCCTGGATGAACTGCTTCACTTCGGCGGCGTTGTTGAACATCCATCCTCCTCGGCTCGCGAATTGGGGCTCACCCTAGGAATGGGTCGTTTCCAGTCGGTGACCCGCTCGTTTCCTAGATGTTAACCGCGACCGCCGAATGGGCGGCAAAGGCCTACGGGACAGGGCAAATCGCCCCGCGGACCTGGGGGTCCTCCGAGAAATGGTCTGGACCACAGGTAAGCCCGGTGAGTGGGATTCACCCGGTCGTGGAGCCGGCCCGGTCCCACCCGGTCCCGGCCCGGTCCCGGCGCCGCTCCCGGGACCGGGACCGCGCCCCGCCGGGAGGGGAGCCGGTGCCGGTGCGCGGCGTGAGCCCGGTTAGTGTGGATTCGTGGACACCAGAGAAGCGTTGGGATCGTGGATCGACGGCCCCAAGGCGGCCGCCGAGAAGATGGGCGCCGACTTCGGCTACCGCGGCGAGCGCCTCGGACTGCCCAAGGAGGGCCCCGGCTCGATCGCCGGCCCCGGCCGACGGATCGGCGCCCTGTTCGTGGACGGCTGGCTGGTCTCGCTGATCTCCTTCGGCCTGCTCGCCAAGGGCGACACGGCCGAGGCCAACCTGTGGACCCTCCCGCTCTTCTTCCTGGTCGCGGTCCTGCTGCTCTCCACGACCGGCACGACCCTCGGCAAGCGGCTGTTCGGCCTGCGGGTGATCCGCCTGGACGGGCGCCGCGCCACCATCCCGCAGGTCCTGCTGCGGACCGTGCTGTTGTGCCTGGTGGTGCCGCCGCTGGTCTGGGACCGCGACACCCGGGGCCTGCACGACAAGGCCGTCGGCACCGTCGAGGTCCGGATCTAGCAGAGGTCCGGATCGAGCGGAGGTCCGGATCCAGCGGAGGCCCGGCCCAGCGGGGGCCGGCCCCAGCGGAGGCCCCGAGGGCCCAGGAGGCCCGGACCCCCGAAAGCCGGCAGGAACCCAGGAAACGTCGAACGGCCCCGCCCCGGAGGTTCCGGGGCGGGGCCGTTCCGCGTTGTCAGCGGAGGGGGAGGGTCAGCGGGCCTGGCCGCCCTTGGGCATCCGGGCGCCCTTGGGCATCGGGCCCTTGGGGATCGGCGCCTTGGAGAGCAGGTCGCCCAGCGCGCGCAGGCGGTCGTTGGTCTCGGTGACCTGGGCGGCGGTGATCGCGCGGGGCAGCCGCATCAGGTGGATCTGCAGCTTCTTGAGCGGGATCTCGCCCTCGCCGGTGCCCACCACGATGTCGTGCACCGGGATGTCACCGACCACGCGGGCCATCTTCTTCTTCTCGGAGGCCAGCAGCTGGCGCACCCGGTTGGGGTTGCCCTCGCCGATCAGCGCGATGCCGGCCCGGCCGACGGCGCGGTAGACCGCGTCCTGGTTGCGGGTGACCGCGACCGGGGTGGAGTTGGAGCTCCAGCCGCGCCGGATGTTGTTCAGCACCGCGGCCACCGCGCCCGGCTGCCCCTCCATCTGCCCGAACGCGGCGCGTTCGGCCCGGCGCCCGAAGACGATCGCCATGGCCAGGACGGCCACGATGAAGCCCAGGATGCCCAGATAGATGGGGTGGTCGATCGCGAAGCCGATGGCGAGGAACACGCCGAAGGTCAGCAGGCCGACGCCGGCGATGATCAGGCCGATCTTGGTGTCGACCTTCTTGGTCATGGTGTACGCCAGACGGATCTGCTTCAGCCGTCCGGGGTTCTCGGATGTTTCCCTCGCCATAACGCTCATGGTACGTGGCACGGGTACGGGAACTCCAAGCCCGGGTACCCGTTCGCCCGAACCGTGACCCGTCCGCCCGCACACCGTCGCGCACAGCGACGGCGGGTCTCGTCGCGCGCGGCGGAACGGCGGGTCCCGTCGCACAGGGCGACGGCGGACCTCACCCTCCCGCGGAGCGCGCCCCCGTCGGACCGGCCGCCCCGCCCGCCGGGCCGTCGTGCCGGCGGTCCGCCGCGTGCCGGCGGTCCTCGCAGACCGCCGCCCAGGCGTTGCGCCGGGCGTGCCGCTGGCCGGGGGCCAGCAGGACGCTCTCGGCGAACCGCAGCGCCGCCCCCACCGACCGGATCCGCATCCGCATGCCGAACAGCTCCTCTCGTGGCTGAGAAGAATCGAACGCCTACCAGGCGTCCATCGTCCCCACCCCGTGTTACCAGCCCGTGACCAGGCAGTCAAAGCGCGGTGAAACCCGGAAGGGCGGAGCCGCGGCTCCGCCCTTCCAATGGCTCAAACAGCTCGAACGGCCCGGGGCCGACGGCGAGGTCAGACCGTGGCCTGCGCGCGCTTCTCCAGCGCCTGCCGGTACAGCCGCCCGGCCCGGTACGAGGAGCGCACCAGCGGGCCCGACATGACACCGGCGAAGCCCAGCTCCTCGGCCTCCTCCTGGAGCTCGACGAACTCCTGGGGCTTGACCCAGCGCTCCACCGGGTGGTGGCGCAGCGAGGGCCGCAGGTACTGGGTGATGGTGATCAGCTCGCAGCCGGCCCCGACCAGGTCGGCCAGCGCCTGGCTGACCTCCTCGCGGGTCTCGCCCATGCCCAGGATCAGGTTGGACTTGGTGACCAGTCCGGCGGCGCGGGCCTGGGTGATGACGTCCAGGGAGCGCTCGTAGCGGAAGGCCGGGCGGATCCGCTTGAAGATGCGCGGCACGGTCTCGACGTTGTGGGCGAGCACCTCGGGGCGGGAGGAGAAGACCTCGGCCAGCTGCTCGGGCACCGCGTTGAAGTCGGGGATGAGCAGCTCGACGCCGGTGCGGCCGGTCGCGCGCTCGGCGGTCATCGCGTGCACCTGGCGTACGGTCTCGGCGTACAGCCAGGCGCCGCCGTCCGCCAGGTCGTCGCGGGCGACGCCGGTGATGGTGGCGTAGTTGAGGTCCATGGTGACGATGGACTCGGCGACCCGGCGGGGCTCGTCGCGGTCGAACTCGGCGGGCTTGCCGGTGTCGATCTGGCAGAAGTCGCAGCGGCGGGTGCACTGGTCACCGCCGATGAGGAAGGTCGCCTCGCGGTCCTCCCAGCACTCGAAGATGTTGGGACAGCCGGCCTCCTGGCAGACCGTGTGCAGTCCCTCCTTCTTCACCAGCGACTGGAGGGCGTTGTACTCCGGGCCCATCTTCGCGCGGGTCTTGATCCACTCGGGCTTCCGCTCGATGGGGGTCTCGCTGTTGCGGACCTCCAGGCGGAGCAGCTTCCTGCCGTCGGGCGCGACAGCGGACACGTGCGACTCCTAGAACTAGACGGGGTACCCCCAGGGTACGCCTGTGGTTGTGCGGCCTTCGCCGGGCCTGCCGCCCTGCAATCGCAGGGCAACACGGCTACTGGCCAGTAGATTCCCAGTGGCTGGCGGGATTCCAGCGTGCTCCTGGAAGACGTCAGCCGGTGAGCGAGCGGCTGAGCGCGGGCTCCGGCAGTTCGGCGAAGACGTCCTTGAGGTGCCGTTCGACCGACGGCAGCGCTTCGCTCACCGGGAAGTCCCGGCCCAGCTCGCCGGCCAGCGAGGCGACGCCCGCGTCCCGGATGCCGCACGGCACGATCTTGTCGAAGTACGTCATCTCCGGATCGCAGTTGAGCGCGAAGCCGTGCATGGTCACGCCGCGGGCGACCCGCACGCCGATCGCGGCGAGCTTGCGGTCGCCGCCGCGCTGCCCGGCGTTGGACGGCGCGTACTCGGGCCCGGCCAGCCGAGGGTCGATGCCCAGGGGCAGGCCCATCCGCAGGGTCAGCTTGCCGATGTCGACCACCTCGGCCGGGTCCACCACGGCGTCCGGGAGGTTCTCGCCGAGCACCCAGACCCCGCTGCGGCCCTCGACCCGGGTGGTCCCGATGCCGAAGTCGGCGGCGGCGCGGATCAGCGCCTCCTCCAGCCGGCGGACGTAGGCGATCACGTCGATCGGGTCGGGCAGCTTGACGATCGGGTAGCCGACCAGCTGGCCGGGGCCGTGCCAGGTGATCTCGCCGCCCCGGTTGACCTCGACCACCGGGGTGCCGTCCAGCGGCAGGTCGGCGGGGTTGGTGCGCTTGCCCATGGTGTAGACGGGCGGGTGCTCCAGCAGCAGCACGGTGTCGGGGATCTCGTCCGCGACCCGCAGCGCGTGCAGCCGCTGCTGTTCCTCCCACGCCTCCTCGTACGGGACGACGTGCTCGCCTATGCCCATTCGAACGAAACGTACGTTCTCGCTCACCGCTGCCGCTCCTTGCCAGGCGTTCGAGACCAACCTCGCCACTGTACGCCCACGCCCGCGTCACCCGTTCGGCCGTCCCTCCCCGCCCTCTCCGACCCCGCCCCCGGCCAGCAGTTGCAGGCGCAGCGCCAGTTGCAGCTCCAGCGACCGTTCCGGCTGGTTCCAGTCCCCGCCGAGCAGTGCCTCGACCCGGTCCAGCCGCTGGACCACCGTGTTCACGTGGACGTGCAGCTCGTCCTTGGCCCTGGTCAGGCTGCCGCCGCAGTCGAAGTAGGCGCGCAGGGTGCGGACCAGCTCGGTGCCGCGCCGGGCGTCGTAGGCGAGCAGCGGGCCGAGCGTGCCGCCGACGAAGCCGTCCACGTCGTGGCCGTCGCCGAGCAGCACCCCGAGGAAGCCGAGCGCGCCCGCCGAGGCGCCCTCCCCGGCGCGGCCGAGCACCCGCAGGGCCCGTACGCAGCGCAGGCCCTCGGCGTACGAGGCGGCCAGGGCGGCCGGGCCGGCGGCGGGGCGCCCGGCGCCGACGGTGACGGCGAAGCCCGCCAGCCGGGCCAGCCGTTCGGCGGCCCGCCGGGCGGTCTCCTCCGGGCCCTCGATGCGGCCCGGGGTGACGGGCACCAGCAGCGCGACCGCCTCGCCGTGCTCGGCGCTGAGGCCCCGGGAGCCGAACAGGTACCGCCGGGCGGCGCCGGCCAGTCGCCCCCGGTCGTCGCCGTCGCGGTCGGCGGGTTCGGCGGCCAGCGCCAGGTGCGGCCGGGCGAGGTCGACCCCGAGCCGGCGGCCGCGGGCGGTGAGCCCGGCCGGGTCGCGCTCGGGGGCGGTGAGCAGGTCGGTGAGCAGGTCGCCGCGGATCCGGTTCTCGGTCTCGGCGACCGAGCGGCGCAGCAGCAGGACCAGTGCGGTCACCACGCCGGCCCGTTCGAACAGCCGCCGGTCGGGGTCGTCCAGGTCGGGCCGGCCGCGCAGCACCAGGGTGCCGAGCACGTCGTGCCCGGCCAGCACCGCGCACACCCAGAGCCCGTCGTGCCGTACGGACCGGCCCTCGGCCCGGGAGGCGGCCACCGCGTCGGCGAGTCCGGCCGCGGCGGCGGGCGGTCCGGCCAGCGGTTCGCCCTCGGCGTCCAGGACGGTCGTCTCGCCGCCCAGCAGGTGGGCGACGGCGGCGGCCACGTCCGAGACCTCGGCGCCGCGCAGCACCAGGTCGGTCAGCCGGTCGTGGGCCCGCTCGGCGCGCTGGACGGCGGCGGAGTGGGCCCGGACCAGTTCGTTGGCGGCGTTGAGTTCGGCCAGCGCGGCCCGGGTGTCGGCCAGTGCTCCAGCGGTGTCCAGGGCGATCGCGGCGTGCGCGGCCAGGGTGCAGAGCAGTGCGACCTCGTCGGGGGAGAAGGCGCGCGGCGAGCGGTCGGCGGCGAACAGGACGCCGATGACGGCGCCGCCGAGCAGCAGCGGTACGCCGATGATCGCCACCAGGCCCTCGTCCAGTACGCCCGCGTCGATCGTGCCGGTGTGGTGGAAGCGTTCGTCGGTGCGGTAGTCGGGGGTGGCGTAGGGGCGGGCGGTCTGGGCGACCAGCCCGCCCAGGCCGTCGCCGAGGCTGAGTCGCAGGGTCTGGAACAGGACGGAGACGGAGCCGTCGGTGACCCGCATGTAGGTGTCGCCGGCGGCCTCGTCCGGCAGGGTGAGGTACGCGGTGTCGGTGCCGAGCAGCATCCGGGCCCGGCGGACGATGGCTTGCAGCACGGTGTCCAGGTCCCGGGAGGCGGCGAGGTCCCCGGCGGTGTCGAACAGTGCCGTCAACTCGGCTTCCCGGCGACGGTGTTGACGCAGGGTGCGGTGCACCCGCAGGGCCTGCCAGGTGGCGTCGTCGATTTCGGCGAGGACGCCGGCCGGCGCCCCGCGACGGCGGGCGTCGGCCAGCACCTCGGCGAAGTCCTCGGTGGCGGAGCCGGAGGCGAGCAGGTCGAGCAGCCGTCGCAGCGCGGGCGCGGCGCTCTCGTCCGGGCGGGTCATCCGGGGTGGTTCATGGTGCGGGCCGCCAATCGGCGTCGGTTCCGTCGTGCCGAGGAATCGCGATGCTATCGGCTCGGGGTTCAGGCCACGGCGGGCTTTCCGACCGCCGCACCGTCCGTCGACGGCTCCTCCGCGACCTCCGTCAGGTCCTGCCCCCTGGTCTCCCGCCCGCACAGCACCGCGAGCACGGTGACCGCCGCCGCGATCGCCACGTACACCGAGACGGGGGTGGCGCTGCCGTAGTCCTTGAGCAGCGCGGTCGCGATCAGCGGTGCCGGCGCGCCGGCCGCCACCGAGGCGAACTGGGCGCCGATCGAGGCCCCCGAGTAGCGCAGCCGGGTCGCGAACAGCTCGGAGAAGAAGGCCGCCTGCGGGGCGTACATCGCGCTGTGGAACACCAGGCCGACCGTCACCGCGACGACCAGCTGCCCGAACGAGCGGGTGTCCACCAGTCCGAAGAAGACGAACGCCCAGACCCCGACCCCGGCCGCGCCCACCAGGTAGACCGGCCTGCGCCCGACCCGGTCGGACAGCGCCCCGAACAGCGGGATCAGCGTGAACTGGATCGCGGAGCCGATCAGTACGGCGTTCAGCGCGCTCTGCTTGTCGAAGTGTGCGTGGGTGACGGCGTACGTCAGTACAAAGGTGGTCGTCACGTAGTACGAGATGTTCTCCGCCATCCGCGCACCCATGGCCACCAGCACCTCCCGCCAGTGGTTGCGCAACACCCCGACCAGCGGCGCCTGTTCGGTCTCGGGCCGGTTCGCGACCGCCTGCCGGAACAGCGGCGACTCCTCCACCGCCAGCCGGATCCACATCCCGACGCCGACCAGCACCGCCGACAGCAGGAACGGCACCCGCCACCCCCAGGCCAGGAACGCGCTCTCCGGCTGCACCGCCGTCATCAGCGACAGCACGCCCGCCGCCAGCAGGTTCCCGGCCGGCGCCCCGCCCTGCGGCCACGACGCCCAGAACCCCCGCCGCCGCCGGTCCCCGTGCTCCGACACCAGCAGCACCGCCCCGCCCCACTCGCCGCCGAGCGCGAAGCCCTGCACCAGCCGCAGCGCGGTCAGCAGCACCGGCGCCGCCGCCCCGATCGAGTCGTACGTCGGCAGCAGCCCGATCGCCGTGGTCGACCCGCCCATCAGCAGCAGGCTCACCACCAGCAGCTTCTTCCGGCCCACCCGGTCGCCGAAGTGACCGAACACCAGCGCTCCGACCGGCCGGGCCGCGAACCCGATCGCGTAGGTCAGGAACGACAGCAGGGTCCCGGTCAGCGGGTCGGTGTTCGGGAAGAACAGCTTCCCGAACACCAGCGCCGCGGCCGTTCCGTACAAGAAGTAGTCGTACCACTCGATCGTCGTGCCGATCAGACTCGCGGCCACCACTCGCGGGAGTGAACTGGTAGCCGCCGAACCACGTGCGGGGGCGTTCATGGTCACCACTTCCAGGTGCAGGGGTACGGGGACGATGTCGCCACAAGGTAGGGAGCCCGCGCCCGGCGGCCTATGTGGCCGACCCACACAGCCCGTCGGCGCCCTATGGCCGGTCACCCCACGGCAGTCGGGCGGCTCCGGCTCAGTGCGCCGTCCAGCCGCCGTCGATCGGCAGGCTGGCGCCGGTGATGTACGCGGCGGCGGGGGAGCAGAGCCAGAGGGCGAGTTGGGCGACCTCCTCGGGTTCGATCAGCCGCTTGACGGCGGTCCGGTCGAGCATGATCCGCTCGACCACCTCCTCCTCGGGGATGCCGTGGGCCAGCGCCTGGGCGGCGATCTGCCGCTCCACCAGCGGGGTCCGGACGTACCCGGGGTTGAGGCAGTTGCTGGTGACCCCGTACGGGGCGCCCTCCAGGGCGACGGTCTTGCTGAGGCCCTCCAGGGCGTGCTTGGCCGTGACGTACGCGGACTTGAAGGCGCTGGCGCGCAGGCCGTGGACGGAGGAGACGTTGACGATCCGGCCCCACCCCCGCTCGTACATGTGCGGGAGGGTGCGGCGCAGGATCCGGAACGGGGCCTCGACCATGACGCGTTGGATGAGGGTGAAGCGTTCGACCGGGAACTCGTGGACGGGGGCGACGTGTTGGAGGCCGGCGTTGTTGACCACCACGTCGGCGTCGGCGGGCAGGGCGTCCACGGCGGCGGGATCGGCGAGGTCGGCGACGATCGCGCGCCCGCCGATCCGGTCCGCGAGCTCCCGGGCCGGGCCGGCCGCGAGGTCGACGACGTAGACCCGGGCGCCGGCCCCGGCGAGGGCTTCGGCGCAGGCCCGGCCGATGCCCGAGGCGGCCCCGGTGACCAGGGCCGTGCGGCCGTCGAGCGGGCGGGCAGTAGAGGTGTCCATGGTCGAGAACGGTAGGAATCCGGCGGCGCCGCTCCCATGTGATGGGCCGACACAGCATCCCGGTGTGTCATGGCGTCGACCACCACCGGTGCCGGTTGACGGTTCGCCCCCGTACGGCCAAACCCATCCTGGTCCCGCTTCCCCACAATGGGCGCGCTTGCTTCACCCGTTCGGAGGATTGGTCGGTCAGATCCACCCATAGCGCCCGAATGCTCGCTACATTCACGCCGATTCCCGACAGGGGGCGCCGCCCCGGGCGAGCCGAACTGCTGGTGGAGCCCGGTGCGACGTCCGAGAGGTGTTGACTGACATGTCCCAACGGCCTGCAACCGACAGCCCGGCGTACGGACCGCTCGACCCGCTCGGCCAGCGCCGAGGCCCGGTCGGCCGGGCCCTTCCGGACGCGCCCGACGCCCTGACCGCCGACACGCTGACCGCTGATCCGCTGACCGCTGACCCGATGACCGCCGACGCCCCGACCGCCGAGGAACTGCGACTGCCCGTGCAGGCCACACCCGCCCGGCACGAAGCCACCGCCGCGCCCGCCCCCGCGACCACCAGCGGCCACGGCAGCCACACCGGCCACTCCGGCCCGACGCCGCAGAACGGCCAGCTCGCCGCCCTGATCGAGGAGGCCGGCTTCTCGCACGCGGGCCTGGCCCGCCGGGTCGACCAGCTCGGCCTGGAGCACGGCCTCGACCTGCGCTACGACAAGACCTCGGTCACCCGCTGGCTGCGCGGCCAGCAACCCCGCGGCGCCACCCCGGCGCTGATCGCCGAGGTCTTCACCCGCCGCCTCGGCCGCCGCCTCACCGCCCAGGACCTCGGTCTGGACGCCTGCGCCCCGGTCTACGCGGGCCTGGAGTTCGCCGAGACCCCGCAGGAGGCGGTGGACATCGTGGCGAGCATGTGGCGCAAGGACAACGGCCCGCAGTCCGAACTCCGCCGGATCGCCTTCACCCCGGCCGGCCTGGTCGTCCCCAGCCGGGACTGGCTGATCGGCCGCACCGACGAGCGGGTCGCCCGGGACGGCTCCACGCTGACCCGCCCGGACACCGCCACCGGTCCGCCCGGCACCGCCCCCGGCGCACCGGCGCCGAACCCGCCTGGCGCGCCCGCCGCGGGCCCGGCGCGCCCCCAGCCCACCGGCGCCCCGGGCGCCCGCAGCACCGCCGGAACCACCGGCACCGCCGCCACCATCGGCCGGGTGCCCACCCAGAGCCGCCGCCCGCCCGCCGCCGTCGAACCGCCGTACACCGACCCGACCCGGGAGGCCCGCCCCGCCCTGCGGGTCGGCCGCGGCGACATCGCCGCCATCCGCGCCGTCGGCGACCTCTTCCGCGCGCTCGACCACGCCTACGGCGGCGGCCACGCCCGCCAGGCGCTGGTCCGCTACCTGGAGAGCGAGGCCGAGCCGATGCTGCGCGGCCGCTACGGCGAGCAGATCGGCCGCGCCCTGTTCGGAGCCGTCGCCGACCTCACCAGGCTGGCCGGCTGGACGTCCTTCGACATTGCCGCGCACGGCCTCGCCCAGCGCTACTTCGTCCAGGCGCTGCGCCTCTCCCAGGCCGCCGGGGACCGCGCGCTCGGCGGCTACGTGCTGGTGACGATGAGCCAGCAGGCCGTCCACCTGGGCCACGGCCGGGAGGCTGTCCAGCTCGCCCGGGTCGCCCAGCAGGGCGTCGGCACCGCCGTCCCGCCGGTGGTCCAGTCGCTGATGCACGCCGCCGAGGCCCGCGGCCACGGCCTGCTGGGCGACGTCCGCTCCTGCACCACCGCGCTGGTCCGGGCCGAGCGGTCGCTCGCGGCCTCCCGTACCGGCGACGAACTGCCCTCCTGGGCGAGGTACTTCGACGAGGCCCAGCTCTCCGACGAGTTCGCCCACTGCTACCGCGACCTCCAGCAGTGGCGCACCTCCGCGCAGCACGCCGAGAAGTCGCTGCGGCTGCGCTCGCCCGCCTACGCGCGCAGCCGGATCTTCTGCCGGCTGGTGCTGGCCACCGCCCGGCTCGGCATGGGGGACCTCGACGAGGCCTGCACCATGGCCACCGACGCGCTGCGGGCGGCGGGGGAGATGCGCTCGGCCCGCTCGCTGGAGTACGTCCGGGACTTCCACCGCCGCCTCACCCCGTACCGGGGTAGCCAGGTGGCCCGGGCCTTCGAGGAGACGGCCCGCCAGGCGGGCGTGATCTGACGGAACCGGCCGTGCGAGGGCCGGGAGCTCACCAGCTCTCGGCCCGGACCCTCGGCCGCTCGGCGGCGGCGGCCGCCGACGCCCGCTGCCCGCCCCGCATCCGCTGCGCCACCAGCGGGAACACCAGGACGGAGAGCATCCCGGCGCCGACCAGCGCCGCCGCCGTCGAGGAGGGCAGGTGGCCGGCCTCCACCTCGATCGTGGTGATCACCACGACCAGCGGCAGCGCCGTCGACGCGTACAGCCCGAGCGCCGCACGGTCGCGCCCGCCGAGCCCGGCCGGGGCGAGCAGCCCCGCCGGCAGACCGCGCACGGCGACGAACAGCAGCAGGAACACCGGGACGAGCAGCAGCGTGCCGGGGTCGTCCAGCAGCGCGTTCAGGTCGAAGTTCATCCCGCTGACCACGAAGAAGATCGGCACCAGGAAGCCGAAGCCGATGCTCTCCAGCTTGGCCTCGATCACCTCCTCCTCGGCCCGGCGGATGTCGGAGAGCAGCAGCCGGGAGACGATCCCGGCGGTGAAGGCGCCGAGCAGCATGTCCAGGTCGAGCCAGAGCGCGGCCGCGACCATGGCGGCCAGCACCAGGATCACTGCCCGGATCGCGAACTGCCCGGAGGTGCGCAGGGTCCGCTCGATCAGCCGGGTGGCCCAGGCCGGGCGCGGCCGGCGGGCGCCGAGCACGGCGACGGCGGTGATCACCGCGAAGGCCCCGAGGATGACGGCGGTCCGGGCGGGGGAGTTGCCGCTGAGCAGCACGGCGATCGCGATGATCGGCCCGAACTCCCCGACCGCGCCGGTGGCCATCACCAACGAGCCGAAAGGGGTGGGCAGTTCGCCGGAGTCCCGGAGGATCGGCAGGATCGTGCCAAGCGCGGTGGTGGTGAGCACCAGTCCGGCGAAGGCGCCGTCCCACGGGTCCCGGTTGACCAGGGCGCCGACGCCGAGAGCCAGTACGAGCGAGACCAGCCACGCGGTGCCCGCCCGTTTCAGCGGGCCGCCGCGCAGCTTGGCGAAGTCGATCTCGTACCCGGCGAGGAACATCAGCATGGCCAGGCCGAACTGGGACAGCGCGTTCACCAGGTCGTCGACGTGCGCCCAGTCCAGGACGTCCGGGCCGATCAGGACGCCGAGCACGATCTCGAACACCACGGTCGGTACGGCGATCCACCGCAGCAGCCGGTCGGCGAGCAGCGGCGCGGCGACGGCTGCTGCGGGGATCAGGATCAGCGCCACCGGCTGGGCGGAGGCGCTCACCGGGCGGCCGTCCGGGCGACGGCGGTCGCTCGGACGGCACGCTGCGCCCGAATCATCCGATGAACGGTCAGAACGGTCATGCCGGGCATCCTGGCACGCCGTCGGTCTGTCACCCCGGCAGACCGCTGGCGTGTCCCGGCACCCGAGGCACCGCCCCCGTCACCGTTCCCGTCACCGTTCCCGTCGCCGCCCCCGCCACCCCTCGGAGGTGCCCGCACCGGTACCGCCGGGTGCTCCCCGAGCGGCTCAGGCCGCCGCCTCGGCCTCCCGCTCCCCGGCCGGCAGCCCGAGGTCGCCGAGCACCGCCCGCGCCGCCCGCCGCCCGGAGACCAGCGCGCCCTGCACGGTGCTGGTGTCCCGGTGGTCCCCGGCGACGTACAGCCCGGCCAGCAGCCGTACCGGGCGGCGGGGGTTGTGCGGCGGCGGCATCGCGGGCAGCGCGTCCGGGACGTGCCGCACGCTGAGGAACTGCCAGTCCGCCGTCGAGCTGCCGTACAGCTCGGCGAGCCGGGTGCGGACGGCCGGTTCCAGCCCGGCCGGGCCGCCCGCGTCGAAGGAGCGCCGACCGAGCACGGTGGTGGCGACCAGCGCCTGCCCGGCCGGGGCGTAGGACGGGTGCAGCTCGCTGAGCACCAGCGAGTGCGAGACCAGCGGCGGGTGTCCGTTCGGCCGGTCGGCGTCCAGCAGCAGCACGGCCTCGGTGAGCGGGGCGCGGTCGGCCGCGTGGAAGAAGGTGGTGACGGGGTGGAAGTCGGGCAGCCGCAGCCCCGGCAGCAGCTCGGCCGCGGCGCGGGCGTCGGTGGCGACCACCACGGCCTGGGCGCCGATCCGCCCGTGCGCGAGGGTCTCCACGCCGTCGGCGCCGATCGAGGTGACCTGCACCCCGGTCCGCACCGTGCCGACGGGCAGCGCGGCGGCCAGCTGGGCGGGCACGGCCGCGATCCCGTCGGCGGGCAGACAGAGCCGGCCGCGGACGTAGGAGCGCAGCACCAGGTCGGCGATCCGGCTGCTGGTGCCGAGGGCCGGGTCGCCGAGCAGGGCACTGAGCAGCGGGCGCAGGAAGCCGTCGACGGTGCGCGGGGCGAGGCCGTGGCCGGCCAGGGCGCGGGCGGCGGTGGTCTCCGGGCGGGCCTGCAACCGGGCGGCGGGGGTGGTGGCGATCCGGCCCAGCCAGCTGCCCAGGCGGGCCTTGTCCAGCGGGCTGCCGAGCGGGGCCCGGAGGGCGGCCTGCCGGGCGGCGGTGAGCTGGGGGTCCCCGGCGCGGTAGCGGCGGCCGGCGCTGTGCACGAGTACGCCGGGCGCGAGCGGGCGCAGGTCCAGGCGGTCGAGGTCGAGCGCCCGGCGTAGCTCCGGGTAGGCGGTGTTGAGCAGGTGGCTGCCGTCGTCGAGGCGGAAGCCGTCGAGCTCGCGGGTGGCCATCCGGCCGCCGATCCGGTCGGTGGTCTCCAGGACCTGGACGGTGAGGCCTTGGCCGGTGAGCGCGCGGGCGGCGGCCAGGCCCGCGAGTCCGGCGCCGACCACGACGACGTCCGGGTCGGACGGGCGGCGGGCGCGGCGGGTGAAGTCGTACGTGGGCACTGGAGTGCTCCCTCCCTGGTCCCGGGGCTCCGGCCGACGCAGGCAGCGGGGTGCCGGGACACGGTCCGTGGAAGGTGATGCCCAGTCGGTGTGGGCATCAGACCGGTGCCGTGGACCGGATGCGGGGGTCGGGAGGGGTCGTGCGGCGCCGGGCGGGGGCGCGGTCACGGACAGTGCGCCGTGGCGGCCGGGATGCCGGGTCGGCGGGCGCGCACGGTCACCGGGGGCGTGCGACGCGCCCGTTGTGTGCTCCCGTGCGCCCCCTCCCGGAGCCCCGTCCGACCCCGCCCGGCATATGCCCCTGGCCAGGGTGAATGCCGTAGCGGGCCTACGCAGAACGAGGGGTCACAACGCCGCCCGCACCGCCGAGTCCAGATCCGGATGCGCGAACCGGAAGCCCGCGTCCAACAACCGCCGCGGCACCACCCGGTGGCTCCCGACCACCTCGACCGCCAGCTCCCCGAGCACCGCCTTCAACACCGCCTCCGGCACCGGGAACGGCGTCGGCCGCCCCAGCGCCCGTCCGAGCGCCGCGGTCAGCTCGGCATTGGTGGCCGGCTCCGGCGCGGTGAGGTTGAAGGCGCCGGAGAGATCCTCCCGGTCGATCAGGAACCGCAGCGCGGCCACCTCGTCGGTCAGCGAGATGTAGCTCCAGTACTGCCGGCCGCTGCCGAGCCGTCCGCCCAGGCCCAGCTTGAACAGGGGGAACAGCCGCCCGCCGGCGCCGCCCGCGGTGGACAGCACCATCCCGGTGCGCGGGTGGACGACCCGGATCCCGGCCCGCTCGGCGGGCCGTGCGGCCGCCTCCCACTCCAGGCACACCTCGGCCAGGAAGTCGTCCCCGGCGGGGGAGTCCTCGTCGATCACCCGGTCGCCGGTCTGCCCGTACCAGCCGACCGCGGAGGCGCTGACCAGCACCCGCGGCGGCTGCGCCAGTTCCGCCAGCGCCACCGCCAGCGTCTCGGTGCCGTACACCCGGCTCTCCCGGATCTCCCGCTTGTAGGAGTCCGTCCAGCGGCGGTCGCCGACCCCGGCGCCGGCCAGGTGCACCGCGGCGTCGATTCCGGCGAGCCCGTCCCGGTCGACCTCGCCGAGCAGCGGGTTCCAGCCGATGGCGGTGCTCCCGTCGGGCTGCGGTCCCGTCCTGGAGCGGTGCCGGACCAGCCGGACCACCTCGTGGCCGTCCGCCAGCAGGGAGCGGACGAGGGCCGAACCGATCAATCCCGTGGAGCCCGTGACAGCGATGCGCATGGGCCCATCCTCGCAGGCCTTATCGCCTGTCACCTTTCGCACGCGCCCCAGTAGCATCACGCGGCATGACCCGTGAAGACGATCTGACCATCCGCCCGGCCCGCCCCGAGGACGAGCACGGGGTCGCCGAACTCGACCGCGCCGTCTGGTCCACCCTCTCCGAGGTCTCCCCGGAGCCGCCCGCCGGAAAGCGGGTCTTCGACGAGGGCCACACCCCCGACCAGTTCCTGCTCGCCGTCCTGGACGGCCGGATCGTCGGCTACGTCCGGCAGATCCCGGCCACCCCGCTGGCCGTCAACCGGCACGTCCGGCAGATCCAGGGCCTGGCCGTCGACGGCTCGGTGCGCGGCCGGGGCATCGGACGTCGGCTGGTCGAGGCGGCCTGCGAGCAGGCCCGGGCCCTCGGCGCCCGCAAGGTGACCCTCCGGGTGCTCGGCTGGAACGCCCCGGCCCGCCGGCTGTACGAGAGCTGCGGCTTCACGGTCGAGGGCACGCTGGCCGAGGAGTTCCTGATCGACGGGCAGTACGTGGACGACGTGTGGATGGCCCGCCGACTGGCCGGCTGAGCCGCCCGTCCCGCCGCCCGCGCCGCTGACGGCCCGTCAGGACAGTTGCGGCGCAGTCGTGACGTACCTGCCCTGTCTGGAGCGGCGCACCGCCGGGTACCGTACGCCCGTGAGCAACTCGACGCCTCCCGGGTGGTACCCGGTCCCGGGTGCGGACGGCACCCCCGGTCACGAGCGCTGGTGGGACGGCAACGCCTGGACCACCGAGGTCCGGCCGCTCCAGGCCCCCGGCGGACAGCTCGCCGACGCCCCGACCCAGGGCTGGCAGCCCCCCGCCGCGCAGCCGCCGCAGGTCGGCTACGGCTACCCCGCGCAGAGCGGCTCACCCGCCCCCGGCTACGGCTACCCGGCGCAGGACGCGGTCCAGTCACCCGGGTACGGCTACCCCGGCCAGGGCCCGTACGCCGGCCAGCAGCAGTACCCGGGCCAGCCGGCCCACCCCGGCCAGGAGGCCTACCCGGGCGCCGGCTACGGCTACCCGCCGCCCGCCCCCGCGAAGAACCGAACCGGTGTGATCGTCGGCATCTCGGTCGCGGTGCTGGTCGTCGGCGGGATCATCGCCGGGCTCACGCTCAGCGGCGGCGGGGACACCAAGGCCGACCCGACCCCGAACCCCACGGTCACCGTCACCCAGAGCGACAACCCGAGGCCGAGCCCCACCCCGACCCGGAGCACGCCGGCCCCCAAGCCCGTCCCGTCGGTCAAGAGCACCGTCCCGGACCCGCAGCACGCGATCACCGTCCCGGTCCTCGACGGCTGGGACGCGGCGACCAACTCCACGCACTCCACCGTCTACCTCGGCAGCGGCCGCTACTCCTGCGCCGACGGCAACTCCTGCATCCGCGGCCAGTTCTCGATCGAGAAGGACACCGTCCAGGGCGACACCCCCAAGGGGGCCGCCGACTCGGTGATGCCGACCTACGCCGGGACGATCTTCTCCGGGATCACCTCGCACACCGACTCCGGCTCCGGCTACGTCTCCGTCGCCGGTGTGCTCGGCTACGCCACCCGCTGGCACGTCCGCACCTCCGACGGCACCCAGGGCTACGTCCTGCTGGCCGCCGTCCCGGCCAAGAGCGGCGGCTACGTGATCTTCGAGGGCGGCGTGGACGACGACCCGGCCGCGCCGGACCCGGCGGTGCTGGACCAGATCCTCAAGGGCATCAAGCAGGACGGCTCCGCCGGCAGCAGCACCTGATCCCCGGGGATCAGTCCCCGTACCGCTCCCAGAGCTTGGGGAAGCGCTTCGCCATCACGTCCGGGTCGTCGAAGTCCAGGAACGCCCCGGTCGGCCGCCCCGTCTGCCGCCCGCCCACCTCGGGCAGCGGCAGGCCGGTCAGCTGCTCGTACGCCTCGTCGGCGGCGTAGCCGAGGTCCTCGGCCTCGCCGTCCTCCTCCTCGTCGAACTCGGGCAGCAGGTCCGCCAGGTCGTCCGGTTCGGCCAGCCCGCCCTCGAAGACCTCCCGGCCCTGGCCGATCAGCCAGCAGCGGAAGTAGTCGAAGGTGTCCTCGGAGGCGCCGTCCAGCAGCAGGTGGGCCGCACCCCACAGGTCGTAGCGGTAGGCGCGCTGGAACCGGGCCTCGAACAGCCGACCGAAGTCGATCACGTCGTCGGGGGTCAGCTGGACGAGGCGCTCCACGAGCCGCTCGGCCTGTTCGTCGGGATCGCCGTCGGCGGCCTCCCAGGTGTCGTCGATGATCTGCCAGAAGTCGGTCTCGTCCATCACCGCTCAAGCATCCCTTTTCCGTCGTCTCCACGCATGCCATGACCCGGCGCGAACCGCATCCCGGGAGCGGCGGAGCCCCGCGCCGTCCGGTGACGACACGGGGCTCCGTACGACCGTGCTGCGGTCGGGCCGGCTTACAGGCCGAGCTCGACCTCGAACTCGCCGGCCTCCAGGATCTCCTTGACCGCGACCAGGTAGCGGGCGGCGTCGGCGCCGTCCACCAGGCGGTGGTCGTAGGAGAGCGACAGGTAGGTCATGTCGCGGATGCCGATGGCGGTGCCGCCGTCGGCCTCGATGACCACCGGGCGCTTGACGGTGGCGCCGATGCCCAGGATGGCGGCCTGGTTCGGCGGCACGATCACGGTGTCGAACAGGGCACCGCGAGAGCCGGTGTTGCTGATCGTGAAGGTGGCGCCGGACAGCTCGTCCGGGGTGATCTTGCTGTCGCGGACCTTGGCGGCCAACTCGGCGGTCTTCTTCGAGATGCCGGCGATGTTGAGGTCGCCCGCACCCTTGATGACCGGGGTCATCAGACCCTTCTCGGAGTCCACCGCGATGCCGATGTTCTCGGTGTCGAAGTAGGTGATGGTGCCCTCGGCGTCGTTGATCCGCGCGTTGACGACCGCGTGGACCTTGAGCGCCTGGGCGGCGGCCTTCACGAAGAACGGCATCGGGGAGAGCTTGACGCCCTCGCGGGCCAGGAAGCCCTCCTTGGCCTTGGCGCGCAGCGACATGATCTTGGTGACGTCCACCTCGACCACGCTGGTCAGCTGGGCCTGCTCGTGCAGGGCCTTCATCATGTTGTCGCCGATGACCTTGCGCATGCGGGTCATCTTGACCGTCTGGCCGCGCAGGGCGGACGGCGCGGCGGCGGCCTTCGGCGCAGCGGCGGCGGCCGGAGCGGCGGCGACCGGGGCCGGGGCGGCCTTGGCGGCCTCCGCGGCGGCGATGACGTCCTGCTTGCGGATGCGGCCGCCGACGCCGGTACCGGCGACGGAGGACAGCGCGACGCCGTGCTCGGCGGCGAGCTTGCGCACCAGCGGGGTGACGTAGGCGTCACCGGCGTCGGCCACCGGGGCGGCCGGAGCGGCGACCGGGGCCGGAGCGGCGACCGGGGCCGGAGCCGGAGCGGCAACCGGAGCGGCAACCGGGGCAGCCGGAGCCGGAGCAGCGGCCGGGGCGACCGGAGCCGGAGCGGCAACCGGGGCCGGAGCCGGAGCGGCAACGGGAGCCGGAGCCGGAGCCGGGGCGGCGGCGGGAGCCGGAGCGGCAGCGGCGGCACCCGGGGCACCGATCAGCGCGAGCTGGGCGCCGACCTCGGCGGTCTCGTCCTCGCCGACCAGGATCTTGACGACGACGCCGGCGACCGGCGACGGGATCTCGGTGTCGACCTTGTCGGTGGAGACCTCGAGCAGCGGCTCGTCGATCTCGACCGTCTCACCCTCGGCCTTGAGCCAACGGGTGACGGTGCCCTCGGTGACCGACTCGCCCAGAGCGGGCAGCAGCACCGGGGTGGCGTCGGCGGCCGGAGCGGCCGGAGCGGCCGGAGCAGCCGGGGCGGCAGCCGGAGCGGCCGGGGCCTCGGCGACCGGAGCCGGAGCGGCAACCGGGGCCGGGGCGGCGACGGGCGCGGCCTCGGCCACGGGGGCCGGGGCGGCGGCCGGGGCACCGGTGCCGTCGTCGATGATCGCCAGCTCGGCGCCGACCTCGACGGTCTCGTCCTCGCCGACCTTGATCGAGGAGAGGATGCCGGAAGCCGGGGCCGGGATCTCGGTGTCGACCTTGTCGGTCGACACCTCGAGCAGCGGCTCGTCGACCTCGACACGCTCACCCTCGGCCTTGAGCCAACGGGTGACAGTGCCCTCGGAAACGCTCTCGCCCAGCGCGGGCAGTGTTACTGAGACCGCCATGGTTTCAGCGACTCCTATCAAGTCTTGCGTACGGGAAGTACGGGAAGTACCGGAAACGGGGGGTGGTGGGCGCGATCAGTCGTGCGCGTGCAGCGGCTTGCCGGCCAGCGCCAGGTGCGCCTCGCCCAGGGCCTCGGACTGGGTCGGGTGCGCGTGGATCAGCTGCGCGACCTCGGCCGGCAGGGCCTCCCAGTTGTAGATCAGCTGGGCTTCGCCGACCTGCTCGCCCATGCGGGCGCCGACCATGTGGACGCCGACCACGGCGCCGTCCTTGACCTGGACGAGCTTGATCTCGCCGGCGGTCTTCAGGATCTTGCTCTTGCCGTTGCCGGCCAGGTTGTACTTGAGGGTGACGACCTTCTCCTTGCCGTACAGCTCGACGGCCTTGGCCTCGGAGATGCCGACGGAGGCGACCTCGGGGTTGGAGTAGGTCACGCGCGGGACGCCGTCGTAGTCGATCGGCACCGGCTTGAGGCCGGCCAGCCGCTCGGCGACCAGGATGCCCTCGGCGAAGCCGACGTGGGCCAGCTGCAGGGTCGGGGCGAGGTCGCCGACGGCGGAGATGGTGGGCACGTTGGTGCGCATGTACTCGTCGACCAGGACGTAGCCGCGGTCCATCGCGACGCCGTTCTCCTCGTAGCCGAGGCCGGCCGAGACCGGGCCGCGGCCGATGGCGACGAGCAGCAGGTCGGCGTCGATCTGCTTGCCGTTCTCGGTGGAGACGCGGACACCGGACTCGGTGTACTCGACGCCGGAGAAGCGGGCCTTGAGCTCGAACTTGATGCCGCGCTTGCGGAAGGCGCGCTCCAGCAGCTTGGAGGAGTTCTCGTCCTCCAGCGGGACGAGGTGCGGCAGCGCCTCGACGATGGTGACCTCGACGCCGAAGGACTTCCAGACCGAGGCGAACTCGACGCCGATGACGCCGCCGCCGAGGATGACGACCGACTTCGGGATCCGGTCGAGCTTGAGGGCGTGGTCCGAGGAGATCACGCGGTTGCCGTCGATCTCCAGGCCCGGGATCGAGCGCGGCACCGAACCGGTGGCGAGGACGATGTGGCGGCCCTCGATGCGCTGGCCGTTCACGTCGACCGAGGTCTGCGAGGAGAGCTTGCCCGCGCCCTGGATGAAGGTGACCTTGCGGGACGCCACCAGGCCCTGGAGGCCCTTGTACAGGCCGGCGATGACGTCGTCCTTGTACTTGTGGACGCCGTTGATGTCGATGCCCTGGAAGGTGGCCAGCACGCCGAACTCGGCGGCCTCCTTCGTCTCGTCCGCGATCTCGGCGGCGTGGAGCAGGGCCTTGGTCGGGATGCAGCCGCGGTGCAGGCAGGTGCCGCCCAGCTCACCCTTCTCGACCAGGGCGACGCTCAGACCCAGCTGAGCGGCGCGGAGCGCCGCGGCGTAACCGCCGCTTCCGCCTCCGAGAATGACTACGTCGAAAACGGTGCTGGCGTCGTTCGCCACGTCACGTCCTCCATGCAATGGGGTGGGTCGCCGGGCCGGTCGCGGTCCGGTGGGTCGGAAGCCTTTGTGAGGCGCCCAGTCGTGCCGGAAATACATCTTCGCACTTGTTCGCGGTGGCTGATGTCCGGGTCCACCCCAGGGGTGTCCCACGGAGTGGTCACCTGGGCGGGAACACCCCCGACGGAAGGGCATCATCGCAGCTCAAGGCCTTGTTGACAGCCGCCGGACGGGCGTCTTCCGCCCGCTTCGGGGCCACCTCTTCCGCAGTGCGGAACAAAGTTTCGCCCGTGGCGAACAGAGGTGCGGTGGGGTGTCCGGGCCTACCCGCAGGTAACCCGTGCGGGAACGCCGACGGGGGCCCGGCGCACGCGCGCCGGGCCCCCGTCGGGGTTCGGATCCGCTCGGATCAGGCCTTGCCGTTGGCCGCGGTCTGCTCCGCGAACCGGACCAGGGTGCGCACCGCGCTCGCGGTGCCGCCCTTCGGGGTGTAGCCGAACGGGGCGCTCTCGTGGAACGCCGGGCCGGCGATGTCCAGGTGCGCCCAGTCGATGCCCTCGGCCACGAACTCCTGGAGGAACAGGCCGGCCACCAGGCCGCCGCCCATCCGCTCGCCCATGTTGGCCAGGTCGGCGATGGTCGAGTCGGTCATGCCCTTCTTGAGCTCGGCCGGCAGCGGCATCGGCCAGGACTGCTCGCCCACCTCGCCCGCGAGGGCGTGCAGGTTGTCGCGCAGCTCGTCGTTGTTGGCCATCACACCGAAGGTGCGGGTGCCCAGGGCCAGCACCATGGCGCCGGTCAGGGTCGCCACGTCGACGATGACGTCCGGGTTCTCCTCGCCGGCCTTGACGATCGCGTCGGCCAGCACCAGGCGGCCCTCGGCGTCCGTGTTCAGCACCTCGACGGTCTTGCCGCCGTACATGCGCAGCACGTCACCCGGGCGGGTGGCGGAGCCCGACGGCATGTTCTCGGCCAGCGCGAGCCAGGCGGTGACGTTGACGGCCAGGCCCAGGCGCTTGGCGGCCACCACGGCGGCGAACACGGCGGCGGCACCGGCCATGTCGCACTTCATGGTCTCGTTGTGGCCGGCCGGCTTGAGCGAGATGCCGCCCGAGTCGTAGGTGATGCCCTTGCCGATGAAGGCCAGCGAGGCCTTCGCCTTCGGGTGGGTGTAGGCCACCTTCACCAGCCGCGGCGGGTTGGTCGAGCCGTTGCCGACACCCAGCAGGCCGCCGAAGCCGCCCTTGGTCAGCGCCTTCTCGTCCAGGACCTCGACCTTGAGGCCGTGCTCCTTGCCGGCCGCCTGGGCGATCGCGGCGAAGCTCTTCGGGTTCAGGTCGTTCGGCGCGGTGTTGACCAGGTCGCGGGCGCGGTTCATCTCCTCGCCGATCGCGGCGGCCCGCTCCACGGCGGCCTTGGCGTCCTTGCTGCCCTTGCGGACGGTCAGCAGGACCAGCTCGCCGACCGGCTCCTTGCCGCCGCCGTTGCCCTTGTAGGTGCCGAAGGCGTACGAGCCGAGCAGGCCGCCGAGCGCGACCGCCTCGACCTCCTCCGCGGACTCGGCCGGCAGGGCCAGCGCGGCCTTCTTGACGCCGGCCAGGGTGCGGGCGGCGACGCCGGCGGCGCGGCGCAGCGCCTCCAGGCCGTAGCCGTCCTCGGCCGCCTCGCCGAGGCCGACCGCGAGCACGAGCGCGGCCTTGAGACCGGCGGGGGAGGCGACCTTGACGGTCTCGCCCTCGGCACCGGTCGCGCCCAGGGTGCCGAGGATCTCGGCCAGCTTGCCCTCGAACGCCTCGTTCACGGCCTCGGCACCGGGGGCCAGCACGATCCCCTTGGGGCCCTTCGCGACACCGACCACCAGGGCGTCCGCGCGCAGCGAGGCGGCGGAGGAGGTGCTCACAGACAATGCAGTCACGTAATGCGTCCTGTTCTTTCGCGGTCCACGGCCGGTCGCGGCGTGACTGCCGCACCGGCGCAGCCCGCCGTCGCAGGCCGTCCGCCGGCGGGCCCTGCGGGTCCGGGCCCCCTGGCGCGCGCGTCCGCCGGAGCGGCCGCGCACACCAGAGGCCCCGGCTCCTCGGTGCGCGCCGGGCGGGCAGGACCTGCCACGGTGCAGGGCTGCGGTGCTTCACGCATGGTAGTCCGCATGGTGGGATCACGCGCCGCCCGGTGTCAGCCGAGCAACGCCAGGGCGAACAGCGTCCCGGTGGCGGCGGTCTCGGCCGTCGCGCCGAGCACGTCCCCGGTGATCCCGCCGAACCGGCGCACGCACCGCGTGAGCAGCAGTCGGGAGCAGCCGACGCCGATCACAACGGCCAGCGGGAGGCGTACGGCTGACCATCCGTCGAACAGTCCGGGCGCCGCCACGGCGAGCGCGGCGGCCAGTGTCCCGGTGGCGGCCGCCGCGGGCGCGACGGTGCTCGCCACCATCGCCCCCAGCCCGCCCGGGCGGGCGGCCGGCACCGACCGCAGGCAGCCCCAGGCCAGCGCGCAGCGCGCGGCCACCGCCGAGGCGAGCACCGCGAGGGCGCCGCGCGCCGTCGACTGCCCGAACTGCCCGGCCAGGGCGGCGACCTGGGCGAGCAGCACCAGCAGCAGGGTCAGCACGCCGAACGGGCCGATGTCGGACTGCTTCATGATCCGCAGCGCGTCCTCGGCCGGTTTGCCGCTGCCCAGGCCGTCGGCGACGTCCGCCAGGCCGTCCAGGTGCAGCCCCCTGGTGAGCGCGGCGAGCACCCCCACCGCCGTCACCGCGGCGAGCGGTCCGCCCGCCCGCCAGGCCACCAGGGCACCGGCCCCGGCGGCGACGGCGCCCAGCACCAGGCCGACCACCGGAGCCGCCGTCATGGCCCGGGCCGCGGCGGCCCGGTCCCACCGCTCGACCCGCACCCGCAGCACCGACAGCGTCCCGAACGCGAACCGCAGCCCTTCGCCCCACGTCGCCCGCTCGCCGCCGTCGGCCATCGCTCCCACTCACTCCTCCACCGCACCCGAACCGCACCGAACCCGCCCCCGCGCCGGGGCCCGCCCCGAACCGCACCGAACCCGCCCCCGCGCCGGGGCCCGCCCCCGACCAGCAGGATCCCCCCGACAAGCAGAATCCCCGCGCCCCGGAGAAGGGGCGCGGGGAACGCGCGAAGCGCAGGGCCACGGGCCGGGAGCCGGCCTCCGCCGCCCCCGCCCCGGTTGGAGCCGCTACAGCTTCCTGAGCAGGTCGGCGGCCGACGGCAGCTTCGGCTGCTCCTTCGGCGCCGAGGGCACGAACGGCCTGGGCGCCTCGTCCGCGAGCGCGTCGCCCGCGGCCTGGAGCAGCGGCAGCGCGAGCACCGCGCCGACGCCCTCGCCCAGGGTGATCCCCTGGTCCTGCAAGGGCGTCAGGGTCAGCCGGTCGTACGCCTTCGCCTGGGCGGGCTCGCCGCTGGACTGCCCGGCCCGCCACCACTCCGGCGACCGGAAGGCGATCCGCTGCGCGACCAGCGCGCAGGCCGAGGAGACCACGCCGTCCAGCACCACCGGCAGCCGGCGGACGGCGGCCTGGAGCAGGAAGCCGGTGATCGCGGCGAAGTCCGCCCCGCCGGTGGCGCCGAGCAGCGCCAGCTGGTCGCCGAGCACCGGGCGGGCCCGTCGCAGCGAGTCCCGGATGGTGGCGCACTTGACCATCCACACCCGGTCGTCGATGCCCGAGCCGCGTCCGCACACGGCGGCCGCGTCCGTCCCGCACAGCGCGCCGACCAGGACGGCGGCCACCGTGGTGGAGCCGACCCCGAGGTCGCCGAGCAGCACCAGGTCGGTGCCGGTGTCGGCCTCCTCGTCGGCCACGGCCATGCCGGCCCGGAAGGCCCGGACGGTCTCCTCCGGGGTGAGGGCGTCCTCGACGTCGATCCGGCCGGAGCCGCGCCGGATCCGGTGGGCGACCACCTCGTCCGGGAAGTCCGCGGGGTCGGTGTCCACCGCGACGTCGATGACCCGCACGTCGGCGCCGTAGCGCGCGGCCAGCCGGGCCACCGGGGCGCTGCCGTCGAGCACCGCCCGTACCCGGGCCGCGGTGCCGCCGTCGGCGGGCAGCCGGGAGACGCCGAGCGCGGCCACGCCGTGGTCGGCGGCGAACAGCAGCACCTTGGGCGCCGAGACCGGCCGCACCGGGGAGTGCCCCTGTACGGACGACAGCCAGCTGCCCAGCTCCTCCAGCTTGCCCAGGCCGCCGCGCGGTCGGCCGGCTTCCTGCCAGCGTTCCTCGGCGGCCCGTCGGGCGCTGTCGTCGGGGCGCTCGACGAGCGAGGAGAACGTATCGAGATCCACGGTCGTGTCCATCGTCCGGAAGGCTACACGGCGCAGGTGTGCGGGCTCGGCTTGACCGTCAGAACCTGTCCCGCGACGACCAGCAGGACCCGCTCGGAGGCGTCCGCCACGGCCATGTTGAGCCGGCCCAGGGTGTCCCGGAAGCGCCGTCCGGCGGCGGTGGCCGGGACGACGCCCATGCCGACCTCGTTGCTCACCGCGACGGCCGTCCGCCGGGTTCCGGCCCAGGCCGCGGCCAGGGCCGCGCACCGGCGCTGCACCGCGGCCTCGCCGCCGGCCGCCCAGGCGTCGTCGTCCCAGGCGTCGCACTCGTCCATCACGGCGGTCAGCCACAGCGCCAGGCAGTCGATCAGCACCGGCGCCGGGTCGCCGGCGTCGGCGAGCACGGCCTCCAGGTCGCAGGTCTCGGCGGTGCGCCAGCTCGCCGGCCGGCGGTCCCGGTGCAGGGCGACCCGCTGGGCCCACTCGGCGTCGCCGTCCCGGGTGCCGCCGGTGGCCACGTACAGGACGTCCGGGTGCTCGGCGAGCAGCTGCTCGGCACGGGTGGACTTGCCGGAGCGGGCGCCGCCGAGCAGCAGCGTGCGGGGGAGCGGGGGGTGGGTCGCCATGCCGCCCATCCTGCCCGACAGGCATACGGAAGATCGGGCCGGGCAGGCTAACCTGCGCAGCACACAAGGCAGCGTCAGTGGGAGGAGCCGGGCATGGTCTGGACGTGGCGGTACGAGAAGGCGGACGGCAGCGCGGTGACGTCGGCCCTCGGGCAGGAGGAGTTCGCCGGCCAGGGCGACGCCGAGACCTGGATCGGGGAGAGCTGGAAGCAGCTCGCCGAGGAGGGCGTGGACAACGCCGTCCTGCTGGACGACGACCGGGTCATCTACTCGATGAGCCTGCACGAGGGCTGACCGGCGCGACCGCCCGTCAGGGGTGGTTACTTCGCACCGATCACGTGCAGCAGCGCGGCGACCTGCCGGTACGGGTCGGTGCGGCCGGCCCGGTCCTCGGCCTCCAGCAGCTGGGCCAGCTGCCGCCCGTCGACCGGCGGGGCGGCGTCGTCGGGCGCGTTGTCGGTGAAGACCCGGACGCCGTACCAGTGCCGGACCGGCACCGAGACCTCGGAGAGGGTGACGGTCAGGTCGGCGAGCCGGTCGGCCCGGGCGGCCAGTCCGAGCCGGTTGTAGTACCGGTCGCTCTCGAAGGCGTGCAGGGCGGCCCGCCAGTCCCCGGCGGCGGCGGGCCGCAGCGCGAGCGCGTCGCCGTTGCGCACCAGCAGCGAGAGCAGCCCGCCCGGCGCCAGCAGCCGGGCCAGCGAGGCGATCATCGGGTCCGGGTCCGGCAGGTACATCAGGACGCCGTGGCAGAGCACCACGTCGAAGCTGCGCGGGCCGAACCAGCGCCCGCACTGGTGGCCGTCACCGCTGAGCAGCTGCAGCCGGCCGCGGACCTCGGGCGGCTCCTCGGCGAGCGCCCCCTGGGCGACGCCGAGCGCGACCGGGTCGGAGTCGATCCCGGTGACGTAGTGGCCGGCCCGGGCCAGCCGCAGCGCCTGGGTGCCCTGTCCGCAGCCGATGTCCAGGACCCGCTGGGCGGTGCGGCCGGTGAGCTGCTCGGCGAGCTGCCGGGAGACGAGCTCCTGCCGGACGAAGTTGCGCAGTCCGCCGAGCCGGTCCAGCCAGGCCGCGGTGCCGCCGGCGAAGGAGCCGCTGCGGGAGGGCAGCCGACGTTCCTGGCCGAGCCGGTCGTGGCCGCCGTCCCCCTGCCCGGGCAATGCGTAGAGGCCGGGCCCCTCCCAGGAAGGCGGGGCCCAGCCGGAGTCCACCGGTTCGGCGGTCAGGGCTTCTCCCCGCGCCGCACCTGCGGCTTGGGCAGGCGCAGTCGGCGCATCTGCAGGGTGCGCATGATGCCGTACGCGACCACGCCGCGGGTGTTCTGCCCGGCGAAGCGCTCGCCCAGCTGCTTGCGCAGACCGAGGCCGAGGCGGACGAAGTCCAGGATCACCAGGACGAAGAACAGCAGGAACAGCAGCGTGGACAGCAGCTGCAGGGTCGGCACCTTGACGATGCTCAGCACCAGGATGACCACGGCGGCCGGCAGGAAGAACTCGGCGAGCGACCAGCGGGAGTCCACGTAGTCGCGGGCGAACTTGCGCACCGGCCCCTTGTCGCGGGCCGGCAGGTGGCGCTCGTCGCCGTCGATCAGCGCCTGGCGCTGCTTCTCGCGCTCGACGCGCATCCGCTCGCGCGCCTGGCGGGAGGCCTCCTTGCGGTCCTTGGGCACCACGACCCGGGTGCGCCGGTTGGCCTCGGCCTCGTTGCGCTTCGGGGTGGGGCGGCCCTTCTTGGCCTGCGGGTGGCGGGCCTGGGGCGTCTCGTCCTCCAGCACGGTGGCGGAGGCGGCGGCATCATCTGAACGGCGTCGGAACACACCCCCAGCGTACGGGGTGCGGCGCGGCGACCACGGGTCCCCTCGGACCCAAACGCGTATCGATCCGTCCGGCCGCGCTCCGACCGGGGTTTCCCGTGCTCTTCCCGTAGGGGATCAATCGGATGGAGGATGGGGAGGATGAGAGGCGGATCCACCCGGGGGATGAGGTTCTGCCCCTGGTCGCTGTAGCAGTCTTGTTGCAGGCAGGTGCACTGCGGCGAAGGGCTCGCTGCACATACACTCGTCGTGTCTGGTAACGAGATTTAAAACCGCAGGCCGGAGAAGGGGGCACCCGAGGCCCATGAGCGACGGAATCATGAAGCGTATGGGGCTGATCTTCCGCTCCAAGGCGAACAAGGCCTTGGACCGGGCGGAGGATCCCCGTGAGACGCTCGACTACTCCTACCAGAAGCAGCTCGAACTGCTGCAGAAGGTACGGCGTGGCGTCGCGGACGTCGCGACCTCGCGCAAGCGCCTGGAACTCCAGCTGACCCAGCTCCAGCAGCAGTCGGCGAAGTACGAGGACCAGGGCCGCAAGGCGCTCTCCCTCGGCCGCGAGGACCTCGCCCGCGAGGCGCTGACCCGCAAGGCCAACATGCAGTCCCAGATCACCGATCTGGAGACGCAGTACCAGGCCCTGCAGGCCGAGGAGGAGAAGCTCACGCTCGCCTCCCAGCGGCTCCAGGCCAAGGTGGACGCCTTCCGCACCAAGAAGGAGACCATCAAGGCCACCTACACCGCGGCGCAGGCGCAGACCCGCATCGCCGAGTCCTTCTCCGGCATCTCGGAGGAGATGGGCGACGTCGGCCTGGCTATCCAGCGCGCCGAGGACAAGACGGCGCAGATGCAGGCCCGGGCCGGTGCGATCGACGAGCTGCTGGCCTCCGGCGCGCTCGACGACGCCAGCGGTCTCGGCCGCAAGGACGACATCGAGGCCGAGCTGGAGCGGGTGGCCGGCGGTTCCGACGTCGAGCTGGAGCTGGCCCGGATGAAGGCCGAGCTGTCCGGCGGCCCCGCCGCCGGTCCGGCCGCGATCGAGCAGGGCAAGCCGGCCCAGCAGCCGCAGCCGCAGGACGCGCACCCGCAGGACACCCCGCGGATCAACTACAACAAGTGAGCTGGAACCACCCACGAACCAGGAGAAGCGCAGCATGATCATGAGGGTCATGGGTGAGGGGCAGTTCGAGGTGGGCGAGGACCACCTGAACCTGCTCAACCAGCTCGACGACGAGCTGCTCACCGCGGTGGAGTCGGGCGACGAGGACACCTTCCGCCAGGCCTACGGCAAGCTGCTGGGTGCCGTGAAGCAGTACGGCACCCGACTGCCGGACGACTCGCTGGAGCCGTCCGAGCTGATCCTGCCGAGCGCCGAGGCGACCCTCGACGAGGTCCGGTCCCTCCTGCTCTCCGAGGGCGAGGGCGTCATCCCGGGCTTCCCCGAGTACGAGTAGCCGCGCGGCCGCTGCCAGACGAAAGGGCGGGTCCCCTCCGAACCGGAGGGGACCCGCCCTTCGCCGTGACTCGCCCGCTCGCCTCCGGGGCGCTCGGATCCGGTGCCGACGGTCGTCGCTCCGGCGCTCGTGCCTCGCTTGTCGCTCCTTGCTTTCGGCACCGGCGCGCCCCTTCGGCTCGGGGCGGGGATCCGCCCGAGCGGGTGGGGGCCGCCTTCGGCTACGGGAGGGCCAGCATCCGGTCCAGCGCGGCCTTGGCGTACTTCTCGGTCTCCGGGTCCACCGTGATCACGTTCGGCACCCGGCCCTCGACCAGCGACTCCAGCGCCCAGACCAGGTGCGGCAGGTCGATCCGGTTCATGGTCGAGCAGAAGCAGACCGTGCGGTCGAGGAAGACGACCTCCTTGTCCGGGTGCGCCTTGGCCAGGCGGCGGACCAGGTTCAGCTCGGTGCCGATGGCCCACTTGGAGCCGGGCTCGGCCGCGTCCAGGGCCTTGATGATGTACTCGGTCGAACCCACCATGTCGGCGGCGTCGACGACCTCGTGCTTGCACTCGGGGTGCACCAGGACGGTCACGCCGGGGATCCGCGCGCGGACGTCGTTCACCGAGTCCACGCTGAACCGGCCGTGCACCGAGCAGTGGCCGCGCCAGAGGATCATCTTGGCGTTCCGCAGCTGCTCGACGGTCAGGCCGCCGTTGGGCTTGTGCGGGTTGTACAGGACGCAGTCGTCCAGCGACATGCCCATGTCCCGCACCGCGGTGTTGCGGCCGAGGTGCTGGTCGGGCAGGAAGAGCACCTTCTGGCCCTGTTCGAAGGCCCACTCCAGGGCCCGCTGGGCGTTGGAGGAGGTGCAGATGGTGCCGCCGTGCTTGCCGGTGAAGGCCTTGATGTCGGCGGAGGAGTTCATGTACGAGACCGGGACGGTCACGTCGGCTATGCCGGCGTCGGTCAGCACGTCCCAGCACTCGGCGACCTGCTCGGCGGTGGCCATGTCCGCCATCGAGCAGCCGGCCGCGAGGTCCGGCAGTACGACCTGCTGGCGGTCGCCGGTGAGGATGTCGGCGGACTCGGCCATGAAGTGCACGCCGCAGAAGACGATGTACTCGGCCTCCGGGCGGGCCGCGGCGTCGCGGGCGAGCTTGAAGGAGTCGCCGGTGACGTCGGCGAACTCGATCACCTCGTCGCGCTGGTAGTGGTGGCCGAGGATGAAGACGCGGTCGCCCAGCGCGGCCTTGGCCGCCCGGGCGCGCTCGACGAGGTTCGGGTCCGAGGCCGGTGGGAGGTCGCCGGGGCACTCGACGCCGCGCTCGCTGTTCGGGTCGGCCTCTCGGCCGAGCAGCAGCAGAGCGAGCGGCGTCGGAGTGGGGTCGACGCCGTGGGTCTCGGTGATGGTGGTGGTCACGGGCGGGTGCCCTTCTGTGCGGCCGAACGAGCGGTGGGGCCTTTTCGTCTATCTGACACTATCTATTCTAACCGGTTAGCGTCAGAGTGACGATGGCCATCCTGTCGATGTGACGAGAACCGCTCGCCGGATCGGATGCTTCCTGCCGTAGCCGAATCGATATTTCGAAGCCCCGGGCCCGGCTGGGCCATGAACATGAAGACGTCCCGGGGCCGGTACGCCTGCGAGGCCCTCCGGTCGACGGCGGGCGTGACGATCGACGCCCGTCAGGTGGACCGACGGCCTTCTCCCGGTCATCCGCGCGCGATGAACTCGTTCAGGTCATCCGCCAGAATGGGTGGCGAACCGTTTCGGCAGTGGCGTCGGCGGGTGCGACAGCACCGCCCGCCGCCCGGGACGCTCCCCCCACCCCCACCGCACGACCCGTGGAGCCCCGCACCGATGACCAGCAGCCGAGCGCACGAGGTGATCGGGGCGGACCTCGACGAGACCGACCGGCAGCTCCTCGTCCGCCTCGGCAGCGACGGCCGCGCCTCCTACGCCGAGATCGGTCTCCAGGTGAACCTCTCCGCCACCGCCGTGCGCCGCCGGATCGACCGGCTCCGGGCGCGCGGCGTGGTGCGGGGCTTCACCGTGGTGCTCGACCCGGCCGTGCTCGGCTGGCAGACCGAGGCCTTCGTCGAGGTCTACTGCCGCGAGCGGACCGCCCCCGAGGAGATCCTCGCCAGCCTGCGCCAGTTCCCCGAGGTGGTCGCCGCCTGGACGGTCACCGGCGACCCGGACGCCCTGGTGCACCTGCGGGCCGCCGACATGCGACACCTGGAGGCCGTCATCGAGCGCATCCGGCGCGAGCCCGGCGTGCAGCGCAGCCGCTCCTCGGTGGTCCTCTCCCAGCTGATCGGCTGATCGCCGGCCCCGGCCACCAGGGGCACGCAGGAAACCTGCGCGGGGCCGCCCGAAGACGCTCGAAAGCTGCCTGACCAGCCGCGTTCCGACGCGCGGGGAAGCGCCCCCGCTGCCTACGCTGATCACGTCCGGTCAGCGCGGTGAGGCGTCCCGCCGCCCGGATCCCCCCGACACCCACAGCCGAGAGGGACAGCCGTGTCCGCAGCACCCGACCGCATGCACCGGCCCGACAACGAACTGGTCGACCTGGTTTTCGACTACATGCGGGAGCGGCTGCAGTACGACCCCGTCCCGCTCGACCACCCCGGTGACGGCGAGCACCTGCGCACCCAGCTGGCCGGCCTGCTCAACCAGGACGGCAACAACCCGGCCGACGTGCTCAAGCTGTACGACCACGAGCTGTCCCGCGCGGTCATCTCCGCCGACAGCCCCCGCTACCTGTCCTTCATCCCGTGCGCCCCGACCAAGGCCGCGCTGCTCTTCGACATGGTCGTCTCCTGCGCCTCGCTGCAGGGCATCTCCTGGCTGGAGGCGGCCGGCGCCATCGCCGCCGAGAACCAGGTGCTGCGCCTGATCGCCGACCGGGCCGGGATGCCCGCCTCGGCCGGCGGCTGCTTCGTCTCCGGCGGCTCCGCGGGCAACCTGTCCGCCCTGGTGGTCGCCCGCGACACCGCCCGCCGCAAGCTCGGCGTCGGGCCGGAGGCCCGGCTGCGGATAGCCGTCGCCGACCAGGTGCACTCCTCGGTCAAGAACACCTTCAACATCATCGGCGTCGAGGCCTTCAAGGTCCCGACCGTGAACCGGCGCTTCACCGGCGAGGCGCTGCGCGCCGCCCTGGCCGCCGACCCGAACCCGGAGACGGTGATCGCCGTCGTCGGCACCGCCGGCACCACCAACGAGGGCATCGTCGACGACCTGGCCGGCCTGGCCGAGGTCGCCCGCGAGCGCGACCTGTGGTTCCACGTGGACGGCGCCTACGGCGGCGCCGGCCTGTTCGCCCCGTCGGTGCGCGAGCGCTACAACGGCATCGAGCACGCCGACTCCTTCGTGGTCGACCCGCACAAGTGGCTGTTCGCCCCCTTCGACTGCGCCGCGCTGATCTACCGCAACCCGCAGCTCGCCCGCGCCGTGCACACCCAGGACGCCTCCTACCTGGACGTCCTGCACACCGACGGCGACGAGTGGAACCCCACCGACTACGCCTACCACCTGACCCGGCGCGCCCGCGGCCTGCCGCTCTGGTTCTCGCTCGCCGTCCACGGCGTGCAGGCGTACACCGACGCCATCGAGACCGGCCTCCGGCTGGCGCGGGACACCGCCCAGCTGATCCGCGACACCGAGCACCTGGAGCTGCTGTTCGACCCGCAGCTCTCCGCGGTCTGCTTCAAGCGCAAGGGCTGGACCAACGACGACTACTACCGCTGGTCGCAGCAGCTGCTCGCGGACCAGATCGGCTTCGTCACCCCGACCGGCTGGGACGGCGAGACGGTCGCCCGCTTCGCCTTCCTGCACCCGGGCACCACCATGGAGATGGTCCGGGAGATCCTGGACACCATGGCCTGATCCAGGCCCCCGTCCTCCGTTCCTCCGTACGGCCCCACCGGCCCGCCCCCGGTGGGGCCGTCCGCGTACCCGCCGGGCTACAGGAAGGCCCCGCTGGGCAGGTACGGCGTCGGCGGCCGCATCCCGCGCACCCCGACGAAGCCGCCGGTCTCCGGTGTCAGCCCGACCTCCAGCCCGACGTCCAGTGCCCACTCCTGCTCGGCGGTCAGGTACTCCACCCGGGCCTCGGTCCCGTCCGGCACCCGGGCCAGCGCCTCGCGCAGCAGCCGGGCCGCGATCCGCTTGCTGGTGGCCGCCAGCAGCCGCACCGTGCCGCCGTCCCGGTAGCAGTAGCCGCTGCCGGCCAGCGCGTCGGCGACCAGCAGCTCCTCGAAGTGGCCGAGCATCAGCTCGTGGTCCGGGCCGTGCGCGGACCCGCGCAGCCGCCGGTCCACCGAGTCCAGCAGGTGCAGGTGGGTGGTGTTGCCGCGGTGCACCGGGATGTCGCCGGGGTCGATCAGCCCGTCCCGGTCCACCCGCCCGGTCAGCCGCATCGCCGGGTGCAGGGTGAAGCCGGCCAGCCGGTAGCGGCGGGCCGCCGCGGGGGAGTCGGAGGCGCAGACCATCCCGCGCAGACAGCCCCGGGCGTGCGCCAGGGCCCGTTCGAACAGCAGCCGCCCGATCCCCTGGTCCCGGGCGGACGGCCGGACGGCGAACAGCGAGGGCATCCACAGGCCCTCGCGGCGCATCGACAGCACCACTCCGACCGCCTGCCCGCCGCTCTCCGCCAGCCAGCAGCCGCCGGGGTCGGTGCGCGCCAGGTGCCTGGTCCGGGCCAGCTGCAGCGGCGTCGGTCCCGGTGGCCGCGCGGGGTCGTCGGACGGTCCGGCGAACGCGGCGAGGGACAGTTCCTGGACGACCTCCGCGTCCGCTGCGGTGTCCCTGACCTGGCGAAGGATCATGCCGCCATCCTGGCGTCCGGCGGGCGGCCGTGGGGCCGGTTCGCCCGGATCCGTGACGCGGGCGGTGCCCGGTCCGCCCCGGTTGTGCGAGCATGGGGAGCGTAGAGGCCCGGGTGACGCGCCCGGCCCACGGAGAACCAGCCGTCGAACAGGCCGCAGAAATCCCCCTCCGTCCGGGAAATGAATCCGGGCGGTCGGTGGTTGGCACTGGCGGCAGACCGTCGTCAAGACCGGGAGAAAGCAGATGACCGTCCAGGACGAGACCACCGTCGAGAGTGGCATCCTCCTCACCGATGCCGCCGCGGCCAAGGTCAAGGCCCTGCTGGAGCAGGAAGGCCGCGAGGACCTCGCGCTGCGCGTCGCCGTCCAGCCCGGTGGCTGCTCCGGCCTGCGTTACCAGCTGTTCTTCGACGAGCGCTCGCTCGACGGCGACGTGCTCAAGGACTTCGGTGGCGTCAAGGTCGTCACCGACCGCATGAGCGCCCCGTACCTGGGTGGCGCCACCGTCGACTTCGTCGACACCATCGAGAAGCAGGGCTTCACGATCGACAACCCGAACGCCACCGGCTCCTGCGCCTGCGGCGACTCGTTCAGCTAAGCCTGACGGCGGGTCTCGAACACGGAAGGCGGCCCCGGGGATTTCCCCGGGGCCGCCTTCCGCGTTCCGTCGTGGCCGCTTGCCGCTTGCCGCTAGCGCGCGGCGCCGTCCGGGGTGACCGGGTCCGGGCCCGCGTGGGCGTCGCCCTCCAGCGGCACCTCCTGGCCGCTCGTCCGGTCCACCACCGTCCGCCCGGCCAGCGGCGAGCGCAGGTCGACGGAGACGGCCTGCCGCTTGGCCATCGCGGTGCAGACGTGCCCGGGCTGGACGGTCGGCGGGCCCGGCACGATCACCACGCCCACCTGGTTCGGCTGCGACTCGTCGGCCTTCACCGCGTACGTGGTGCAGACCCCGCCGAAGAAGTAGACGGTCAGCTTGTTGCTGCCGTCCAGCCGGTAGCCGGTCGGCGGCCGGACGTTGGAGTTGGCCGGGCCGCCACCGGCCGGGTTGGGCTCGCCGGGGGCGATCCCGTTGGCCGGGGGAGTGGCCGGCGTGGTGGGCCGCCCGGGTGCGGGCTCGGCCGGGGTCGGCGTGGCCTCGCCCGACGGGGCCCCCGCGGGCGCCGGCGCGGACGGCGAGCCGGAGTCCGCCGGGGCCGTCGGGGAACCGCTCGGCGAGGCCGAGCTGCTCGCGGAGGCCGTGGCGCTGCGCGCCGCCGAGTCCCCGGAGCCCTTGCCGTCGCCGTTGCAGCCGGCCAGGGTCACCACCGCCGCCAGCGCGGCCACCGCCAGGGCCACCGCCCGCCGACCGCGGCGGGGCATCGTCTCCAGATCCATCTGCACATCCTCCCGAGGGCTCAGCGGCACCGCCTCCTCGGCCGCACCGCGCGGATGTGACGTGCCCCGGTCGGATCCGGTTCCCCGGTCCTCACATGCCGTACTCGGCCATCCCGGCGACCAGTCGCTGCGCCCCGGACGGCACCCGCACGCCGACGGACGCGGGGGCGGCGGGCTCCGGCCCGGCCGTCACCAGTGGCCAGAACCGGCGCAGCCGCCGGGAGGAGCGGACCAGCGCGTCGAGGGTCTCGGCGTCCGCGTCGGCCCGGCGGGCGCTCGGCGGGAATTGGTCGGACATCATCGGGCATCGCTCCGATCGAGGGCCGTGGCCGCATCGCCACGGTCGGGACGGGCCCCGCCCGATCGCGGCAGGGCTCCATGCCGCCGACCCTAGGCCCGGCCCGGTGGGCCCACCAGTGCTACCCGGAGGTAGTACACGGTCGAGGGTTCAGGGTGCCACCATGGCAGGGAAGGCGACCGGCAGCTTGCGGGACTCTTGCTGGCGTGCCGTGCCGGACGGGTACCGTGAGTGGGTTCATTCGCCCCCGCTGGCCCTGTTGCCATCCTGAGGAGACCCCCGTGCGTATCGCCGTCGCCGGCTCGATCGCCACCGACCACCTGATGACGTTCCCCGGTCGGTTCGCCGACCAGCTCGTCGCCGAGCAGCTGCACACCGTGTCGCTGTCCTTCCTGGTCGACGCCCTGGACATCCGCCGCGGTGGCGTCGCGCCGAACATCGCGTTCGGCATGGGCGTGCTCGGGCTCCGGCCGATCCTGGTCGGTGCCGCCGGCGCGGACTTCGCCGAGTACCGCAGCTGGCTGGAGCGCAACAACGTGGACTGCAACTCCGTCCACATCTCCGAGACCCGGCACACCGCCCGCTTCATGTGCACCACGGACGAGGACCACAACCAGATCGCCTCGTTCTACACCGGTGCCATGGCCGAGGCCCGCAACATCGAGCTCAAGCCGATCGCGGACCGCGTCGGCGGCCTCGACCTCGTCCTGGTCGGCGCCGACGACCCCCAGGGCATGGTCCGCCACACCCAGGAGTGCCGCACCCGCGGTTACGCCTTCGCCGCCGACCCCTCCCAGCAGCTGGCCCGCCTGGACGGCGAGGACATCCGCGAGCTGGTGGACGGCGCCTCGTACCTCTTCACCAACGAGTACGAGGCCGCGCTGATCGAGACCAAGACCGGCTGGGACGCCGAGGAGCTGCTCACCCGCGTCGGCACCCGGGTCACCACCCTGGGCAGCAAGGGCGTCCGGATCGAGCGCAAGGGCGAGGCCCCGATCGTGGTCGGCTGCCCGGCCGAGGAGGCCAAGGTCGACCCGACCGGCGTCGGCGACGCCTTCCGGGCCGGCTTCCTCTCCGGCCTGTCCTGGGGCCTCGACCTGGAGCGCGCCGCCCAGCTCGGCTGCATGCTCGCCACCCTGGTGATCGAGACCGTCGGCACCCAGGAGTACGACCTGCGCCCGGCCGCCTTCCTCAAGCGGATCGAGGACGCCTACGGGGCCGAGGCCGCCGCGGAGATCCGCACCCACCTGGTCTAGGGCGTGTCTGACAATTCCCGCCGGGCGTGCGACGCCGGGGCACGCACCTCGCCGCGTTGTCGTCGGTCGCCGATGCTCCGCATGGACTCCCTCCTCCGCCTTGCGATGCACGCACCCCAACGTCGCACGCTGATCCGACGCGAATTGTCAGACACGCCCTAGTGGTCCGTCCCGGTCAGGAGCGGCGCACCACCAGGTAGGCCGAGCCCCGGTCGCCGCCGTAGTCGGCGGCCGGGGCCTCCCCGGCGTACTCCTGACCGCGCATCCCGCACCAGGCCGGGACGTCCAGCCGGGCCGCCTCGTCGTCCGCCAGCACGGCGACGGTGCCGCCCACCGGCACCTCGCCGATCCGCTTCGCCAGCTCGATCACCGGCAGCGGGCACCGCTTGCCGAGCGCGTCGATGACGAGCAGCGGTCCGGCATCGCCCGCCGGCGCCGGCAGGTCCAGCCCGAGCGGGGCGCGGACCCCGGCCACCACCTCCGGCAGCACGGCGAGGAAGCGCTCCACGTCGGCCTCGGCCGTCCCGTACGGCAGTGAGACCCGGACGTTGCCCTCGGTGAGCACTCCCATGGCGGCCAGTACGTGGCTCGGCGTCAGGGTGGAGGAGGTGCAGGAGGAACCGGAGGAGACCGCGAAGCCCGCCCGGTCCAGCTCGGTCAGCAGCACCTCGCCGTCCACGTACAGGCAGGAGAAGGTGGCGAGGTGCGGCAGTCGCCGCACCGGGTCGCCGACCACCTCGACCTCGGGCACCAGCTGCGGCACCCGGCTGCGGATCCGTTCCACCAGGGCGTGCAGCCGGGCGTTCTCCCGCTCGGCCTCGGCCCGGACGGCGCGCAGCGAGGCGGCCGCGGCCACGATCGCCGGGACGTTGACGTAGCCGGGCACCCGCCCGCCCTCGCGCTCGTCGGCCGGTAGCGGGGAGGCGTAGCGGACGCCCTTGCGCACGGCGAGGATCCCGACTCCGGGCGGTCCGCCCCACTTGTGGGCGCTCGCGGTCAGCAGTGACCAGCCCGCCGGGACGTCCATCCGTCCGGCGCTCTGCGCGGCGTCGACCAGCAGTGGTACCCCGGCCGCGGCGCACAGGTCGGCGACCTCGCCGACCGGCTGGACGGTGCCCACCTCGTGGTTGGCGCTCTGCAGGGCGGCCAGCGCGGTGTCGGTCCGCAGCAGGGCGCCGAAGGCCCGCGGGTCCACCCGCCCGGTGCGGTCCACCGGGGCCACCGAGACCTCGCCGCCGCCGGCCTCGTGGCGGTCGGCGACGTGCAGCACGCTGGAGTGCTCCACCGCGGAGTGCACCAGGTGCCCACCGCGCCGCCGGTTCCCGGCCAGGGCGCCCAGCAGCCCGAGTTGGACGGCCTGCGTCCCGCTCGCGGTGAAGGAGATCTCGTCGGGCCGCGCGCCCAGGACGGTGGCGACCGTCTCGCGGGCGGCGTCCAGCAGCATCCGGGCCTGTCGGCCGGAGCGGTACAGCCGGGCCGGATCGGCCCAGCCCTCGTCCAGGGCGGCGGTCAGGGCCTGCCGCGCGACGGGGTGCAGAGGGGCCGTCGAGGCCACGTCGAAGTACACGGTCACATTTAACGACACACCCGGAGCCCCGCGGCTCGGTCCGCATTGCTCACCCGCCGTCAGTCGATCACCCCGAATGTCCGCTTCGTCCGGTGCCGACGGGCCGTCACCCGCGTTGTTCGAGGTCATCCCCCGATCGGGCGTAAGGACCTCGAATGCCTAGGATGACCTGCGGCGCAGCGCCTGCCGGGCCTGATCGGGCGACCGGGCGGCGCGTTACCGGGGGCTGCCCGTCAGGAGCGCATAAGGCTGGAGTAGGGTTTGGCCCGCATAAGCATTCAAACCGTGCCCGTGGACGGGTCGCCGGAGGGGCTCACACTCCCCTCCCGGTGCGACGCGAAGGCGGGCGAGACTTCGGGAAGGCGCTACGTGAGTCCCAACGGCTCCGACCGCTCGCCGCGGCGCACGATGCGGCGGAAGCTGCCTCAGGCGCTGGCACTGGGCCTCGTCATCGCGACCGCCACCGGCTGCTCGGCCAACGACCTCCCCAGGCTTGGCCTCCCGAGTCCGGTCACGAAGGAAGGACCCATGGTCCTCCAGATGTGGCAGGGCTCCTGGATCGCGGCGCTGGTGGTCGGCGTACTGATGTGGGGTCTGATCATCTGGAGCGTGATCTTCCACCGGCGCAAGCGCACCGGCGTGGAGATCCCCCCGCAGACCCGGTACAACGTGCCCATCGAGGCGCTCTACACCGCGGTCCCCATCATCATCGTCTCGGTCCTCTTCTACTTCGTCGCCCGCGACGAGTCGAAGCTGACGCATGTCTCCGCGAAGCCGCAGCACTACGTCAACGTGGTCGGTTTCCAGTGGAGCTGGGCGTTCAACTACGAGAACACCGAGACCCCCGACCCGGCCAACAAGGACGCCGCGTACGAGGTCGGTACGCCCAAGGACGCTCCGACGCTCTGGCTGCCGGTCAACGAGACGGTGCAGTTCCGGCTCACCTCTCGGGACGTCATCCACGACTTCTGGCCCGTCAACTTCATGATGAAGATGGACGTCGTGCCGGGCGTGGTGAACAAGTTCGAGGTCACCCCGACCGTCAAGGGTGACTACATGGGCAAGTGCGCCGAGCTCTGCGGCGTCGACCACTCGCGCATGCTGTTCAACGTCAAGGTCGTCGACCGCGCCGACTACGACAAGCACCTGGCCGAGCTTCGCGCCAAGGGTCAGAACGGTGCGGTGCCTTCCGGCCTCATCAGCATGGGAAGTGAAGAGAAGTGACCATCCTCAACGAGCCCGCCGCGGCCGGCGGGGGCGCCGAGGCCGTCACGGTCGGCGCGCAGCGGACCCGCAAGCCGGGTTCGACCATCATCAAGTGGTTGACCACCACCGACCACAAGACGATCGGCACCCTGTACCTGGGCACGTCGTTCGCCTTCTTCCTGATCGGTGGCATCCTCGCCCTGGTCATGCGCGCCGAGCTGGCTCGTCCCGGGACCCAGATCCTGTCGAACGAGCAGTTCAACCAGGCGTTCACGATGCACGGCACGATCATGCTGCTGATGTTCGCGACCCCGCTGTTCGCGGGCTTCGCGAACTGGATCATGCCGCTCCAGATCGGCGCCCCGGACGTGGCCTTCCCGCGTCTGAACATGTTCGCGTACTGGCTGTACCTCTTCGGTTCGTCCATCGCGGTCTGCGGCTTCCTGACCCCGAACGGCGCCGCCGACTTCGGCTGGTTCGCCTACTCCCCGCTGTCGGACGCGGTGCACTCGCCCGGCGTCGGCGGCGACATGTGGATCATGGGTCTGGCCTTCTCCGGCTTCGGCACGATCCTCGGTGCGGTCAACTTCATCACCACGATCATCTGCATGCGCGCTCCGGGCATGACGATGTTCCGGATGTCGATCTTCGTCTGGAACGTCCTGCTGACCTCGGTGCTGGTCCTGCTGGCCTTCCCGGTGCTGGCCGCCGCGCTGTTCGCCCTGGAGGCGGACCGCAAGTTCGGGGCCCACGTCTTCGATCCCGCCAACGGCGGGGCGATGCTGTGGCAACACCTGTTCTGGTTCTTCGGCCACCCCGAGGTGTACATCATCGCGCTGCCGTTCTTCGGCATCGTGTCGGAGATCATCCCGGTGTTCAGCCGCAAGCCGATGTTCGGCTACTCCGGCCTGATCGCGGCCACCATCGCGATCGCCGGTCTGTCGGTGACGGTGTGGGCGCACCACATGTACGTCACCGGACAGGTGCTGCTGCCGTTCTTCTCCTTCATGACCTTCCTGATCGCGGTCCCGACCGGTGTGAAGTTCTTCAACTGGGTCGGCACCATGTGGAAGGGCTCGCTGAGCTTCGAGACGCCGATGCTCTGGACGGTCGGCTTCCTGGTCACCTTCCTCTTCGGTGGTCTGACCGGTGTCCTGCTGGCCTCGCCGCCGATCGACTTCCACGTCTCGGACTCGTACTTCGTCGTCGCCCACTTCCACTACGTGGTCTTCGGCACCGTCGTCTTCGCGATGTTCGCCGGCTTCCACTTCTGGTGGCCGAAGATGACCGGCAAGATGCTGGACGAGCGCCTCGGCAAGATCACCTTCTGGACGCTGTTCTTCGGCTTCCACACCACCTTCCTGGTGCAGCACTGGCTGGGCGCCGAGGGCATGCCCCGCCGGTACGCCGACTACCTGGCCTCGGACGGCTTCACCACGCTGAACACCGTCTCGACCATCGGCTCCTTCGTGCTCGGCCTGTCGATCCTGCCGTTCCTCTACAACGTCTGGAAGACCGCCAAGTACGGCGAGAAGGTCACCGCGGACGACCCGTGGGGCTTCGGCCGCTCCCTGGAGTGGGCGACCTCCTGCCCGCCGCCGCGGCACAACTTCCTCACGCTGCCCCGGATCCGCTCCGAATCCCCGGCCTTCGACCTCCACCACCCGGAGATCGCCGCGCTGGACTACCTGGAGAACCACGGCGAGCCGGCCAAGCACCTCGCGGGTGTGACCCCGGCGAAGTACGACGCCCCGAAGCTGGGCAAGGGCAAGCAGGAGGGTGACGCCTGATGAAGGAACAGGGAAAGATCTTCCTGGGCCTGTCGGTCTTCGTGCTGGCGATGGCCATCACGTACGGCCTGTGGACCAACAACGCGAAGGACGGCCCGGGCCTCGAGGCCGCCGGTACCACCGCGCTGTTCCTGGCCTTCGGCCTCTGCGCCTTCATCGGGTACTACCTCGCCTTCACCGCCCGCCGGGTGGACAGCGGCGCGGGTGACAACCCCGAGGCCGAGGTCGCGGACGACGCCGGCGAGCTGGGCTTCTTCGCCCCGCACAGCTGGCAGCCGCTCTCGCTGGCGCTCGGTGGCGCGCTCGCCTTCCTGGGCGTGATCTTCGGCTGGTGGCTGATGTTCTGGGCCGCCCCGATCATCCTGATCGGCATCTTCGGATGGGTCTTCGAGTTCTACCGGGGCGAGAACCAGAACCAGTAGGTTCCGCCTCCGGCGACAGGGCCGGTCCTCCCGTGACGGGAGGACCGGCCCTGCTGCGTCCCGGGGGTGACCGCCTCACTCACCCGGGTGAACGCGGGGCCGCTCGGATGTCGCTCGCTCCAGGGCGTTCCTACGATCTGATCAATCGTACGAATCGTGCGAACCCCTCGGAGGCGGTCATGGCCGACAGGCGCGGAATCGCAGGCATCGGCAGCATCTCGCTGGCCCTGGCAGTACTGGCGCCGCTGGCCGCCTGCTCGTCCGGCGGGGACGAGGCCGTCGGGCCGCACCGGATCGACGCGGGCCCCCTCGTCCACCTCTCGGCCGAGGGCAAGGTCGACCCCTCCAAGCCGGTCACCGTCACCGCGGTGGCGGGCAGCCGGCTCACCGACGTCACCGTGGTCGGCCCGGACGGCCGGGTGGTGGAGGGCAGGCTCGCCGACGACCAGCACAGCTGGCAGACCACCGGCCGGTTGAAGGCGAACACCGCGTACGCCGTGCGGATCTCCGCCGACGACGGCCGGAACGGGCGCGGCGACACCACCCAGAACTTCTCCACCCTGGCCGCCCAGCGCCTGCTCACCGCCAAGCTCGGCCCGGACTCCTCGGGCAGCGGCGTCTACGGGGTGGGCCAGCCGCTCACCGTGCAGCTCTCCGAGGCGGTGAAGGACCCCCAGGCCCGCCAGGAGGTCGAACGGGCGCTGACCGTGGCCTCCCAGCCGGCTGTCACCGGCGCCTGGTACTGGGTGGACGACAAGAACCTGCACTTCCGTCCGGAGGACTACTGGCCGACCGGCACGACCGTCTCGCTGGCCTTCGACGGCACCGGCAGCCGGATCTCGGACGGCCTCTACGGCGGCGACCGCAGCGCGCTGCGGCTGCGGATCGGCGAGCGGGTCGAGTCGGTGATCGACGCGGCCGCCCACGAACTCACCCTCAAGCGTGACGGCGAGGCGGTCCGGACCGTCCCGGTCACCACCGGCAAGCCCGGCTTCGACACCCGCAACGGCATCAAGGTGGTGCTCGGCCAGGAGCGCTCCGTCCGGATGAACGGCGAGACGATCGGCATAGCGGCCGGCAGCTCCGAGGCCTACGACCTCGACGTGCTGTGGGCCACCCGGGTGACCTGGAGCGGCGAGTACGTCCACGCGGCGCCCTGGTCGGTCGGCTCGCAGGGCTACGAGAACGTCAGCCACGGCTGTACCGGGATGAGCACCGACAACGCCAAGTGGTTCTACGACAACACCCGGGTGGGGGACCTGGTGACGGTGGTGAACAGCCGCGGCGCCACCATGGAGCCCTTCGGCAACGGCTTCGGGGACTGGAACGTCTCCTGGACGGACTGGGTCAAGCACAGCGCCCTCGGACAGCCCCTCAGCACCACCGTCCCGGCCGGCCAGGCCCCCGCCGCGGGGATGATGCGGCCCGAGGTCTAAGGCGCCTCCTGGGCCCGCCCGGTGGCTCGGGCGGGCCCTCAGGCCTCGGGGTAGGCCAGGCCCAGCGCGGTGACCACGGCGGCCAGGGCGTCCGGGTGGGACAGGCCCAGCCGGCTCGCGCGTTCGGCGTACTCGGCGGCGGCCTCGGCGCCCAGCCGGTGGGCGGCGTCCCCGGTGGCCGCGATCAGGGTGCCGCGCCGGCCGTGGGTCTCCACCACGCCGTCCGCCTCCAGCTCCTTGTAGGCCCGGGCGACCGTTCCGGCGGCCAGCCCCAGCTCCTCGGCCAGGGCCCGGACGGTGGGCAGCCGCAGTCCGGTCGGCAGCGCGCCGGAGCGGGCCCGCTCGGCGATCTGGGCGCGGATCTGCTCGTACGGGGGAGTGGCGGCGGCGGGGTCGACGGACAGCTGCACGGGTGGCTCCTGGGGCGCGGCGGGTGCGGGGCTGGCGGATGAGGGCAAAGCCCGAGGGCCGCCGACCAGATGAACTCTGGTCAGCGGCCCTCGGGATGACGCGGGCGCGTACGGGATCAGTGGTGGCCGTGGCCGCTGGTGATCTCGTGGTGCTCCTCGGCGGTGGGCTTGGGGATCTGGCTGCCCTCGCCGTAGAAGCCGCGGGAGAGCTTGGCCCGGGTGCGGGTGAGGGCGCCGGCCTTGCGGGCCACGCCGTTCTCGTCCGTCTGGGCCGGCAGCTCGACCGGCTGGTTCTGCTCGTGCGCCGTGAGGGTGTGCAGGTCCTTCGCGGGCAGCTGGGCGTGCACCTCGATGAACTCACCGTGCGGCAGGCGCTTGATGACGCCGGTCTCGCGGCCGTGCAGCACCTTCTCCTTGTCGCGGCGCTGGAGGCCGAGGCACCAGCGCTTGGTGACGATGAAGGTGATGACCGGCACCAGGAAGAAGCCGGCGCGCACGAAGTAGGTGATCGAGTTGATCGACAGGTGCAGGTGGGTGGCGAACAGGTCGTTGCCACCACCGACCAGCAGCACCAGGTACAGGCTGATCCAGGCGGCACCCAGGGCGGTGCGGACCGGGGCGTTGCGCGGGCGGTCCAGGATGTGGTGCTCGCGCTTGTCGCCGGTGATCCAGCCCTCGATGAACGGGTAGACCGCGATCGCGACCAGGACCAGCGGGAAGATCATCAGCGGGACGAAGACACCCAGGTTCAGGGTGTGGCCCCACAGGCTGATCTCCCAGCCCGGCATGACGCGGATCAGACCCTCGGAGAAGCCCATGTACCAGTCGGGCTGGGCGTCGGTCGACACCTGGTCCGGACGGTACGGGCCGTACGCCCAGATCGGGTTGATCGTGGCGATCGCCGAGATGGCGGCGATGATGCCGAAGACCAGGAAGAAGAAGCCACCGGCCTTGGCCATGTAGACCGGCATCAGCGGCATGCCGACGACGTTCTTCTCGGTCTTGCCCGGGCCCGCCCACTGGGTGTGCTTGTGGTAGAAGACCAGGATCAGGTGCGCGACCAGCAGGCCGAGCATGATGCCCGGGATCAGCAGGACGTGGATGGTGAAGAACCGCGGCACGATGTCGTGGCCGGGGAACTCGCCCCCGAACAGGAACATCTGGATGTAGGTGCCGACCAGCGGGACCGCGAGGATCGCGCCTTCCATGAAGCGGATACCGGTGCCCGACAGCAGGTCGTCCGGCAGCGAGTAGCCGAAGAAGCCGTCGAACATGCCGAGGACCAGCAGCAGGAAGCCGAAGACCCAGTTGATCTCGCGGGGCTTGCGGAACGCGCCCGTGAAGAACACGCGCATCATGTGCACGAGCATCGCGGCCACGAAGACCAGGGCGGCCCAGTGGTGGATCTGGCGGATCAGCAGACCGCCGCGGATCTCGAAGCTGATGTCCACCGTCGAGGCGTACGCCTCGGACATCCCGATGCCCTTGAGCGGCACGTACGAGCCGTTGTAGACGACCTCGGCCATCGACGGCTTGAAGAACAGCGTCAGGTAGACACCGGTCAGGATGATGATGACGAAGGTGTAGAGGCAGATCTCGCCCAGCATGAAGGACCAGTGGTCCGGGAAGATCTTGCGCAGGTTGGCCTTGGCGAGGGAGTAGATCCCCAGCCGGCCGTCCGTCCAGTCAGCCGCGGACTCCCACTTGTTGGCGGGGTTCGCGCGCGTGCTGGAGGGCTTGGCGGCACCGGTCTTGGTGCTGCTCGCGCTACTCATCGAGCACGCTCCCAGAAGCTCGGGCCGACAGGCTTCTCGAAGTCGCCGGTGGCGATCAGGTTGCCCTTGTCGTCAGTGGTGATCTTCAGCTGCGGCAGCGGGTGGCCGGCCGGGCCGAAGATGACGCGCGCGCCGTCCGCCAGGTCGAAGGTCGACTGGTGGCAGGGGCAGAGCGCGTGGTGGGTCTGCTGCTCGTACAGGCTGATCGGGCAGCCGACGTGGGTGCAGATCTTGGAGTAGGCGAGGATGCCCTCGAAGCCCAGCTCCTTGGACTTGTCGTCCTTGATGTCCTCCGGCGCGATGCGCACCAGCATCAGGGCGTCCTTGGCGATGCGCTGCTGGAAGTCCTCGTCGTGGGTGGTGAGCCCCTCCGGCATCGCGAAGGTCAGCGAGCCGATCACGAGGTCCTCGGGCTTCATCGGCTGCATGGTGCTCATGTTGACGAGCTGCAGCGGCTTGGCCGGGGTGGCCTCCTTCCAGCCCGTCTCCTGGAGCTTCTTCTCCGGCAGCGGGCCCAGGTCACGGAGCAGGACCACGCCGGAGAGCGGGACCAGCGCCATCGACCCGATGAGGGTGTTGCGGATCATCTTGCGGCGGCCGAAGCCGGACTCGGCGGCACCGGTCTTGAACTGCTCGATGACGTCGTTGCGGACCTCGTCGTCGGCCTCGATCGGGTGACGCTCGGCCGGCAGCTCGACGTCCGACATCAGGGTGCGGGCCCAGTGGACCGCGCCCGCGCCGATCATGAACAGCGCGACGCCCAGGGTCAGGCCGAGCGCGAAGTTCAGCGCGCTGACGTGGCCCAGCGGGAAGATGTAGACGATCTTGTCCGGGTCGATGGCCACGTACGAGGCGATGAAGCCGATCGTCGCGAGCATCGAGACCACGAACATCAGCGAGACCTGACGCTCGGCCCGCTTGGCGGCCTGCTCGTCGATGTCGGTGCGACGGGGCTCGTGGGCCGGCAGGCCCGGGTCGGCGAACGGGTTGCCGTGGTCGGCCACCTCGCCGGCGGAGCCGTGCGGCTCCGGGAGCTTCTCTTCTGACATGTCGTGGCTCATGACTTCTTGGCCTTGGTGGTGTGGGCGGCGACCCAGATCGCGACCGCGATGAGCGTGCCGAGGCCGAAGATCCAGCCGAACAGACCCTCGGTCACCGGACCGAGGCTGCCCAGGGTGAGACCGCCGGGGTTGGGCTCATCGTTGGTGGTGTGGCGGACGAAGGCCACGATCTGCTTCTTCTGCTCCTCGGGCATGGTGCTGTCCGGGAACGACGGCATGTTCTGCGGGCCGGTCTGCATGGCCTCGTAGATGTGCTTGGCGTCCACGCCCTCCAGCGACGGGGCGTACTTGCCCTTCGTCAGGGCACCGCCCTGGCCGGCGAAGTTGTGGCACTGGGCGCAGTTGGTGCGGAACAGCTCGCCACCCTTGGAGATGTCGTCCGGGTCGGTCGAGGTGTACTGCTTCGCGTCCGGCGTGATCGGGCCGGGGCCGAGGGACTGGACGAACGCGGCGAGCTGGTCGATCTCGCTCTGGCTGTAGATGGCCTTCTTGCGCGGCACCTGGGCACCGGGCTGCTGGGCCGGCATGCGACCGGTGCCGACCTGGAAGTCGACAGCGGCGGAGCCCACGCCGACCAGGCTCGGACCGTCGCTGCCGCCCTGGCCGTTCAGGCCGTGGCAGGAGGAGCAGCCCACGGCGAAGAGCTTCTTGCCCTCATCGATCGCGAGCGACTGCGCGGCGACGTCGGCCTGCGCCTTGTCGGCGGGCGCGAACGCGGCGTACAGCCCCCCGGTTGCCGCCAGGGCGAGAAGTAGGACGACCAGCGCCGCCAATGGGTGGCGCCGTCGTGCGGAGAGCTTTTTCACGGAATAACCCCGGTGTCAGGATCTGGTCGACTGGTGGGTGCACCCGGCGGCCGGTCTGGCCGGCACGAGGTTGCCTGTCCAAGGCTGCGCGCGCGGTCGGTCGGTGGGAGCGTCGGCACCGGCAGAAGCGGCCCGTCGCCGGTGAGGGCGGGGGCCGCTGCCGGTGGCCAGCGACCTGATCAGCTGGTTACTTGATCAGGTAGATGGTCGCGAACAGGCCGATCCACACGACGTCGACGAAGTGCCAGTAGTAGGACACGACGATCGCGGCGGTGGCCTGCTCGTGCGTGAAGCGCTTGGCTGCGTACGTCCGTCCCAGGACCAGCAGGAAGGCGATCAGACCGCCCGTCACGTGCAGACCGTGGAAGCCGGTGGTCAGGTAGAACACCGTGCCGTACGGGTCCGAGGACAGCGAGAGGCCGTCGTTCTTGACCAGCTCGGTGTACTCGTAGACCTGGCCGCCGATGAAGATCGCGCCCATGAAGAACGTGAGGGCAAACCACCCGCGGAGCTTCTTCACGTCACCGCGCTCGGCGGCGAACACGCCGAGCTGGCAGGTGAGCGAGGAGAGCACCAGGATCGTGGTGTTGACCGAGGAGAACGTCACGTTGAGGGCGTGCGCCTTCTCGGCCCAGAACTCGGCTCCCTTGACGGAGCGGAGCGTGAAGTACATCGCGAAGAGGGCCGCGAAGAACATCAGCTCGGAACTGAGCCAGACGATCGTTCCGACGCTGACCATGTTCGGTCGATTGACCGATCCGTGCGCGTGCCCGGTTTCTGTTGCTGTTGCTGTCGCCACGACGGACATTATGTCGGTCCCTTATTCCGTCTTCACGTCGGGGGGTGTCCCTCGGAGTGTCCGGTGCGTGCGGTATGCCCCCTTGAAGGGCGACGGGGGGTCCGGACGGAGGCTGAGCAGCGGCGTGTCCCTTTTCTGACGGTTCCTCGGAGGGGCCCGCGACCCCGTTGCCCGGCGCGTCGTTGCACGGTCGGCCCAGTGTCCTGCCGTAAGGGGACGGGATGCCGCATCGGCCGTCCGGGTGGACCGGGAGGGTCCGGGTGACGGGCCGTCCTCCGAGCGGGTGAGCCACGGGCGCGGCGGCTTGAGGGGGAACGTGCGCGAGGGGGACCGGCGACGGGGGAAACGGGAGTAGCATCCGGATCAGGTGAACGTGGTCCGGATCACACTTGAGGGAGCAGGGTCCATGGCGTACACGACCGACGAGACGCTCACCGTCCTCGTCTACAGCGACGACCGCAACACCCGCGAGCAGGTGCTGACGGCGCTCGGCCGTCGCCCCGCCGAGGATCTTCCGGAGCTGTCCTACCTCGAATGCGCGACCACCCCCGCGGTGCTCAAGGCGTTGGAGAAGGGTGGCGTCGACCTCTGCGTGCTGGACGGCGAGGCGGTGCCGGCCGGCGGCCTCGGCCTCGGGCGCCAGCTCAAGGACGAGATCTACGGGTGCCCGCCGGTGCTGGTGCTGATCGGCCGGCCGCAGGACTCCTGGCTCGCCGCCTGGAGCCGGGCCGATGCCGCGATCTCCCACCCGGTCGAACCGGTGGCGCTGGCCGAGGCGGTCGCCACCCTGCTGCGGGCCCGGCTGGCGAAGCGGGCCCCGGCCGCGCGTTGAGCGGTGCCGTCTCAGTACTGGAGACGACGGCGCCGTGGGCGCCCCGCCGCTCGATAGGCTGGCTCCATCCGTACGGACGTCCCCCGGTGCGGGGGAACCGACAACAGCTGGAGTCAGCCATGGTGAACGTGAACCCTGCGAACGGTGGTACCGACCCCGCGCAGGTGGTCCGCACCTGGCCGGACCTGCTGGCGGCCCTGTTGAAGGGGGAGGACCTCGACCGCTCGTCCACCGCGTGGGCGATGGACCGGATCATGAGCGGCGAGGCGTCCCCCGTCCAGGTGGCCGGGTTCATGGTGGCGCTGCGGGCCAAGGGCGAGACGGTCGACGAGATCGCCGGCCTGGTGGACGCCATGTACGACCACGCCGAGCCGCTGGACATCCCCGGCCCGGCGGTGGACATCGTCGGCACCGGCGGGGACCGGGCGAAGACCGTCAACATCTCGACCATGTCGGCGATCGTCGCCGCGGCGGCCGGGGCCAAGGTGGTCAAGCACGGCAACCGGGCGGCCTCCTCGTCCAGCGGCTCCTCGGACGTGCTGGAGAAGCTCGGGGTGGCGCTGGACCTCTCCTCCCGGCGGGTGGCCCAGGTGGCCGAGGAGGTCGGGCTCACCTTCTGCTTCGCGGCGAAGTTCCACCCCTCGATGCGGCACGCCGCCACCGCGCGGCGTGACCTCGGGGTGCCCACCGCCTTCAACATCCTCGGCCCGCTGACCAACCCGGCGAAGGTCACCTCGCACGCGATCGGCTGCTTCGACACCCGGCTGGCCGGGCTGATCGCCGGGGTGCTCGCCCGGCGCGGGGCGACCGCGCTGGTCTTCCGCGGCGACGACGGGCTGGACGAGCTGACCATCACCACCACCTCGCGGGTCTGGGTGGTGCGCGACGGCGCGGTCACCGAGACCACGTTCGATCCGCGGGACGTCGGCATCGAGCTGGTCGGCATCGAGGCGCTGCGCGGGGCCGACGCCGCGTACAACGCCGAGGTCGCCCGCCGGCTGCTGGCCGGGGAGCGCGGGCCGGTGCGGGACGCCGTCCTGCTGAACACGGCGGCGGCGCTGGTCGCGCTGGACCTGGGCGACGCCCCGCTGGCGGAGCAGCTCGCGGCGGGCATGGTGCGGGCGGCCGAGGCGATCGACTCCGGCCGGGCGCAGGACCTGCTGCGGCGCTGGTCGGAGGCCACCAGCCGGATCTGAGGCGGTAGTTGAGGGCCCGTGTCGGTTCGTCGACACGGGCCCTTCGGCTGCGCGCCGAGAGTGCTGTCCGGATGGTGGATGCCTGTTTGACCGTCCGACGTACCCGACCTAGAGTCTTCGCCAGGTCATGAGTGACAGCGTCAAGCCCCAGCTGGCTGTCCGGCAACCCTCCGTCCGTGGCGGGGTGCCCTGGGTGAGGACCGGGTCGCCGGACAAGCCGTCCGCGCGACAAGCGCGGACACCGGACGATCAGCACTCCCGGGGTCCCTTACCCGTGAAGGAGTGCATCCTCATGTCCCTCTCCCTCGGAACCACCGCCCCGCTCGCCGTCCTCGGCCACGACGTCGAGGTCCCGCTCGCCAGCGGTGAGAAGGTCGGCTACGCGGCGCTCGACTACGCGGCCAGCGCGCCGGCGCTCCAGCGGGTGTGGGACGACGTCGCCGCCTACGCCCCCTACTACGGCAGCGTCCACCGCGGCGCCGGGTACCTCTCGCAGCTGTCCACCGACCTGTTCGAGCAGAGCCGCCGGACCGTCGCCGAGTTCCTCGACCTGCGCGAGGGCGACCAGGTGGTCTTCACCCGCGCCACCACCGACTCGCTCAACCTGCTGGCCGCCGCCGTCCCGGCCGGCACCCGGGTGTTCGCCTTCGAGACCGAGCACCACGCCTCGCTGCTGCCGTGGGCCCACGCCGGGCTGGAGGTCGGCTACCTGCGGGCGCCGCGCTCGCGGGCCGAGGCGGTGGCCGCGCTGGAGGAGGCGCTGGCCGCGGCGCCGGAGGGCCCGAAGCTGCTGTGCGTCACCGGTGCCTCCAACGTGACCGGCGAGCTGTGGCCGGTCGCCGAACTGACCGAGACCGCGCACCGGTACGGCGCCCGGGTGGTGCTGGACGCCGCCCAGCTGGCCCCGCACCACCGGGTCTCGGTGCGCGGGCTGGACGTCGACTGGATCGCCTTCTCCGGCCACAAGCTGTACGCGCCGTTCGGCGCCGGGGTGCTGGCCGGGCGCTCCGACTGGCTGGACGCGGCCGAGCCCTACCTGGCCGGCGGCGGGGCGACCCGGACGGTGGCCCGGGAGCTGGACGGCTCGGTGGCGGTGCAGTGGCACACCGGCCCGGCCCGGCACGAGGCCGGCTCGCCGAACGTCATCGGCGCCTACGCGATCGCCTCGGCCTGTCGGGCGCTCACCGAGGCCGGCTTCGACGCGCTGGAGGCCCGGGAGCGGGAGCTGGTCGAGCGGTTGACGGCGGGGCTGGCGGAGATCCCCGAGGTCCGGGTGCTGAACCTGTTCGGGGCCGGCTCGGCCAGGGTGGGCGTGCTGTCCTTCGTCGTCCGCGGCTGGAACAGCTCGCACTTCTCGGCCGCGCTGTCCGCCGAGTACGGCATCGGCGTGCGCGACGGACTGTTCTGCGCGCACCCGCTGGTGCGCACCCTGCTCGGGGACGAGGAGTCGGCGCCCTCCGAGTGCGGGGCGCCCGAGCCCTCGCTGCCCGGTGAGCGCAGCCTGAACGCGATCCGGGTGAGCTTCGGGGCCGGCACCCCGGACGAGCACGTCGAGCGCTTCCTGGCCGCGGTCCGCGAGCTGGTCACGGACGGCGCGGCGTGGAACTACCGCAACGAGGGCGGCCGTTGCGTCGTCGACACGCGTCGCGCGGGCTGAGTCCTACTCGTCCAGGCCGAGGGCGAAGGCCGCTTCCAGGTCGTGCTGGGAGTAGGTGCGGAAGGCGATCTGGGTCTCGGTGTGGGCCACTCCCGGGACCTTGTTGAGCCGGCCCGGGATGACCTCGGCCAGGTCGTCGTGGCGGCGCACCCGGACCATCGCCACCAGGTCGTATCCGCCGGTCACCGAGTACACCTCGCTGACGCCCTCGATCGCGGCGATGGCCTCGGCGATCTCGGGGATCCGGTCGACACTGGTCTTGATCAGGACGATGGCGGTGATCACAGTTCGGGCTCCTTGATGGGGTGCGGCCAGCGTATCGGGCCTCAGCCGGGGCGTCTCGGGGGGTGGCCGACCACGGTGCAGGCGTACAGGAAGCCCGCCGAGAAGCCGATCACGTGCACCAGGTAGGCCACCCCGGGCCCGGCCGAGTGCACCGACCACCACTGCAGGGCGAACCAGAGGCCGAGCACCAGCCAGGCCGGGAAGCGCAGCGGGAGGAAGAGGAGCAGCGGGACGAGGGTGGTCACCCGGGCCCGCGGGTGGAAGCGCAGGTAGGCGCCGAGCACGGCGGAGATCGCGCCCGAGGCGCCGATCAGGACCCGGGTGGAGTCGGGCGCGTGCGCCTCGGCGAGCGCGAAGCCGTACGAGGCGGTGCAGCCGGCGGCCAGGTAGAAGAGGAGGTACCTGGCCCGGCCGACCCGGCGTTCGACGGTCGGGCCGAAGACGTACAGGAAGAGCAGGTTGCCCAGCAGGTGCAGCCAGCCGGCGTGCAGGAAGAGGCCGGTGAGGGCGGACACCGCCGGGTGCTTGCCCGGGGTGGGGGCGGCGGGGCAGCCGGGGACCGGGTCGGGGGCCTCGGCCAGTTGCCCGGCGGTCAGCGGGTGGCCGGTCAGCAGTTCGGCGGGGACGGCGCCCCAGCGCTGCTCGTACCGCTGCTCGGCGCAGATCCGGGCCTGGCCGGTGCCGTACAGGGGGTTGAGGCCGGCCGCCGGGCCGAGCAGGAAGACCAGGGTGTTGACCGCGATCAGGGCGTAGGTGACCGCCGGGGCGGGCAGCGCCGGGCGGCCGTCCCGCGCGTCGGTGTGGTCGGGGGCCGTGAGCGCCATGCGGCCAAGCATCCCTCCGGGCGCGGCAGGTGACACGGCGGTTTACGGCAGGTGGACTACTGGTCCGTCCGGCGGGGCGGGACGGGCTCCGGTCATCTCAGCTGACCGGTGGTCCTGGTGGTTGCCCCAGGCAATAGGCTTGGGGCGGGCATTCCCGCCTCCCGCCGCCGACGCCGGGGCCCCGGGGGAGCGCCCAGCCCGCCCAGGGACCAGCCGAGAGGACCCCCGATGACCGTCCCCGCTCTGACCGCCGAGACGCGCTGGCGCTGCACGCTGTGCGGCAACCTCACCCGCTTCGACGTGACCCGCTCCGCGCGGGTGACCGAGTTCCTGCACTTCGACCTGGCCGGCGAATCCCGGGTCGAGGAGACCGAGGTGCACAGCGAGACCGTGGAGTCGGTGCGCTGCCGCTGGTGCAACGCGGTGGACCAGGTCGAGCTGGTGGCCCGTCCCGGCGCCGAGGGCGTGGAGGCCCCCGCCGCGCAGGGCTGACCCCTCCGGTGCGGTGGGCGGCGCGCGACGCCGCCGTCCACCGCACGGGACAATACAGACAAGACGCACGGAGCGTGACGACAGGGGCGGCCGCGGCCGCACCCGCTGGACCAGATCGGAGCCGAGGACGTGGTGGACGCAGCGAGGGAGCCCGGCGAAGCGCAGGGGCTCCAGCCCGCTGCGCCGGCACCGGAGCCGGCCGCCGAGTCGGTCCCGTCCGAGACCGGCCTCCCGGAGGGCCCCGGCGCGGCCCCGGCCGACGCGGGTGCCGAGCGGGCGGCCGAGAAGCTGGACCGGCCGCTGCCCGAGGGGGTGCGCCGGCGGGTGGTCGGGCTGGCCTCGGACGCGCTGGGCGGGCTGCCGCCCGGGGAGCTGCCGCAGAGCCTGCGTCAGTACGTCAAGTTCACCCCCGCGCGGCGGGCCAAGTACGCGGCCACCGCGCTGGCGGCGGCGCTGGAGTCCGAGCCGGCCTTCCGGGTGCGGATAGCGGAGCGGCTGCGGCTGGGCCAGCCGGACCTGGTGAAGGCGCTGGAGTCGGGCACCGTCCCTGGCGCCGCCGATCCGATGGACGTCGCCGCCGCCGCCTACCTGGTGCGCTCGCCCGGCTGGAGCCGACTGGTCGCCGAGGCGGGCGAGGAGGCCGAGCGGGCCGGCGCCGAGGACGCGGTGGCGGAGGCCTCCCGGCTGGTGGAGAAGCTCCAGGCCGAGCTGGCCGAGGTGCGGGCCGCGGCGCGCGCGGACCTGGACCGCCAGCGCGCGGAGTTCGAGGGCGTCCGGCGGGAGGCCGAGTCGCTGCGCAAGAAGGTGCGGTCGCTGGAGAGCGACACCCGGCGGGCGCAGGCCGAGACCCGGCGGGTGGCCGGGGAGCTGGAGGCCGCGAGGGCGCAGGCCACCGGGGAGCGCAGCGCGGCCGAGTCCGAGGCGCGACGGCTGCGGCACCGGGTGTCCGAACTGGAGACCGCGGTCGAGCAGGGCCGCCGCTCGGCCCGGGAGGGCCGCAGCGTCGAGGACATGCGGCTGCGGCTGCTGTTGGACACCGTGCTGCAGTCGGCGCAGGGCCTGCAGCGGGAACTGGCCCTGCCGGTCTCCCAGATCCGCCCGGCGGACCTGGTGGAGGCGGTGGTGCCGGGGGCGGCCTCGCCGCACGACGTGGCCCGGCGCGGCCTGGCCGAGGACGACCCGGCGCTGCTGGACCAGCTGCTGGCGATCCCGCAGGTGCACCTGGTGGTGGACGGCTACAACGTGACCAAGACCGGGTATCCGGCGCTGCCGCTGGAGCAGCAGCGGATCCGGCTGCTGGGCGGGCTGGCGATGCTGGCCCAGCGCACCCAGGCGGAGGTCACCTGTGTGTTCGACGGGCAGGACCTGGACGTACCGGTCATCATGGCGCCCCCGCGCGGGGTGCGGGTACGGTTCAGCCGGACCGGCGAGACCGCGGACGAGCTGATCCGCCGTCTGGTCCGGGCCGAGCCGCAGGGCCGTCCGGTGGTGGTGGTCTCCACCGACCGGGAGGTCGCCGAGGGCGTGCGGAAGGCGGGTGCGCGCCCGGTGGCCTCGGTGCTGCTGCTGAACCGGCTGGCCCGGCCCTGAGCCGGGGCCGGGGGCGGTGACGGCAGGTCAGTGGGGCGTCCGCGCGGGTGTGCGGATCCGGTGAAGTCAGCGGGGGAACCGGAGTTCACGCCTTCGGGGAGTGGCAAAACGGGTAGATCTTCACTAGGGTCTGGCGTCAAACCTATTTTCCGGAATCTCACCTGATCAGGTGAGTCCGATGGAAGAAGGAGCCGGTCCCTTGGCCTCCCACCGCCGTCCCAAGCAGCCGAGCCGCGCGCGGGTCTCCGTGCTCACCGCTGCTGCTGCGACCGCGGTCGCCCTCTCCGCCCAGGTCGCCGCGCATGCCGCGCCGCAGCCGAACAAGAGTGACGTCAAGGCGCAGATCGACCAGCTCCAGCAGGAGCAGGAGCAGGCGGCCGAGAAGTACAACGGCGCCAAGGAGCGCTCCGACCAGCTCCGCAAGCAGGCCGACCAGCTCCAGGACCAGGTGGCCCGCAGCCAGGACCAGATGGGCCAGCTCCAGGTGGGCCTGGCCCAGGTCGCGGGCGAGCAGTACCGCACCGGCGGCATCGACCCGTCCGTCCAGCTGATGCTCTCCTCCGACCCGTCCGGCTACCTGGACAAGGCGTCGAGCGTCCAGCAGGCCAGCACCACCCAGACCGAGGCGCTCAAGGGCCTGCTCGACCAGCAGCGCCGACTGGACCAGGAGAAGGCCGAGGCGGCCGCCGTGCTCGCCTCCCTGGACTCCACCACCAAGGACCTCAACCAGGCCAAGGCGGACGTCAACACCAAGTTGAAGGCCGCCCAGGACCTGCTGAACTCGCTCAGCGCCGCCGACCGGGCCGCGCTCCGGGCCCAGCAGCAGCAGGACGACCGCGCCTCCCGCGGCGCCGACCGGGTCGACCTCGGCAACCTGCCGCCGGCCAGCGGCTACGCCGCCGTGGCGGTGGCCAAGGCGATGAGCAAGCAGGGCTCGCCGTACGTCTGGGGCGCCACCGGGCCCTCCACCTTCGACTGCTCGGGCCTGATGGTCTGGGCGTACGGCCAGGCCGGCGTCTCGCTGCCGCGCACCTCGCAGGAGCAGGGCCACATCGGGACCGCCGTGACGCTGGCCACCGCCCAGCCGGGCGACCTGGTGATCTACGGCGGCGACATGCACCACGTCGGGATGTACATCGGCAACGGCATGGTGGTCCACGCGCCGCACACCGGTGACGTGGTGAAGGTGATGAAGGCCGACGCGATGTCGATCAACACGATCCGCCGGATCTGACGGACCGGCACCTCCCCGAGGGGCCGGTTCCGGCCCTGTGATCCGCGCCACCTCCGGTCGGGGGTGGCGCGTCGGTTTGCGGTCCCGGTGGGCCGGACGGTGAGAGTCGATCAGCTTTGCGTGCGGCAGTGATCACCATCAGTCATTTTCACAAAAGAACATGGGTAATCTTCCGTCTTTTTTCTGACAAGGATTTGAACGGATCACGGTTCAGTTACTAGGGTCATGCTCCGAACCACCGCACAGTCGATCACCCAGCCTGGGTGGCGGCGGTGGTTACCGCCGAGTTCGCGAAACAGCGGGGCAGGTCGAAGCGACTGCCCGACAGGGGAGCCCAGTAGTCGGGGGCGCTGCGGAGCGGAGCCGGGGAACCACACGTTCCTCCGGGGTGAATCGGCGCCAGGTCGGCCGTAGGTGAGGCCGGTGAGGCGTCGTAGGGCATGCTTCCGGCCCGAACCCGTCAGCTCACCCGGTAGGCGGAGGTAGGAAGAAGGAGTCCGCCTTCGTGGCGTCCCATCGTCGTCCCAAGCCCGCCAGCCGCACCCGCGTCTCGATCCTGACCGGTTTCGCCGCCGCGGCCGTCGCCCTCTCCGCGCAGTCCGGCGCGCACGCCGACCCGCAGCCGACCAAGGACCAGGTCAAGGAGCAGGTCGACCAGCTCAACGAGCAGGCCGAGCAGGCGACCGAGAAGTACAACGCCGCCCAGGAGAAGCAGCAGGAGCTGGAGAAGCAGGTCTCCGGCCTCCAGGACCAGGTGGCCCGGCAGCAGGCCCAGGTGACCGACCTCCAGGGCGGCCTGGCCGAGATCGCCGGCGAGCAGTACCGCAACGGGGGCATATCCCCGACGGTCCAGCTGATGCTGTCCTCCAGCCCGGACAACTTCCTCAACCAGGCCGGCGCGCTGAACCAGGCGGGCAGCACCCAGAAGAACCAGCTCAAGCAGCTGCAGGACCAGCAGCGCAAGCTGGACCAGGACCGCACCGAGGCCCAGGGCAAGCTCGGCGAGCTGGAGTCCACGACCCAGCAGCTGAAGGCCTCCAAGGACGAGGTCCAGAACAAGCTCAAGGCCGCCCAGGACCTGCTCAACACGCTGACCGAGCAGGAGCGCCAGGCGATCAAGGCGGCCGAGGACAAGGCCGCCGCCGACGCCGCCGCGAAGGCCGCCGCCGCCAAGCCGGCCACCCCGGACCGTGCCTCGCGCGACAGCAGCCGCGGCGACCTCGGCTCGGGCTCCACCGCCGCGCCGGTCAAGGTCGCCCCGGGCAGCTCGCACGGTGCCGCCGCGCTGGCCGCCGCCGCCACCAAGGTCGGCAGCCCGTACGTCTGGGGCGCCACCGGCCCCGGCTCCTTCGACTGCTCCGGCCTGATGGTCTGGGCGTTCAACCAGGCCGGGGTGTCGCTGCCGCGCACCTCGCAGGAGCAGGCCGGCGCCGGCACCCGGATCGGCTCGGACATCTCCCAGGCCCAGCCCGGCGACATGCTGATCTTCTACGGCGACGCCCACCACGTCGGCATCTACGCGGGCAACGGCCAGGTGCTGCACGCTCCCAAGCCGGGTGCGTCGGTGCGCTACGAGGCCGTCTCCAACATGCCGCTGACCTCCATCGTGCGGGTCTGATCCCCACCCACGCGTTCACGGGCCCGGTCCTCCGTCACGGAGGGCCGGGCCTGCGGCTTTTCCGGCGGCTCGACCTGGTGTCCGATTAGGGGTCAAATATTCTGGTCGGTAGGGGTTTGGACTCACTTGCCCGGACTCGCTAACGTCTGCCACCGGACTCCCGCTCGACGGCCGCCCACCGGGGCGCGGCCGCGGGGCCGCGCCGCAGGACTGGAGCCGTTGCCGCCATGCCCGTGCACCGCCGTTCCCAACTGCTCGCCCGTGCGCTGGTACTGACCGCGGCCGCCACCACGGCCCTGGGCGTGGCGACCGCCGGCAGCGCCCAGGCCGCCCCCGGGGGGCCGGAGGCGCCCGACCGCAAGGACGTCAAGGCCCAGGTCGAGCAGCTGTACGACGAGGCCGAACAGGCCTCGGAGAAGTACAACGCCGCGCAGGAGGCGCAGAAGCGGCTGCTGGGCGAGACCACGATCCTCCAGGGCGAGGTCGCCGCCGCCCAGGAGCAGCTCAACGAACTGCGCGGGGACCTCGCCACGGTCGCCGGGGCCGAGTACCGGGGCGGCGGGATGACCCAGACCGCCCAGCTGATGCTCTCCAGCGACCCGGAGGCCTACCTCACCCGCGCCCGCACCCTCGGCCAGGCCGCCGAGCGCCAGCAGGAGACCCTGCACGAGCTGGTCACCCGTCAGCGCCGGCTCGACCAGCGCCGCACCGAGACCGCCGCCAAGCTCGCCGAGCTGGACGAGGCCCGCCGCTCGCTGGCCGACAACAAGCAGCAGATCCAGCAGCGCCTCGCCACGGCGCAGAAGCTGCTCAACAGCCTGGGCGCGGTCGAGCGGAACCGGATGGTCGCCCAGGACGCCCGGGAGGCCGAGCAGCGCGCCACCCGCGGCACCGACCGGCTGGACCTCGGCAACGCCCCGGCCGCCTCCGAGCGCGGGGCGGCGGCGCTGGCCGCCGCGGTGCGGATGGTCGGCTCGCCCTACGTCTACGGATCCACCGGGCCGCGCGCCTTCGACTGTTCCGGTCTGATGTACTACAGCTGGCGGCAGGCCGGAGTGACCCTGCCGCGGACCTCGCAGGCCCAGGCGTACGCCGGGCAGCGGATCAGCCTCTCCGAAGCGCGGCCGGGAGACCTGGTGATCTTCTACCGGGACATGCACCACGTCGGGATGTACGCCGGCGGCGGCGTGATGGTGCACGCCCCGTACCCCGGCGCCAAGGTCCGGTACGAGAGCGTCAACGCGATGCCGGTCTCGGGAGTGGTCCGGCTCTGAGCGCGACGCCCTCCGGGCCGGACGGCCCCCATCCGATAGACCCCGCGCGCCGGGTGCTGTCCCGGCGCGGCGCGCTGCTGCTGGCGGCCGGCGGGCTGGTCCAGCTCTCGCTGCCCCCGGTGGCCCCGCCGCCGGGCGGGCGGGCCGTCGACCGGCAGGCCGAGGTCACCGCGCTGCTGGCGGCGCGGGCGCGCTCGCTGCCCACCTGGTCGGGGCTCACCGGGGCCGAGGCGGCGTACCGGAACCTGGTGCTCCCGCCGCCCACCGGGCCGGAGCGGCAGGACGCCTCCGTCGAGCTGGCGCTGCGGATCGCCGGGTACGACGAGTACCCGGTGGTGTACCCGCGCCGGATCGAGCTGGTCCGGGACCAGGGCGGCTGGCGGGTCGAGCACGAGGAGGGCACCGGCGGGCCCCCGGCGCCGTGGGACCTCGGCCCCGTCCGCACCGCCGCCGGAGCCCGCTGCCTGGTGCTCGGCCTGGCCGGTGGGCCCGACCCGGCCGGACTGGTCCCGGTGGGGGACAAGGCGGTGCCGGCCGTCAGCGCGGTCTGGGGCGACGCCTGGCCCGGCCGGCTGCTGCTGGAACTGCCCGCCACCGAGCAGCAGTTCGCCCGGCTGCTGGAGGCCGACCCGGCGGGCTGGACGGGCATGGCGGCGGTCACCGTGGCCGCCCCCGGCGCTCCCCGGCACACCCCGGCGGACCGGGTGGTGATCAACCCCGAGGCCTTCGCGAAGCTCAGCGACTTCGGCCGCCAGGTGGTCGTCACCCACGAGGCCACCCACGTCGCGACCCGGGCCGACACCCGGGCCTGGACCCCGCTCTGGCTTTCCGAGGGCGTCGCTGACTGGACGGCCTACCGGGACTCCGGCCGGCGGCCGCGGCAGATCGCCCCCGAGCTGGCCCGGGACGTCGCCGCCGGGAAGCTGCCCACCGCGCTGCCCGCCGACGCGGACTTCGCCGCGGGCGCCGACGGCATCGCCCAGGCCTACGAGCAGTCCTGGCTGGCCTGCGAGCTGATCGCCCGCCGGTACGGGGCGCAGCGGCTGGTCGCCTTCTACCGGGCGGTCGGCGCGGCCGACGGGGCGGGCGAGGACCGGGCGCACCGGACGGACCGGTTGCTGCGGGCCGAACTGGGCGTCGGACTGGCCGAGTTCACCGGGCTCTGGCTGGCCGAGGTCGAGGCCTTGAAGGGCTAGGCACCGGTAGGGCCGGGCCGTTGGGGCGGGCCGCTACCGCCCGGCCGGGTGGTCGATGCCGTCCAGCAGGTCCTGCTCGTACGCGATGCCCGGGCGGACCGGGTAGGCGGAGGCGGCCGGCAGAGCCGGGGGCTCGGCCAGCACCACGGTGGGCGCCAGGGCCGTCGCGGCACGGGTGGAGCGCCAGAGCCGGATGCCGGAGAGCACGGCGGCGGTCAGCAGCAGCAGGTTGCGCAGCCCCAGCACGGCGACCGCGAGCGGCTCGCTGTTCAGGACCTGGGTGAACATGGTCGGGAACTCGAGCAGGGTGAGCGGGCAGGCGAGCAGGACCAGCAGCGCCACCGGCCGCTGGCTGGTGCCGCGCACGGTCAGGCAGACCGCCGCGACGCCGACCAGCCAGACCAGGTACTGCGGGCTGATCACCCGGCTGGTCACCACGAAGATCAGCAGCGCGCAGAGCGCCGCGTCGTACATGGTGGCGGCGTTGCGCCGACGGGCGGTGAAGCGCCACAGCAGCAGCCAGAGGAAGCCCAGCACGGTGCCGGCCATCATCACCTTGCTGATCACGCTGACCCACGGCCCGAGCATCTCGGGGGAGCCGTAGTTCATGGTGACCTTGCCGTCCCAGCCCCCGGCCAGCCGGGCGATGTGCAGCGGCAGCGCGCCGACCGACTCGACCTCGATGCCGCGGGCGCCCTGGAAGGCCAGGAAGCCGAAGGCGCCGTTCATCCCGGCCGCCAGCAGGAAGCCGACCGAGACCGCCGTGGCGGCGGCCAGCGTCCAGGAGCGGCGGGTGCGGCGGCCGGACGGGGTGCCGATCAGGCCCAGCAGCGGCCAGACCTTGACGATGCCGCCCAGGCCCAGCAGCAGCCCGCCGATCGCCGGACGGCGGATCAGTGCCAGCAGGCCGGCCAGGGCGAGCGCGGTGACCAGCAGGTCGAAGCGGTTGTAGATCATCGGGCCGAGCAGCGGTACGGCGACCACCCACAGCCAGGCGCCGGTCAGGGTCCGGCCCCGGCGCAGCCCGGTGCGGATCAGCAGCGCGGCCGCGGCGGCGTCGGCGATCCCGCAGATCACCCAGAACGACGTCAGGTACGACCAGGGCAGCAGGCCCGGCAGCAGGATCACCAGGGCGGCGCCCGGCGGGTACTGCCAGGTGACGTCGTCGAACGGGAAGGTGCCGGTCTGCAGCACGCCGTACCAGGCGTGGTAGATCATCCAGACGTCGGCGGTGACGTCGCCGCCGGGTGCCCTCAGCACGCCGGTCATCAGCAGCACCAGCACGGTGCGGGTGGCCACCCAGGTCGCCCCGAGGGCGGCGAGCGCCCCGAGTGGGCGGCCGAGGCGGCCGCGCGAAGAACCGGACTCGGTGGCCGGGGCCAACTCCACTGCGCTCCCTCGTTCGTCTCGACGTCCTCACCGGAGGCGTCGTACGGACGGACGCCCGGGCCGCCGCATCCGCGGCCTAGGTACTAGGACTGACCCGGGGGTCAAACGGTTGCCGTGCGCGGTTCCGTTCCCGGCGGGTCATGGTGTTGACCTATCGTACGGATCACCCAGCGGTACACCGAGCACCCCCCGACCGAGCGAGCCGTGGCCTGATGCACAGAACCTTGATCGTCACCAATGACTTCCCGCCCCGCCCGGGAGGCATCCAGGCCTTCGTGCACAACATGGCTGTCCGTCAGCCCGCCGGGAGCGTCGTGGTGTACGCCTCGACCTGGCGGGACGGCACCGAGGTGCGCGCCTTCGACGCCGAGCAGCCGTTCCCGGTGATCCGGGACCGCACGAAGGTGATGGTTCCCACACCCCGGGTGACCCGGCGGGCCGCCGAGATCCTGCGCGCCGAGAAGTGCGACTCGGTCTGGTTCGGGGCGGCCGCCCCGCTGGGCCTGATGGCGCCCGCGCTGCGCCGGGCCGGGGCCGGGCGGCTGCTGGGCATGACCCACGGGCACGAGGCCGCCTGGGCCCAGCTGCCGGGCTCCCGGCAGCTGCTGCGGCGGATCGGGGCGGGCACCGACGTGCTCACCTACCTGGGCGAGTACACCCGTTCGCGGATCGCCGCCGCGGTCGGGCCGCGCGCCGCGGCCCGGATGGTGCAGCTGCCGCCGGGCGTGGACGAGACGACCTTCCACCCCGGCTCCGGGGGCGCCGAGGTGCGCCGGCGGCTGGGGCTGGCGGACCGGCCGGTGGTGGTCTGCGTCTCCCGGCTGGTGCCGCGCAAGGGCCAGGACACCCTGATCGAGGCGATGCCGCAGATCCTGCGCGACGTGCCGGACGCGGTGCTGCTGATCGTCGGCGGCGGGCCGTACCGGGCGGATCTGGAGAAGCTGGCGGACGCCAAGGGGGTCCGGGAGTCGGTGCGGTTCACCGGTTCGGTGCCGTGGGCCGAGCTGCCCGCCCACTACGGGGCCGGGGACGTCTTCGCGATGCCCTGCCGGACCCGGCGCGGGGGGCTGGACGTGGAGGGCCTGGGGATCGTCTACCTGGAGGCCTCGGCGACCGGCCTGCCGGTGGTCGCGGGGGACTCCGGCGGGGCGCCGGACGCGGTGCTGGAGGGCGAGACCGGGTACGTGGTGCCGGGCGGCTCGGCCGAGGCCTCGGCCGAGCGGATCGTCCGGCTGCTGCGGGACGAGGAGCTGCGCCGTCGGATGGGGGAGGCCGGTCGGCGCTGGGTGGAGCGCTCGTGGCGCTGGGACCTGCTGGCCGGGCGGCTGACCTCGCTGCTGGCGGGCTGACGCCCGGTACGCCGGTACGACGCCGAAGGGCCCCGGGGACTCCCCCGGGGCCCTTCGGCGTACCGTCCTGCCGCCGCTGCGGCCCTACTTCCGGTACAGCGCCTCGATCTCGGCGGCGTAGTCCTTGAGCACCACGTTGCGCTTGAGCTTGAGCGAGGGCGTCAGGTGGCCGCTCTCCTCGGAGAACTCGGTGTCCAGCAGGCGGAACTTCTTGACCGCCTCGGCGTGCGAGACGGCCGCGTTGCCGTCGTCCACGGCGGACTGCAGGGCGGCCAGCAGGTCCGGGTCCTCGGCGAGCTCGGCGACGGTGGCGGTGGCGGGCTTGCCGTTGAGCTCCTTCCACTTCGGGAAGAAGTCCGGGTCGACGGTGATCAGGCAGGCGATGAAGGGCTTGCGGTCGCCGACCACCATGACCTCGCCGACCAGGGCGTGGGCCCGGATGCGGTCCTCGATCACGGCGGGGGCGACGTTCTTGCCGCCCGCGGTGACGATGATCTCCTTCTTGCGGCCGGTGATGGTCAGGTAGCCCTCGGAGTCCAGTGCGCCGAGGTCGCCGGTGGCGATCCAGCCGTCCTTGAGGGTGTCGGCGGTGGCCTGCGGGTTGTTCCAGTAGCCGGTGAAGACGTGCGGGCCCTTGAAGTAGACCTCGCCGTCCTCGGCGATCCGGACCGAGGCGCCGGGGACGGGCTGGCCGACCGTACCGATCTTCGGCTTGTCCCACGGGTTGAAGGCGGTGGCCGCGCAGGTCTCGGTCAGGCCGTAGCCCTCCAGGACGGTGAAGCCGATGCCCCGGTAGAAGTGGCCGAGCCGCTCGCCGAGCGGGGCGCCGCCGGAGATCGCGTGGGTGGCGCGGCCGCCGAGGGCGGCCCGCAGCTTGCTGTAGACCAGCTTGTCGAAGACGGCGTGCTTGAGCCGCAGCACCAGGCCCGCGCCGCCGGCGTCCAGCGCCCGGCTGTAGGCGATCGCGGTCTCCGCGGCCTTGTCGAAGATCTTGCCCTTGCCGTCGGCCTGGGCCTTGGCGCGGGCGGTGTTGTAGACCTTCTCGAACACTCTGGGCACGCCCAGGATCAGGGTCGGCCGGAACGACGCCAGCTCGGCGGTGACGTCCCTGATGTCCGAGACGTGGCCCAGCTTGATCGGGGCCATCACCGGGGCGATCTCGGCGATCCGGGCGAGCACGTGGGCCAGCGGCAGGAAGAGCAGCACGGAGCTCTCGCCGGTGCGGAACAGCGGGGCCAGGCGCTCGACCACGTTGCCGCACTCGGCGAGGAAGTTGCCGTGGGTCAGCTGGCAGCCCTTCGGACGGCCGGTGGTGCCCGAGGTGTAGACGATGGTGGCGATGTCGTCGGGGCCGGCGATCGCCCGGCGCTCCTGGACGGTCGCGTCCGGAACGCCCAGGCCGGCCTCGGCGAGCGCGGCGAGCGCGCCGCCCTCGATCTGCCAGGTGTGCTTCAACTCCGGCAGCCGGTCGCGGACCTCGGCGACCACCTTGACGTGCTGGTCGGTCTCGGTGACGAGGGCGACGGCGCCGGAGTCGCCGAGGATCCACTCGACCTGCTCGGCCGAGGAGGTCTCGTAGACCGGCACGGTGATCGCGCCGGCCGTCCAGATCGCGAAGTCCAGCAGCGTCCACTCGTACCGGGTGCGGGACATGACGCCCACCCGGTCGCCGGGCTCGATGCCCGCGGCGATCAGGCCCTTCGCGGCGGCGTGCACCTCGGCGAGGAACTGGACCGAGGTCAACTCCTGCCAGTGGCCGTCCACCTTCCGGCTGAGCACCGCGACGTCCGGGTGCTCCTCGGCGTTCCGGTGCACAGGGTCGGAGAGGTTACCGCCGCTCGGTACCTGATAGAGGGCCGGAAGGCTGAAGTCGAGCAAGACTGCTCCTCGTTCGCGACGCTGCGGGACGGCAGGACGTTACTGCCCGGTAGGCAGCTTCGACCAGGGGGGTCGGCCCCGGTGTTCGAAGTGTCACACCCGGCCGGGTCGGACCAGGCCGTGACCGGGTCGTTCGACTGGCACCCTACGGCAGCCCACAGGTGACCGGCCGGTAGCATGCCCTGCCGACCGTCCCGGCGGCCGTCCCGCGGGCCGCCCCGGCCCGACCGCCGTCGACAGCCCCGCCCGCCGTCGCCGGTGCCCGTGCCGCCGAGGAGATCGCCGGTCGCGATAGCCTGCTCCGGGCGGATCGGGCCGAGCGTGCCCCGACCGGACCGGGCAGGCAGAAGGACGAGGCGGAGGGCCTTTCCATGGCGGAGCACACCAGGTCGAGCATCATCATCGACGCGACCCCGGCCGCGGTCATGGCCGTGATCGCGGACTTCGCCGCCTACCCGGCCTGGACCGGCGAGGTCAAGGAGATCGAGGTCCTGGAGAGCGGCGAGGACGGCCGCGCCGCCCAGGTCCGGCTGCTGCTCGACGCCGGCGCCATCCGCGACGAGCACACCCTCGCCTACACCTGGGACGGCGACCGCGAGGTCAGCTGGACCCTCGTCCGCAGCCAGATGCTCCGCTCGCTGGACGGCTCCTACACCCTCGCCCCGCTGTCCGGCGGCCGCACCGAGGCCACCTACCAGCTCGCCGTGGACGTCAAGATCCCGATGCTCGGCATGATCAAGCGCAAGGCCGAGAAGGTCATCATCGACCGCGCCCTGGCCGGCTTGAAGAAGCGCGTCGAGGGCTGACGGGCCCGGGCACGGCGGAACGGGGGCCGACGGCATGACGGCGACACGCACCATCCTGGTCAGCGGCGACGCGGGCGCACCCGCCGTGGCCGCCGCCACCGCGCTGCACGCCGCCCGGCGCGGCCACCGCACCTGGCTGCTGGCCGCCGACGACCCGCACCGCGCCCTGGACTCCGCGCTCGGCACCCGGCTGGAGCCGGAACCGCTCCGCTACGCGCCGGGCCTGACGGTCTCCCGGATCGACGAGCAGGCCGCCTTCCGCTACGCCGTCGGCGAGCTCACCGGCCGGCTCAAGCCCGCCCTCGACCTGCTCGGCGCCGAACAGCTCGACCCCGAGGAGCTGACCGCCCTCCCCGGCATCGCCCGGCTCGCCCTGCTGCGCGCGCTGCCCGCCGCCGACCAGGACGTCCTGGTGGTGCTCGCCCCGGCGCCCGCCGAGCTGATCGCCACCCTCGCCCTCCCCGAGCAGCTCACCCGCTACCTGGAGCGGCTGGTCCCCGAGCAGCGGCAGGCCGCCCGCGCGCTGCGCCCGCTGCTGGCCGGGCTGGCCGGCGTCCCGATGCCCGCCGAGTGGCTGTACGAGGGGCGCACCAAGGCCGCCGCGGTGCTCGCCGAGTCCCGCGCCGCGATCAGCGGCCCGGGCACCAGCGTGCGCCTGGTCGTCTCCGCCGACGGCCACCCGTACGAGCAGCTGCGCCGGGTCCGGGCCGGGCTCGCGCTGTACGGCCACCGGCCGGACGCCGTCGTGGTGCACGGCGCGCTGCCGCCCGCCGCGCTCGCCTCGCCCGACCCCTGGCTGGCCGAGCTGGCCCGCCGCCGCCAGGAGGAACTGGACCGCCTCGCCGCCGAGACCGACGCCCCGGTGCTGGTCACCGGCCTGGCCGAGGGCACCCTGGAGGCCGTCGCCGACCGGCTGTACGGGGACGGGCCCGGCCCCGACCGGCTCGAACCGCGGCCCTGGCCGGTCGAGGACCGGCTCGCCGAGGACGGCCTGCTGGTCTGGCACCTCGACCTGCCCGGCGCCGACCGCTCCGGGCTGGACCTGGTCCGCCGGGGCGACGACCTGGTGGTCGGCCTCGGTGCCCACCGCCGGGTGCTCCCGCTGCCCGCCGCGCTGCGCCGCTGCACGGTCGCCGGGGCGGGGCTGCACGAGGGCGTGCTGTCGGTGCGGTTCGCACCCGACCCTTCGCTCTGGCCGCAGGGCTGACGGGCCTTCCGGCCTTTCCTCGGGGCCCGGCCGGTCGGGTAGCGTCGGCCCGAACGGGGCCGCGGGGTGCGGCCACGGCTGAGGAGGCGCCCGCGATGACCAGCACCGACGACCGTACCGAGCCCGGCACGGAGCAGGGGAGCGGGCCGTCCCACCCGTTCGGACCGGAGCTGGGCCCGCTGGTGGACGAGGTGCGCCGGTTCGCCACCGCCGTCGGCGAGAAGGCGCAGGAGACCGGCGCCACCACCCTGATCACCCTCTCCGGGCTGGCCGACCGCCTGCGCACCCAGCAGCCGGAGATCTACTCCCACCTCGCCGCGGCCGGCTCCGGGCTGGCCGCCGCCGGTGCCGAGCTGCTGGCCGCCTACCGCGCCGCGGTGGCCGGGCACGAGCAGCGCTGGACGGCCGGGGAGGGGGCGCCGGTGGAGAAGATCGACCTCGACGTGCCCGGCCGGACCGAGGGCGCCGACGGGGCTGACGGGCCGTCCGCCAAGCAGTGAATCCGTATATTCCGCAGCGTGATCAGGCTGCTCTGATACGTCACGAAGAAGGAAATTCGATACGACTTTTGAAGCATCGCGGCCGGGCTGCCCCAGAATTGTCTTCGGATAATGTATGCGAGGCTGTGTACGGGGGCAGGGTTGGGCGGTACCGTTCCGTCCAGCGGGAACGAGTGAATAGCTGAGGGACACATGGCTCTGACCATCGGCGTCGATGTCGGCGGGACCAAGATCGCGGCAGGCGTGGTCGACGAGGCGGGTGCGATCCTGGCGCGGACCCGGGTGCCCACCCCGGCCGACCCCCAGTGGGCGGTCGACGCCATCGCGCAGGCCGTGCGCGAGCTCAAGGAGCAGCACCCCGGTGTCACCGCCGTCGGCGTCGGAGCCCCCGGCTTCGTCGACAGCAACCGCTCCACGGTGATCTTCGCGCCCAACATCGACTGGGAGAACGAGCCGCTGCGCGGCCGGATCGAGGAACTCACCGGCCTGTCCGCAGTGGTCGAGAACGACGCCAACTGCGCCGCCTGGGCCGAGTTCCGCTTCGGCGCGGCAGCCGACCACCAGGACATGGTGCTGATCACCGTCGGCACCGGCATCGGCGGCGGCATCGTGCTCGACGGGCGGCTGCACCGCGGCCGCTTCGGCGTGGCCGGCGAGATCGGCCACCTCAACATGGTCCCGGATGGCCTCCAGTGCGGCTGCGGCGGCAAGGGCTGCTGGGAGCAGTACGGCTCCGGGCGCGCGCTGCGCCGCTACGGCCGGGAGAAGGCCGCCGCCGACCCGGTGCGCGGCAAGCGGATGCTGGACCTCAACGACGGCGTCGCCGAGACCATCCGCGGCATCCACATCACCGAGGCGGCCGAGGAGGGCGACCCGCTCGCCCTGGAGTGCTACGCCGAGCTGGCCGACTGGCTCGGCCGCGGCATGGCCGACCTCGCCGCGCTGTTCGACCCGGGCGTCTTCGTGCTCGGCGGCGGCGTCTCCGACTCCGGCCGGCTGCTGCTCGACCCGGTCGCCAAGGCCTTCGAGCACTACCTGACCGGCGGGGTGCACCGCCCCCGCGCCGAGGTCGTGCTGGCCTCCATGGGCTCCGCGGCCGGCATCGTCGGCGCGGCGGACCTCGCCCGCACCTGACCGCGCCACGTCCTCGCCAGACCCGCCGGCGGCGGTGCGACCGGGCCCCGACCAATCCCGGACGCGCCGCCGCCGTCGCACTACCGTCCTTCCCAGGACACCGCACCAGGGGAGGACCATGACCGCCGCACCCGTCGAACCGCCGCCGGGCGGCCCGCGCCGACTGCGCCTGCTCAGCTACAACATCCGTTCGCTGCGCGACGACCGGCGGGCGCTGGCGCGGGTGATCCGGGCCTGCGCGCCCGACCTGGTCTGCGTCCAGGAGTCACCGCGCTACTGGCGCCCGGAGGGCCAGGCCGCCTGGCTGGCCCGGAACACCGGGACGGTCGTCCTGGCCGGGGGCGGCCGCACCGCCGCCGGACCGCTGCTGCTCGGCCGGCCCGGCGCGGTCGAGGTGCTGGGCGTGCACGACCGGCTGCTGCCCAAGACCCGCGGCCTGCACGCGCGCGGCTTCGCCACCGCACTGCTGCGGCTGCCCGGCAGCGCGCCCTTCACCGTCACCAGCTGCCACCTCAGCCTGGACCCGGAGGAGCGGTACGGGCAGTTCGAGCTGCTGCTCGACCAGCTCGCGATCACCGAAAACGGCGTCGTGGCAGGGGACTTCAACGAGCACCCGGACGGGCCCGGCTGGCAGCTGCTGGCCTCCCGGATGTGGGACGGGTACCCGACCGCGCCCTGGGGCGGCGAGTTCACGTCCGTCCCGGAGAACCCCTACCAGCGGATCGACGCCGTCTTCGCCACGCCCGGGATCACCGTCCTCGGCTGCGGGGTGCCGCACGGGCTGCCCGGGGTCACCGGGGCCGACCTGCGGGCCGCGACCGACCACCTGCCGGTGCTGGCCGTACTGGAGTTCCCGGCGCCGTAGGGCCGCCCCGGCGCTCCGGCGTCGCGGACCCGGCCGGGCCCGCGACACCTAGACGACGGCGCCGTGGTCCGGGTCCTCCGGCTCGTCCTCGTCGCGGTCCTTCATCCGGGCGACCAGGGTGACGAAGCCGCCGAGGAAGGCGGTGACCCCGACCCAGGCGGGCCAGCCGGAGATCTCCCGCCACACCACCGCGTCGATCAGCAGGAGGGCCGGGCCACCGAGCACGGCCAGCCAGGCGAACTTGGCGGTGGCGTCGGCGGCCGGCAGCGGCGGGGGCTCCGGCGGGACGAAGTGGCCCTCGTCGGTGTCCTCGGCCAGCTCGAAGTCGCGCGGGCCCGAGGCCGAGGCCGGGAGGACGGGGCGGCCGGAGCGGGCGCGCGGCTGCGGGGCGAGGTCCGAGAGGTCGTCCGGGTCGCCGTGGCCGGCCTTGGGGCCGGCGCCGTCCTTGTAGCCGTCCTTGTAGCCGCCCTTGAGTTCGTTCTGCGCCCGGAGGTTCTCGACCTCGGGCCAGTTGGGGTTGGTGAGGTCGACCGGGTCGTCGAACTGGGCGACCAGGGCCGCGAAGATCGCGTCCTGCTCGGCCTGGCTGCGCTCGGGGGCGCTGCGGCGCGGGCGGGGCTCCGCCGCTGCCGCGGTGTCCTCCCCGGCGGGCCCGGTCGGCGCGGCGCCGTCGGCCTCCGTACCACCCGCGGCCGGGCCGCCCTGGACACCGGCGCTCTGGACCGTGCCGTCCCCGTGGACGGTGGCGTTCCCCCCGCCGGCGGTGTCCCCCTGGGCGGTGGCGTCCTTCGGCACACCGTCGGTGCGCGCTCCGTCCGTCCGCGCGCCGTCCTCGCGGGGCTTGTCGTCCCCGCCACCCGCCGTGCTGCTCTCGTGCACTTCCGGCCCTTCAGCCATGGTGATCGTCGGATTCGGCCCTGTCGGCGCCCGCCGCGTGCGCGGGAGCCAGCCGTCGGATGAAGTCCAGGCTCGCCGCGAATATTTCCGCCGCGTCGTGGTCCAGCGTCGCGACGTGGAAACTGCGCTGGCACAGCCGTTCCGTCACGTCCGTCGAGGATATCCGGGCCAGCACCAGGTCCGAGTTGGCCGGCGAGACCACGTGGTCCTGCGGGCTGTGGAAGAGCAGCACCGGCTGGGTCACCTCGGGCAGCCGCCGCTGGACCTCCTGCCACAGCCGGCTCAGCGACCACGCGGCGTGCAGCGGCGTCCGGTCGTAGCCGAGTTCCCGGGCGCCGGGCTTGTGGATGTCGTTGGCGATCCCGGGAATGCTCGGGACGAGGTGCCGCAGCACCGGCAGCAGTACCCCGGCGGGGTTGTCCGAGCGCACCGACGGGTTGACCAGCACCAGCCCGGACACCGTCGTGCCGTGCAGCGCGGCCAGTCGCAGCGCCAGCGCGCCGCCCATCGACAGCGCGCAGACGAAGACCTGCTCGCACTCCTCGGCGAGGGTCAGCAGCTCGCGCTCGACCGTCGCGTACCAGTCCTCCCACCGGGTGACCTGCATGTCCTGCCAACGGGTCCCGTGCCCCGGCAGCAACGGGAGCGAGACGGTGAACCCGGCCGCCGCCAGTTCCTCGGCCCACGGCCGCAGCGACTGGGGGGACCCGGTGAAGCCGTGGCACAGCAGCACCCCGACCGGTCCGCCGTGGTGGCGGTACGGTTCGGCACCGGGCAGCAGCGGCATGGCGGACTCCTTCGCGGGCGGGTGGCGCTGGGGGAGGGGACGCTGAGAGGGGTGCTGCAGGAATCCGCATCGTCCCACGCCCCGCGCGGGGACGTACACCCCCTACGGCGGGCCCGGGCACGGCGGGTGGCCGCGGGGCATTAGGATCGACCGGTCCGCATAACAGGAGGCCCGGGTTGTTCTACCGACTGATGAAGATGATCGTCGCGCCACTGCTTCGGATCTTCTTCCGGCCGTGGATCGAGGGTGAGGAGAACATCCCCACCGAAGGTGCGGCGATCATCGCGAGCAACCACCTTTCCTTCTCGGACTCGTTCTTCTTCCCCGCGCTGATCAAGCGCCGGGTGACCTTCATCGCGAAGGCCGAGTACTTCAACACCCCGGGCCTCAAGGGCCGGTTGACCGCAGCCTTCTTCAAGGGCGTCGGCCAGCTGCCGGTGGACCGCTCGGGCGTGCGCGGCGCCGGCGAGGCCGCGATCCGCAGCGCCATCGCGGTGCTGGACCGCGGCGAGCTGTTCGGCGTCTACCCCGAGGGCACCCGCTCGCCCGACGGCAAGCTGTACCGCGGCAAGGTCGGCGGTCTGGCCCGGGTCGCGCTGGCCACCGGCGCCCCGGTCATCCCGGTCGCCATGATCGACACCGAGAAGGTGCAGCCGCCCGGCCAGGTGGTGCCCAACTTCGGCATCCGCCCGGGCATCCGGATCGGCCGCCCGCTGGACTTCTCCCGCTACCACGGCATGGAGAACGACCGCTTCATCCTCCGTTCGGTGACGGACGAGGTGATGTACGAGATCATGCGGCTCTCCGGCCAGGAGTACGTGGACATCTACGCGACCGCCGCCAAGCGGCAGATCGCCGACGAGAAGAAGAAGGCCGACGCCGAGCGCCGGGCCGCCGCCAAGGCGGAGAAGGCCGAGGCCGCCGAAGCCGAGAAGGCGGCGGAGGCCGAGAAGGCCGGGCAGCAGGAGCAGAAGGACACCGGGTCGGCCTGACCGACCCGGTCGGGTCCAGGGGAGGGGCCGGGAGATGGCGGACGGCGCGAGAACGGGTGCCGCGGTGGGCGGCGCGGTGGCGGCCGGCGGCATGTCCGTCGAGCTCCCGCTGTGGAAGGCGATCTCGTACTTCCGGGTGCTGGCCCTCTGCTACGCCCTGCTCCGGTACTTCAACTCGTACCTGCACTTCCTGCACCCGGTCGCGGGCTGGATCTACTTCGGCGCGCTGATCCTCTGGACGCTCGCCAGCACCCGGGCCTTCGCCAACCCGCAGCGCTGCACCTGGTACGTCCTCGGCTTCGACCTCGCCCTGGCCGTGACCGGCATCGTGATGAGCGGGATGACCGACGCCCCGGCCCGGATCAGCCACGGCGCGCCCACCCTGCCGACCATCTGGGCGGCCGGCACCGTCCTCGGCTTCGCCGCCAAGGGCGGCTGGCGCCCGGCGGCGGCGGCCGGCGCGGTGATCGGGGTGGCCAACATCCTCGGCCACGGCGGCCCGACCGGCGACAACGTCCACAACATCGTGCTGCTGCTGGTGGCCGGCTGCGCCATCGGGTACGTGATCGAACTGGCCCGCGCCAGCGAGGCCACCCTCACCCGGGCGCTGCAGGTCGAGGCGGCCACCCGGGAGCGCGAGCGGCTCTCCCGGGACATCCACGACGGCGTGCTCCAGGTGCTCGCCCTGGTCCAGCGCCGGGGCGCCGAACTGGGCGGGGGCGGCGGCGCCCGCAGCGGCGGCAGCGTCAACGGTGCCGACTTCGCCGAGCTGGGCCGCCTCGCCGGTGAGCAGGAGCGCGCGCTGCGGGCCCTGATGACCGGCGGCCCGCTGCCGGCCCAGCGGCTGTCCGAGCCGGACCGGGCCGAAGCGCCCGATCCGGCCGGGCCGGGCGACCTGACCGTGCTGCTGCGCCGCTACGCCGACGAGCGGATCACGCTCTCGGCCCCCGGCACCCCGGTGCTGCTGCCCGGCCCGGCGGCGGGCGAGCTCGCCGCGGCGGTCGGGGCGGCCGTCGACAACGTCCGCAAGCACGCGGGGGAGTCGGCCCGGGCCTGGATCCTGGTGGAGGACGAGCCGGAGGCCGTCACGGTCAGCATCCGCGACGACGGCCCGGGCTACGCCCCCGGCCGGCTCGGCGAGGCGGAGCGGGCCGGGCGGCTGGGCGTCTCCCAGTCCATCCGCGGCCGGGTGCTGGACCTCGGCGGCACGGCCGAGCTGTACTCGGCGCCCGGGGAGGGCGTCGAGGTCGAACTGCGCGTTCCGAGGAAGGCCTCACAATGACCGACCAGCCGATGACCGACCAGCCGGCCGCCGGGCCGCAGGCCACCGACCGGCCGGTCCGGGTGATGGTGGTGGACGACCACCCGATGTGGCGGGACGCCGTCTCGCGCGACCTGGCCGAGGCGGGCCTGGACGTGGTGGCCACGGCGGGCGACGGCGAGGAGGCGGTGCGCCGCGCCCGGGCCTGCTCGCCGCAGGTGGTGGTGCTGGACCTCAACCTGCCCGGCCTGCCCGGTGCCGAGGTGTGCCGCCAGGTGGTCGGGCACGACCCGGCGGTCCGGGTGCTGGTGCTGTCGGCGAGCGGCGAGCACCAGGACGTGCTGGAGGCGGTGAAGTCCGGCGCGACCGGGTACCTGGTGAAGTCGGCCGGGCGGGAGGAGCTGCTGGACGCGGTGCGCCGTACGGCCGTCGGCGACGCGGTGTTCACGCCGGGCCTGGCCGGGCTGGTGCTCGGCGAGTTCCGCCGGCTGGCCGCCGAGCCCGCCCCGGCCTCGGCGCCGGCCGTCCCGCAGCTGACCGCCCGGGAGACCGAGGTGCTGCGGCTGGTGGCCAAGGGCCTGTCGTACCGGCAGATCGCCGACCGGCTGGTGCTGTCGCACCGGACGGTGCAGAACCACGTGCAGAACACCCTGGGCAAGCTGCAGCTGCACAATCGGGTGGAGCTGGTCCGGTACGCGATCGAGCAGGGACTGGACGAGGAGCTGTAGGCCCGGTCCCCGAACTCCCGCCCCGTGGGCGGGAGTTCGAAGACCGGGCGGGGGAACGCTCAGCCCCGGACGGCCGCGGCCTCGCGCAGCAGGGCGGCGACGATGTCCACGCCGTCCCGGGTGAGCACCGACTCCGGGTGGAACTGCAGGCCCGCGAAGCCTGGGCCGCGCAGCGCGTGGACGTCGCCGGTGGCGGCGTCCCGGGCGACCTCGACGCCCTCGGTGGCGAGCCGGGCCGCGTCGGCCTCCGAGCAGCGCGCGGTGAAGGTGTTGTAGAAGCCGACCGTCCGCTTGTCGCCGAACAGGTCGATGCGCTCCTGGGCGCCCTGGTACGGGACGGCCTTGCGGCCCAGCGCGAGCCCGAGTTCGGCGGCGAGCAGCTGGTGGCTGAGGCAGACCGCGAGCAGCGGGGCCGTCCGGGCGCCGGAGCGGACGGCGGCCAGGGCGTCCGCGACGACCGGGCGCAGCACCGCCATCTTGGGGTCGTCGGCGAGCGCCGGGTCGCCCGGGCCGGGGCCGAGCACCAGCGGGCCGCGGTGCGCCGCGACCAGTTCGCGCAGGCCGGGCCGGTCGAAGCGGACCACGGTGACCTGGTGGCCGAGCGAGGTCAGCAGGTGGGAGAGCATCGAGGTGAAGGTGTCCTCGCCGTCCACGACCAGGGTCGGCAGGGCCTCGGTGACCCGGGACGGCGCCTGCATCCGCAGCCAGAACGGGGCGAGGTCGGCCCGGCGGGAGTCCAGCGCGGCCTGCACCCGGTGGTCGTCGGCGAGCCGGGGCCCGCCGGGGTGCGGCAGCTGGGCGGGGGCGGGCCGGGCGCCGATCGCGGTGAGCACCCCGGCGGCCTTGGCGTGGGTCTCGGCGACCTCGGACTCGGGGACGGAGTGGCGCACCAGGGTCGCGCCGACCCGGACGACCAGCCGCCCGGTGGCCGGGTCGATGTCGGCGGTGCGGATGCAGATCGGCGAGTCGAGCAGCTGCCCGCCGCTCGCGGAGCGCCCGATCAGGGCGAGCGCGCCGGAGTAGTAGCCGCGCCCGGTGGGCTCGTAGCGGCGGATCACCCGGGTGGCGTTCTGCACCGGGCTGCCGGTGACGGTGGCGGCGAACATCGTCTCCCGCAGCACCTCGCGGACGTCCATCGAGGTGCGGCCGCGCAGCTCGTACTCGGTGTGGGCGAGGTGGGACATCTCCTTGAGCCGGGGGCCGAGCACCTGCCCGCCGAGGTCGCCGACCGTGCACATCATCTTGAGTTCCTCGTCGACCACCATGGTGAGCTCCTCCAGCTCCTTGGGGTCGTGGAGGAACCGCAGCAGCGAGTCGAGGTCGGAGCCGCCGGCCGGGTAGCGGTAGGTGCCGGAGATCGGGTTCATCACGACGGTGCCGCCGCTCTGCCGGACGTGCACCTCGGGGGAGGCGCCGACCAGAATGCGACTCGGCGCGCCTCCGGCAGGGCGTTCCCCGGTGTGCACCAGGAAGGTCCAGTACGCGCCGCGCTCCTGCTCCAGCAGGCGGCGGAACAGCGAGAGGGCGAGGGCCGGCCCGAAGTCCTCCAGGGTGGCGTGGAAGTCGCGCCGGATCACGAAGTTGGCGCCCTCGCCGTTGCCGATCTCGTCGTCGATCACCCGGCGGACGATCGCCGCGTACGCCTCGTCGTCCACGTCGAAGGCGCCGCCGGACAGTCGGACCGGCTCCTGCGGCAGGGCGGCGGTGAAGGCGGCCAGCGGCAGGGCGTACTGCTCGGTCACCGCGAGGGCCTGCAGCGGGGTGCCGTCGTCGTGGGCCTCGAAGCCGCGCTCGCGGATCTGCCGGTACGGGACCAGGGCGAGCAGGTCGTGGACCGGTCCGGCGGCGGGGATGCCGGACCGGACCGGCAGGTCGGCCAGGGTCGGGTAGCTGTCGACGGTGCCCAGCAGCACCTCGACGGTGTCCGGGGCGTGCCGGGGGGTGCGGCGGTGCAGCAGGGCGAAGGCGGGGGCGCCGGGGGCGGTGAGGCGGGCGAGCAGTTCGGCGGGGGTGGTCACGAGTACGGCTTCCTTCCGGGGTGGATGGCGAGGGCGGTGCGGGTTCCGCTCCCGGAGGGCCGTCTGCTCGAAACGCACGACGGCCGCCCCGAGGGGCGGCCGTCGTGTTCGTCTAGGAACGCGCGATCGGTGGGCCACCCAGGGGGGAGGCCCACCACCAGGAGTGGTTGTGGGGCGCGTGCATGGGGTCGAGCCTAGCGGACGGGGCCGTGCGGGTGAGTCCGGTCACGCGAGATGTCCGGGACGTGTCTCACCCATCGGGCAATGGTCACGGAACGCTCGCGGCACCCCGTAGCCTTGCCGTGTGACCGCAACGACTGAGACAACGAGGACTGGCCACTCGTGGCAGTCCCTGCCCGCGGCGCAGCAGCCTGAATGGCCGGACCAAGAGGCTCTGCGCAAGACCCTTGCTGAGCTCGCCTCCTATCCGCCGCTCGTCTTCGCCGGCGAGTGCGACCAGCTGCGCGCCCGGCTCGGCGCCGTGGCACGCGGGGAGGCCTTCCTCCTCCAGGGCGGCGACTGCGCCGAGGCCTTCGACGGCGTGTCGGCGGAGCACATCCGCAACAAGTTGAAGACGCTGCTCCAGATGGCCGCCGTGCTGACGTACGCGGCCTCGGTGCCGGTCGTGAAGGTCGGCCGCATCGCCGGCCAGTACTCCAAGCCGCGCTCGAAGTCGACCGAGACCCGCGACGGCGTCACCCTGCCGGTCTACCGCGGTGACTCGGTGAACGGCTTCGAGTTCACCCCCGAGTCCCGGATCCCGGATCCGGAGCGGCTCAAGCGGATGTACAACGCGTCCGCCGCGACGCTGAACCTGGTGCGCGCCTTCACCACCGGTGGTTACGCCGACCTGCGCCAGGTGCACGCCTGGAACCAGGACTTCGTGCGCAACTCGCCGGCCGGCCAGCGCTACGAGCAGCTCGCCCGGGAGATCGACAACGCCCTGGCGTTCATGAACGCCTGCGGGGTCGCCCCGGAGGAGTTCAAGACCGTCGAGTTCTTCTCCTCGCACGAGGCGCTGGTCCTCGACTACGAGACCGCGCTGACCCGCGTGGACTCGCGCACCGGCGAGCTGTACGACGTCTCCGGCCACATGGTGTGGATCGGCGAGCGCACCCGCCAGCTGGACCACGCGCACATCGAGTTCGCCTCCAAGATCCGCAACCCGATCGGGGTCAAGCTCGGCCCGACCACCTCGGTGGACGAGGCGCTCACCCTGATCGAGAAGCTGGACCCGGAGCGCGAGCCCGGCCGGCTGACCTTCATCACCCGGATGGGCGCGGGCAAGGTCCGCGACCACCTGCCCACCCTGGTGGAGAAGGTCACCGCCTCCGGCGCCAAGCCGGTGTGGATCTGCGACCCGATGCACGGCAACACCTTCGAGGCCTCCAGCGGCCACAAGACCCGCCGCTTCGACGACGTCCTGGACGAGGTCAAGGGCTTCTTCGAGGTGCACCGCGCGCTGGGCACCCACCCGGGCGGCATCCACGTGGAGCTGACCGGTGACGACGTCACCGAGTGCGTCGGCGGCGGCGACGAGGTGCTGGTGGACGACCTGCACCAGCGGTACGAGACGGCCTGCGACCCGCGGCTCAACCGCAGCCAGTCGCTGGACCTGGCGTTCCTGGTGGCGGAGATGTACCGCGGCCAGTAGGTCCTGAGCAGGGCGGATGTGACGAAGGCCCCTCCGGATTCGGGATTCCCGAGCCCGGAGGGGCTTTTTCGCACCCGGATCGCCGGGTAAGGTGAGGCTTAGTGAACTAAGGCAACCCTTAGTCAAGATCCACTCCGCGCCCCACCGGCGCTTCACCCCGGGAGAGACCGCGATGTACGTGTGCATGTGCCATGCGGTCACCGAGGACCAGGTGAAGAAGGCGATCGACGGCGGTGCCGACACCCCGCGCCAGATAGCCAAGGGCTGCAAGGCCGGCACGGACTGCGGGTCCTGCGTGCGCCGGATCCAGGCCCTGCTCGGCGAGCACGGCGCCCGGCCCTGCCCGACCGCCCGGCTGGCCGCGAAGCTCGGCCTCGCCGACCCGGAGCTCCAGGACGCGCCCGCGTCGGCCGCCGCCACGTCGGCCCCGATCGCGCCGGTGGCCCCGGTGCTCCCGCTGCGGGTCGCCTGAGTCGGGGACGCCCGAGTCCGGAGTGCCCGAGTCCGCGGCGCCCGGGTCCGGGGTTTCGGGTTGCCGGGGCGTCGGGCTCAGGACTCCGGCTGCTCGATCAGCTGGGCGAGGTAGAGCGCCTCGCCGAGCTTCTCCAGGAGCTCCAGCTGGGTGTCCAGGTAGTCGATGTGGTGCTCCTCGTCGGCCAGGATGGACTCGAAGATGTTCGCCGAGGTGACGTCGTTCTTGGCCCGCATCACGACGATCCCGCGCTTGAGCCGGTCGATCGCCTCGACCTCGACCTGGCGGTCCGCCTCGAACATCTCCTTGACCGTCTGGCCGATCCGGACGTGGAACAGCCGCTGGTAGTTGGGCAGCCCTTCCAGGAACAGGATCCGGTCGGTGAGCGTCTCGGCGTGCTTCATCTCGTCGAAGGACTCGTGACGGGTGTACTTGGCGAGCTTCGTCCAGCCGAAGTTCTCCTGCATCTTGGCGTGCAGGAAGTACTGGTTGATCGCGGTGAGCTCGGCCGTGAGTTGCTCATTGAGGAACTCGATGACCTCCGGGTCGCCCTGCATGGTGCTGCCTCCCTGCGTTACGTCCTGCGGTGAGTCCTGCGTTGCGCATCCTGGCACCGTATCGGGAGGTAATTCCAGTAAGTTCACACTCACTAGGACATGTGTCGGAATATCCGATTTGGGTGATAAGTGGGGGCGCACGATCGACCACTGGCCCGTACGGGCGGGGCGTGCGCCCGGGCCAAGGGGCGCGCGCCGGGGCCTGGGCGCCGTCTGTCACCATGGAGACATGGGTCAGTCCGAACGAGAACCGCTTCCGCCGTCTGACCCGACCCTCCCCCCGGGGCAGCGCGCGCAGCGCGGCTGGCCCGCCCTGCACTACGGACCGGTACCCCGCTTCAAGCCGCTGACCTGGGACCTCCAGGTGTTCGGGGCCACCGCCTCGGCGGAGAAGCACAGCTGGGACTTCGAGGCCTTCGCCGCCCTGCCGCGCACCACCGTGGTGGCCGACCTGCACTGCGTCACCAAGTTCTCGATGCTCGGCAACGAGTGGACGGGCGTGCCCGCGGCGCTCCTGCTCGACCTGGTGCCCCCCGCGCCCGGCGTCACCCACGTCATGGTCTGGGCCGAGTACGGCTACAGCGCCAACCTGCGGCTGGCCGACTTCGCCGACCCGCACACCCTGCTCGCCACCCACCGCAACGGCGAGGCGCTGACCGCCGAACACGGCTTCCCGGTGCGCCTGGTGGTGCCGCGGCTGTACGCCTGGAAGGGCCCCAAGTGGGTGCGCGCGGTCGAGTACATGCGGGCCGACCGGCGCGGGTTCTGGGAGGAGCGCGGCTACCACAACCAGGCCGACCCGTGGCGCGAGCAGCGCTACTCCTACCAGGAGGAGCCGGGCGACGGGCCGCTCCGCTGAGCGGTGCGCCCCTGAGCGGTGAACCCCTGAGCGGTGAACCCCGTCAGAACAGCGAGAAGTTGACCGTCACCACGGACTTCTGCGGGCGCCGCTCGCCGGCCGCCGGGGACTGGCTGCCGACCTTGCCCATGCCGAGCGTCCAGTCCGTGCCGGCCTTCATGGTGAAGCCCGCCGCCTGCAGCGCCCGCTGGGCGTCGTCCCGGCTCATCCCGCCGACGTCCGGGACCGGCACCATGCCCTTGCTGACCACCAGCGAGACCGCGGCGTTCTCCGGCAGCTGCTGCCCGGCCGCCGGCGTGCTGCTGATCACCGAGCCCTCCGGCACGGTGTCGTTGTAGGTCTGGGTCACCCCGCCCCTGGTCAGCTGGGCGCCGGCCAGGGCGGCGGCCGCGTCGTCCGCGCTCCTGCCGGTGACGTCCGGGACGGCGATCCGCTTGGGGCCCTTGGAGAGGGTGACCGTCACCGGGTCGCTCTTGCGGGTGCGCGCGCCCACCCCGGGATCGGTGGAGATCACCTGCCCGGCCGGGACGGACTCGCTGAACACCTCGACGAAGCGGCCGTGCATGCCCTCGCCGTCGAGGATCCGCTGCGCCTGCGACCGGTCCTTGCCGAGCACGCCCGGCACCGAGCCGTACAGCCCCTCCGAGATCCCGTAGGTGACCCCGCCCACCGCCAGCACCAGGGCGGTCAGCGCGGCCGCCCAGAGCAGCGGCTTGCGCGGGAGACGGCGCGAGCGGCCGGGCCGGCGGGCCCGGACCGGGGTCGGCTCGTCGTACGGGCGGGGCTCGACCAGCAGCTGGTCCATCAGCTCGGCCGGCACGTCCAGCACGCTGGTGCGCTCCGCCGGCGGGGCGTCGGCGGGCCCGGGGAGCGGCTGGATCACCGAGGTCGGCTCGCTGGTCGGGTAGCGCGGGCTGGGTCGGGTGGAGGCCGGCGGCTCGGCGTCCAGCTCCTCCGGGGTGAGCGTGCGGCGGACCCGCTGGAGGGCGGCGAGCAGCTCCACCGCGTCGTACGGGCGGGCGTCGGCGGCCCGGGCGCAGGCACCGGCCACTATGGCGTCCAGCGCCGGGGCGACGGCGGGGGCGGTCAGCGAGGGGGCCGGGACGTCCTCGTGCAGGTGCTTGTACATGACCTGGACGGGGTTGTCGCCGGTGTGCGGGCGGCGGCCGGTGAGCATCTCGTACAGCAGGATGCCGGCCGCGTAGACGTCGACCCGCTGGTCGGTGGGGGCGTCCGGGAGGATCTGCTCGGGGGCGAGGTAGGAGACCGTGCCCATGACGGTGCCGCCGGTGGCGGTGCTGGTCGAGGTGGGCGCGCCGTCGGCGCTGCCGAGCACCCGGACCAGGCCGAAGTCGGCGACCTTGACCAGGCCGCTCTCGGTGATCAGCACGTTCTCCGGCTTGACGTCCCGGTGGACCAGCCCGGCCCGGTGGGCGGCGCCGAGCGCGGCGAGCACCGGTTCCAGCACGTCCAGCGCGGCCCGGACGGACAGCGCGCCGCGGTCGCGCAGCAGGTCGCGCAGGGTGCGGCCGGGCACGTACTCCATGGCGAGGAAAACGTTTCCGCCGTCCGCGCCCTGGTCGAAGACGTTGACCACGTTGGGGTGGGTGAGCTTGGCGACCGCCTTGGCCTCGCGGATGAAGCGGGCGGTGAAGCCCTCGTCCCCGGCGAGCTGGGGGTGCATCACCTTGAGGGCGACCACCCGGTCCAGCCGGGTGTCGGTGCCCCGGTACACGGTGGACATCCCGCCGGTGGCGATGCGCTGCTCGACCCGGTACCGGTTGTCGAGCACGGTACCGATCAGGGGGTCGTGCAGTGCCATGTCCACCCGGGGGAGTCTAGTGGGGCGGGCGCGGGCCGGTCCCGGCGGACACCGCCTCCGGGACCGGCTTGTGACATCCGCGACGGGTTCAGAACGCCGGCCGCTCGCGGGTGTCCAGGTCGGCCCGGCCGGCCATCGCCGAGGAGGCCTCGGCGTGGAAGCGGCGCGGGATGCGCCCGGCCCGGTGGGCGAGCCGGCCCGCCTCGGCGGCGTGCCGCATCGCCTCGGCCATCAGCACCGGGTCCTGGGCCCGGGTCACCGCGGAGGCGAGCATCACCGCGGCGCAGCCCAGCTCCATCGCCAGCGCGACGTCGGAGGCGGTGCCGGCGCCCGCGTCCAGGATCACCGGGACGCCCGCGCTCTCCACGATCAGCTGGAAGTTGTGCGGGTTGCGGATGCCCAGGCCGGAGCCGATCGGCGAGCCCAGCGGCATGATCGCCGCGCAGCCGACGTCCTCCAACTTGCGGGCCAGCACCGGGTCGTCGTTGGTGTACGGGAGCACCGTGAAGCCGTCGTCGACCAGCGTCTCGGCGGCCTCCAGGGTCTCGATCGGGTCCGGCAGCAGGGTGCGCTCGTCGGCGATCACCTCCAGCTTCACCCAGTCGGTGCCGAGCGCCTCGCGGGCCAGCCGGGCGGTCAGCACCGCCTCGCCGGCGGTGAAGCAGCCGGCCGTGTTGGGCAGCACCCGGATGCCGTTGCGGGTCAGCACGTCCAGGACGGAGCCCTGGGTGCTCGCATTCACCCGGCGCATGGCCACGGTGGTCAGCTCGGTGCCGGAGACGAGCAGGGCGCGCTCCAGGACCTCCAGGCTCGGCGCGCCGCCGGTGCCCATGATGAGCCGGGAGGAGAAGGTCGTCCCGGCGATGGTCAGCAGGTCGTCGGCCATGGTTCAGCCTCCCTGGACGGCGGTCAGGATCTCGATCCGGTCGCCGCTGTCCAGCGTCGTCCCGGGCCACGAACTGCGCGGCACCACGGCCTCGTTGAGGGCGGCGGCGACACCGGAGTTGGCGGCGCTGACGGTGGCCACCAGGTCGGCGAGGGTGGTGGCGGCGGGCAGCCGGCGGGGCTCGCCGTTGACGGTCAGGGCGATCTCGTTCGGGGCGGTCTCGTTCGGGGCGGTCTCGGTCATGCGCAGGCCTTCGCGACGGGGGTTTCGGGGGAGAACCGGGTCGGCGTGAACGGCCGTGCCAGGTCGGGGACTTCGCCGGTCGCCAGGTAGTCGGCGAGCAGGTCGGCGGTGACCGGGGTGAGCAGGACGCCGTTGCGGTAGTGGCCGGTGGCGGCGACCAGGCCGGGCAGTGCGGTCGGGCCCAGCAGCGGGGCGTTGTCCGGCGAGCCGGGGCGCAGCCCGGCGGAGGTCTCGCGCAGCGGGAGTTCGGTGATGCCCGGTACCAACTCGTGCGCGTCGCGCAGGAGTTCGTACACCCCGCCGGCGGTGACGGTGGTGTCGTAGCCCTGCTCCTCGGTGGTCGCGCCGATCACCAGCTCGCCGTTCTCCCGGGGCACGAGGTACAGGTGCTGCCCGCGCACCACCGCGCGGACGTTGCGGGACAGGAACGGCCGGTAGGCCTCCGGGACGTGCAGCCGGACGATCTGCCCCTTCACCGGGCGCACCGCGGGCAGCACCCCCTCGGGCAGCCCGGGCAGCCGGTGGCTGTGCGGGCCGGCGGCGAGCACCACCTGCTCGGCGGCCAGGGACTCCCCGTCGCCCAGCCGGGCGCCGGCCGCGCGGCCGCCGTCCACCAGCAGCTCGACGGCCTCGGCCCGGTGCAGCCGGACGCCGGCCCGCTCGCACGCGGCGACCAGGGCGGTCAGCAGCCGGCGCGGATCCACCTGGTGGTCGTCCGCGACGTGCAGGCCGCCGCGCACGCCGGGGGCGAGCATCGGCTCCAGCCGACGGGCCTCCCGGCCGGTCAGCCAGCTGGAATCCAGGCCCAGCCGCTGGTGGAAGGCGTGCAGTTCGCGCAGTTCCGCGCGGTCGTCGGAGTCCAGTGCGACGGCGATGGTGCCGCACCGGCGGTAGCCAGTGTCCAGGCCGCCGCTGGCCTCGGTGAGCTCGGCGGCGAAGGACCCGTACCGCCGGTTGGAGGCCGTCCCCAGGTGCAGCAGCGGCTCCTCGCCGTACTGCAGCTCGGTGACCGGGGCGAGCATCCCGGCGGCGACCCCGGCCGCCCCCCGGCCGTGGCCGGGGTCGACCACGATCACGTTCCGCAGCCCGCGCTGCGCGGCGCGCCAGGCGACCGCGAGGCCGATGACGCCCCCGCCGATCACCAGCACGTCGGCGCGGCTGCCTGATGGCATGCGTGACAAAGCTGCTCTTCTCCCTTCGCCGGTATGACCCGGATCAGGTTCGGACGGTCGCAGGCCGTGCCAGCCCGCCTCTCAGCCCGGTCCGCCGGGCTCCCGTGTGGTGCGTCCACCTTAACGCCGGGGGTCGGCCCGGCCGAAGGGCCGTGTGAGGGGTGGGACGGGGGCGGCGGCCCCGGCCGCCGGGCGGGCGACCGGTCCGGGAGCGAGCGGCTCAGAGCCGGTTCAGCGCTGCTGGGTACAGTGACGGGCGTGGCAGAGCTGAGCGGAACGGATCGGGTGGTCGTCGTCGTCGGAGCCGGGCTGGCCGGGGCGCAGTGCGCCCTGCAGCTGCGGCAGGGCGGCTGGCCGGGGCGGATCGTCCTGGTCGGCGAGGAGCGGCACGCGCCGTACGACCGGCCGCCGCTCTCCAAGGACGTACTGCTCGGCAAGGCCGACGCCACCACCCTGGACATCGACTACGGGCGGCTCGGCATCGAGCTGCTCACCGGCCGCCGGGCCACCGGGCTCGCCCCGGGCGTGCTGCGCACCGACGGCGGCGACCTCCCGTACGACGCGCTGGTGATCGCCACCGGCGCCACCCCGCGCGCCCTGCCCGGGGCCGAGCGCGCCCACCTGCTGCACACCCTGGACGACGCCCTGGCGCTGCGCGCGCTGCTGCGCCCCGGGCTGCGGCTGGTGCTGGTCGGCGCGGGTTGGATCGGCGCCGAGGTGTCCACCGCCGCGCGGCAGGCCGGCTGCGAGGTCACCGTGGTCGAGGCCGGTCCGGCGCCGGTGCCGGGCGCGCTGCCGACCGCGGTCGGCTCGGCGATGGCCGCCTGGTACGCCGAGGCCGGGGTCGACCTGCGCTGCGGGGTCGGGGTGGCCGCCGTCGAGCCGGGGGCGGTGCTGCTGGCCGACGGCTCCCACCTGCCGGCCGACGAGGTGGTGGTCGGCATCGGCGCCCGGCCCGCGACCGGCTGGCTGGCCGGCTCGGGCGTCGAGCTGGACGCCTCCGGAGCGGTCGTGGTGGACGGGCGGCTGCGGACCGGCCTGCCCGGGGTGTTCGCGGCCGGGGACTGCGTCAGCTACCCGTCGGCCCGCTCCGGCGACCGGCTGGCCGTCCAGCACTGGGACCACGCGCTGCAGTCCGGCTCCGCCGCGGCCGCCGCCGTGCTCGGGGCGGACGCACCGTACGACCCGGTGCCGTACTTCTGGTCCGAGCAGTTCGGGCGGATGGTCCAGTACGCCGGCCGGCACGCCGAGGGCGACGAACTGCTGTGGCGCGGCAGCCCGCAGGAGGCCGCCTGGTCGGTGCTCTGGCTGCGCGACGGGGTGCCGAGCGCGCTGCTGGCCGTGGACCGGCCGCGCGACCTCACCCAGGGCCGGAAGCTGATCGAACGCGGCGCGGTGCTCGACCGGGCGCTCGCCGCGGACCCCGCGGTGGCGCTCAAGGGAGCCGTCGCGGGGTAGCGCTTGGTGCGCGGTGGGCCGCGGAGGTGGCAGTCTGGTGGCGTGAGTGAGATCGAAAGCAAGATTGAAGCCCTGGTCACCGAGTGGATGTACCTGCCCGACATCTCGGAGCAGTGGGGGGTCCGGGTCACCGAAGTGCGTGACCTGCTCAAGAACGGCGGCCTGATCGCCGTCCGGCGCGGCCCGAACAAGTCGCTGCAGGTCCCGGCGGCGTTCATCGACGGCCAGGGGCTGGTCAAGCACCTGTCCGGCACCCTGACCGTGCTGCGGGACTGCGGGTACAACGACGTGGAGATCCTGGAGTGGCTCTTCACCGAGGACCCGTCGCTGCCCGGCAGCCCGATCCAGGCGCTCCGGGAGAACCGCGGCACCGAGGTCAAGCGCCGCGCCCAGGCGATGCTGATCTGATGGCGGCGGACACGCTGCGCGCCCGCCTGGCCGACGCCCGGCTCTACCTGTGCACCGACGCCCGGCGCGAGCAGGGCGACCTGGCCGAGTTCCTGGACGCGGCACTGGCCGGCGGGGTGGACGTCGTCCAGCTCCGCGACAAGGGCCTGGAGGCCAAGCAGGAGCTGGCGGCGCTGGAGGTCTTCGCCGACGCCTGCCGCCGCCACGGCAAGCTGCTGGCCGTCAACGACCGCGCCGACGTCGCCCACGCGGCCCGGCCGGACGTGCTGCACCTCGGCCAGGACGACCTGCCGGTGCCGGCCGCCCGGGCGATCCTCGGCGAGGACGTGCTGATCGGCCGCTCCTGCCACGCCGAGTCCGAGGTGGACGCGGCGGTCGCCGAGCCCGGCGTGGACTACTTCTGCACCGGCCCGGTCTGGCCGACCCCGACCAAGCCGGGCCGGCACGCGCCGGGCCTCGGCCTGGTCTCGTACGCGGCGAAGCAGGCCACCGACCGGCCGTGGTTCGCGATCGGCGGGATCGACCTCGGCAACCTGGACGAGGTGCTGGCCGCCGGCGCCCGCCGGATCGTCGTGGTCCGGGCCGTCACGGCGGCCGAGGACCCGCGGGCCGCCGCCGCCGAACTCGCCCGCCGGGTGCGCGCGGCGGGCTGACGGCCCCCGGGGCCGTCGCCGTCCCTCAGTACTTGCGGACGGTGGCGGCCTCGGCCAGCGCCAGCAGCACCGTGCGGGCCCGCTCGTCGGCGAGCGGCGCCGCCGCCAGCGCGGCCAGCGACTCCCGCATCAGCTCGTCGATCCGGGCCTCCACCAGCTCCGGCGCCCCGCTGCGGGCGACCAACTCGCGCAGCCCGGCGACCTCCTCGGGGGCCAGGTCCGGCGCGCCGAGCCGGGCGTCCAGGTGCCGGGCGTCGGCCTGCGGCAGGCCCCGCATCGCATGCGCGACCAGCAGGGTGCGCTTGCCCTCGCGCAGGTCGTCCCCGGCGGGCTTGCCGGTGACGGCCGGGTCGCCGAAGACGCCGAGCAGGTCGTCCCGCAGCTGGAAGGCCTCGCCCAGCGGCAGCCCGAACGCGCCGAGCGCCTCGACCAGCTCCGGCCCGGCCCCGGCCAGCAGGGCGCCGACCTGGAGCGGCCGCTCGATGGTGTACTTCGCCGACTTGTAGTGCAGCACGGTCCGCGCCCGCTCCGGCGCGCCCTCGTCGGCGGAGTCGCCGGCCACCGGCTCCAGCACGTCCAGGTACTGGCCGAGCATGACCTCGGTGCGCATCAGGTCGAACCGCGGCTTGGCGGCCAGCACGGCGGCCGGGTCCAGGCCGGAGCGCAGGAACAGCTCGTCGCACCAGATCAGCAGCAGGTCGCCGAGCAGCACCGCGGCCGAGGCGCCGTACTGCTCGCGGTCCCCGCGCCAGCCGCTGTCCCGGTGCAGCGCCTCGAAGCGGCGGTGCACCGAGGGCAGGCCGCGGCGGGTGTCGCTGCGGTCCATCAGGTCGTCGTGCACCAGGGCGCTGGCCTGGAGCAGCTCCAGCGCGGCGGCCGCGTTGGCGATCCCCTCGCCGTCGGCGGGGCCGCCCGCGGCGCGCCAGCCCCAGTAGCAGAAGCCCGGGCGCAGCCGCTTGCCGCCGTCCAGCAGGAAGTCGCGCAGGGCGTCGGCGGCGGGCACCAGCTGCGGCGAGATCGTGCCGAGCAGCGCCGACTGGCCGTCCATGAACGCGGCGAGGGCCGCGTTGACGCGGGTGCGGACGTCCTCCACGTCCATGGGGTTGGCCGGCCGGGTGCTGGACGAGGTCACGATGATGCTCCGCTGGTTCGCTGGGGTGCAGCAAGCGTAGCGGGGCGGCCGGGAACGGATGTGCGAGCGGGGCGGCCGGGGGCGTGCGGGGCGTCCGGTGCGGAAGCGGAGGCACGTCCACTACTTGTCCCGAATCGTGGAATCGAGTTGTCCGGCCCCTTCGGGGGCCGGATAACCTGCCAGCATGGCACTCGGCATCGCTTCCACGAGACCGGACCGCGCACAGACGGTCCGCGAGCTCCTGGCGGCCGGAAAGCGCTCCTTCTCCTTCGAGTTCATGCCGCCGCGTACGGAGGTCGGCGAGCAGAAGCTCTGGGACGCCATCCGTCGGCTCGAACCGCTGGACCCGAACTTCGTCTGCATGACGTACGGCGCCGGGGGCTCCTCGCGCGAACGCACCGTCAACATGGTCGGCCGGATCGCCACCGAGACCACACTCACCCCGGTCGCCCACCTGACCGCGGTGGACCACTCGGTCGCCGAACTGCGCAACATCATCGGCCAGTACGCCGACCAGGGGGTGCGGAACGTCCTCGCGGTCCGGGGCGACCCGCCCGGCGATCCGATGGGCGAGTGGGTCCGTCACCCGGACGGCGTCACCTACGCCTACGAGCTGGTGGAGCTGATCAAGGGCATCGGCGACTTCTGCGTCGGCGTCGCGGCCTCGCCGAACATGCACCCGCGCTCGGCCGACTGGGACGAGGACATCCGGCACTTCGTCGCCAAGGTCCGCTCCGGCGCGGACTACGCGATCACCCAGATGTTCTTCGAGGTCGACGACTACCTGCGCTACCGCGACCGGGTCGCCGCCGCGGGCTGCGCGACGCCGATCATCCCGGAGATCATGCCGGTGACCAACGCCAAGCAGCTGGAGCGCTTCCCGCAGCTCAGCGGCTCGGCCTTCCCGGAGGAGCTGGAGGCCCGGCTGCGGGCCGTCATCGACGACCCGGCGGCGCTGCGCGCGATCGGCATCGAGCACGCCACCACGATGGCCGAGCGGCTGCTCGCCGAGGGTGCGCCCGGCCTGCACTTCATCACGCTCAACCACTCGACGGCGACGCTGGAGATCTACCAGAACCTGGGGCTGCACCAGCGCTGATCACCGCTGTTCACGGGCCCGTCACCGCTGTCCGGTGGCGGGCCCGGTCGTGTGCGGCCGGTACCGCCGACGGCGGGAACGCGATGCGGTACCCCGGCCGTTGAACCGGTACAGTCGCCGCACACGCGCGGCTCGCGCGGGCACGCGACTGGAGGTAGCGCGCGGATGGGCATCGGATACCTGCTGCTGTACGTCGCGTTGGCGGTGGTGGCGCTCTGGCTGGTCGCCGAGGTGCTGCTGCAGAACCGGGCGCCGGTGCACTGGCGGGTGCTCGCCCTGGTCGGCTTCCTCGGGGTGGCCGTCGGCATGGGCCTCGACTCGGTCCTGGTGATCGGCGCCGGAGCGGGCCTGTTCGCGGTCGGCCAGACCTTCGTCACCCTCTCGGTCAAGAAGGGCTACCAGGCCGGCTGGTCCCTGCGGAAGGCCGACGGCAGCCTGCCCGGTCCACTCGCCAAGGTGCCCCTGCTGGGCGCCCTGACCGGCGGCGCGGCGGTCGCGGCCGCGGCGGCCGAGGAGAAGCGGGTCGGCGAGGTCAGCGCGGTCGAGGAGACCCCGGCCCCGGTCCCGGACACCGCACCGGTCGCCGAGGACGTCCCGGAGGTCGAGCAGACCGCCGCCTTCGAGATGCGGGAACTGGCCCAGGACGGCGTCTACGCCCCCTCGTACTACGAGCAGCCGCAGGCCCAGCAGCAGCCGCAGGACCCGTACGCCCCGGCCTACCAGCCCGGCTACGAGCAGCAGCAGTGGCAGCCCCAGCAGCGGCCCGCCTACGCCTACGACCAGCAGTCCTACGGCGGCTACCCGCAACAGCAGCAGGACCCGTACGGCGGCTACCAGCAGGCCCAGGACCCGTACGCGGGCTACCAGCAGCAGCACCAGCCGGCCTGGGACCCGAACGCCCAGCAGCAGCACCAGCCGCACGAGCAGCACCAGCCGCACGAACAGCAGCAGTGGCAGCCCCAGCCCGACCAGCAGGGCCAGGGCATCCCGCAGCAGCCGGCCTACGACCAGAACTACGGCTACCAGCAGCAGAACACCTGGCACCAGGGCTGACCGGCCCGGGCCGGTGTCAGGCCGGGCCGATCAGCCCGGCGGCGATGCAGGCCGACATGCCGGCCCGGGACAGGCCGCCGCCCGGGTGGGCGTTGCCGCCGACCAGCAGCAGGCCGGGGACGGGCGACTCGTTGGCGGTGCGCAGCCACCGGCCCGCGGCACCGGCCAGGGCGGGCCGGGCGACGGCCCCGGCGGGGGCACCGGTCTCCCGTTGGGTGTCCTCGGGCGTGCGCACAACCCGCCACAGGACCCGTTCGCGCAGGCCGAGACCGGCCGCGTCGACGTGGGCGAGCAGCTGGTCGGCGTAGCGGTCGGCGACCCCGGGGGCGGTCCAGTCGAAGCCGTCCAGGGCCGGGACGGTCGCGGTCAGCACCACGGACTCGTGGGCGTCGTCGGGGCGCAGCGCCGGGTCGTCCGGGCGCAGCACCTGCACGGTAGGGCGGTCGCACAGCGGGCCGGCGCCGGTCAGCGCGGCCTGCTCCGCCGCCGGGTCGGCCGCGTGCACCACCGTCCGGTGCGCGGCGCCCTCCGGGCGCGCCCCGCGCAGGGCCAGCAGCACGCCGAACCGGCCGGGCACCCCGCGCGGCTCCCACTGCCCGGCCGGCCGGCCGGGCCACTCGGCGAGGCCGTCGCGGTGCAGCGCGCCCGCGTCCATCGCGGAGACCACCAGCTCGGCGTCGATCCGCCCGTCCGCCGTCTCCACCCCGCACGCCCGGCCGTCCTCGACGACCACCCGGGTGACCGGGGTGTCGAAGCGGAAGTCGACCTTGCGCAGCTCGCAGCGCCGGAACACGGCGTCGGCCAGGGCCCGCAGGCCGCCCCGGACGTACCAGACGCCGAAGGACTGCTCCATGTACGGCAGCACGGTGGCCCCGGCCGGGGCGTCGCCGGGGGCGAAGCCGTACCGGACGGCGGCCTCGGTGAGCAGGGCGGTCAGCCCGGGGTGGCCGCCGAGCTCACGGGCGGCCACGTCCCGGAGGGTCCACGGCCGGGGGCGGCGCAGCCGGGCCAGGCCGGTGGGCGCCGGGACGGGGTACGGGTCGGTGCCCAGGAAGGCGTGGTCGGCCGGGAGCGGCTCCTCCAGCAGCGGGCGGCGGGTCGCCTCCCAGACCGTCCGGCCGTGGTTCATCACCGCGCTCCAGCGGGCGCCGGAGCCCGCGCCGAAGGCGGTGTCCAGGGCCTGGCTGACGCCGCCGCGGGAGGCGTTGGGCAGGGTGACGGCGGTGCCGTCGGGGAACAGGTGCCGGCTCTCCGGGTCCACCGGCGCCAGCTCGACCAGCTGCTCCAGCGGCTCCTTGCCGGTCTTGAGCGCGAGGTCGCGGTAGACGGCCGGCAGCGACAGCAGGCCGGGCCCGGTGTCGAAGGCGAAGCCGTCGCGCTCGTACCGGCCGACCATGCCGCCGTAGCCGCCGCCCGCCTCGCAGACCGTCACCCGGTGACCGACGGTCGCCAGCCTGGAGGCCGCCGCGAGCCCGCTCATTCCTGCGCCGATGATGACGATCCGTGCCATGGGACCCGATCCTAGGGCGTGTCTGACAATTCCCGCCGGGCGCGCGACGCCGGGGCACGCACCTCGCCGCGTTGTCGTCAGTCGCCGATGCTCCGCATGGACTCCCTCCTCCGCCTTGCGATGCACGCACCCCAACGCCGCACGCTGATCCGACGCGAATTGTCAGACCCGCCCTAGGACCCGCCCGGGTACGTTCCGGCCAGGGCCCTGGCGGCCTTGCGCTCGCGGCGGCGGGCCCGGAAGGCGCGGATCCTGCTGACCGCCAGCCAGACCAGCAGCAGACCGACCAGCAGCAGGACGGCGGCGATCGAGGCGGCCGGCCAGGGGTGGAAGATCGCCAGGGTGACCAGACCGGCCACCGAGAGGTCCTCGGTCAGGCTGATCGCGATGTTGCTGAACGGTTCCGGCGTGGTGTTCACGGCCATCCGCAGCGAGGCCTTCACCAGGTGGGTGACCAGCGCGGTGGTGCCGCCCATCGCCCCGGCCGCGACCTCGCTGAGCGAACCCGGGTCGGCGCTCGCGATCAGCACGCCGACGACGGCGCCGGCGATCGGCCGGATCACGGTGTGCACGGCGTCCCAGACGGTGTCCACGTACGGGATCTTGTCGGCCACCGCCTCCAGCAGGAACAGCACGGCCGCCGCGACCAGCACGTCGGTGCGCTCCAGCGCGTGCGGCACCGACTCCGCGCCGGCGAACCGGCCCAGCAGGCCGAGCAGCAGCACCACCGCGTACGCGTTGATGCCGCTGGCCAGACCGCTGGTGAAGATCAGCGGCAGGACCGTCATCGCGTCCCCCTCCTCGTTCTCGCGGGCCTCGCGACCCCGTCCGGGCCGCCTCGGCCCCGCCGTACCGTACCCGGAGCCGGGACGCCCCGGGCCGCCGCCGCGGTTCCGCTCCGGGGGTGCCGCGGCCGACTGAGTACGGGTACTCAGTTCCGCGGTTGAGTACGTCAGCGGATGGCCTCCGACCTGCTGGGACGGGAGAGTGGTGGCACCCGGGAGGACGGCGCGTCGGGCGCCGGCCGCCCGGGTGGCGGATCCGTCCGTCCCCCTGGCCGGGAAGGCCCGGGGGGTGGTGCCGGGTCCGCGTCGGGTGCCGGTCACGGACCCCGCACCGCCGGCACGGGGCGGCGGAGCGGGCCGGGGGGAGACCGGTGACCGAACGGGGGAAACGGGGGGAACGGGGGAACGGGGGAGATCGCACCGCCGCCCGGTGGGGGGTGGGCGGGGCGACGGCAGACGGCGGCGGGTGCGGACCGGGGGGACCGCGCCCGCCGCCGCTGCGTCCGTTCCCGGGGCCGGTTGTCAGTGGTGCCGGTCACGATGGAGGAGCACGGACCACCCGGTCCGCGCGCTGCCTCGGAACGGGGGAGACCATGACCATCAGCCATCCTGAGCCCGTCACCGCCCGCCTCCACTCCGCCGCCCTGCCGCCCGCCCCGGACACCCCGACCACCCCGGGCCGCGCCGGCGGCCGTTCCGCCGGGGACGTCCACCCCGTACTGCGCCGGGCCGCCGCGCCGCCGGCCGCCCTCGACCTGCTCGCCGACGCCCACCGCACGCTGGTCCGCGCCCGCGCGCTGGAGGACCCGCTGGAGCGCTACGCCACCGCGCACCTGGCCGCGCTGCGCACGGTGGCGGCCGTGCTGGCGGTCCGCGGCCGGCCGGAGAAGAACCCGCGCAGGCGAAAAGCCATCCGCAGCGCCTGGGAGGTGCTGCCCGAGGTCGCCCCCGAACTGGCCGAGTGGGCGCTCTACTACGGTGCCGGCGCCCGCCGCCGGGCCGCCGCCGAGGCCGGCATCCGGGGCGCCGCCTCCGCCCGCGACGCCGACGACCTGATCCGCAACTCCGCGCTGTTCCTGCGCCTGGTCGAGCGGCTCCTCGGCCTGCGCCCGGCCCCGCCCGCACCCCGGCTGCCGCTCGACGGGGACGAGCTGCCCGGCGGGGGCGGAGCGGCCGCGCGGCAGGCTTAAGGTGGAGGCATCCTGATCGATCTGCACGTGCCAAGGAGCCCGACCGTGTACCCGACGCGTCCCCGCAGTGCCCTGCGTACCGCCGTGGTCTGGGAGGTGGTGCGGGCAGCCCTGGAGAAGCGGGCGGCCGAGCTGGACCAGCCGGTGCTCGACGTGGTCGACACCGGCGGCGGCACCGGAAACTTCGCCGTGCCGGTGGCCAAGCTCGGCCACCGGGTCACCGTGGTCGACCCGAGCCCGGACGCGCTGTTCGCGCTGGAGCGCCGGGCCGCCGAGGCCGGGGTGACGGACCTGGTCCGGGCCGTCCAGGGCGACACCCAGACGCTGCCCGAGCTGGTCGCCCCCGGCACCGTGGACGCGGTGCTCTGCCACGGCGTGCTGGAGGTCGTGGACGACCCGGCCGAGTCGCTCGGCAGCCTGGCCGCCACCCTGCGCAAGGGGGGCCTGGTCAGCCTGCTGGCCGCCAACCGCAACGGCGCCGTGCTGGCCCGCGCGCTGGCCGGCCACTTCAACGAGGCCCGTACGGTGCTCTCCGCCGAGGACGGGCGCTGGGGCGAGCAGGACCCGATGCCGCGCCGCTTCACCGGCGAGGAGCTGGGCCGACTGGCCGAGGGCGCGGGCCTGCGGGTGGAGTCGGTGCACGGCGTCCGGGTCTTCGCGGACCTGGTGCCCGGGGTGCTGGTGGACACCGAGCCGGGCGCCATGGAGGCGCTGCTCAAGCTGGAGGAGGCCGTCGCCGCGCAGCCCGCCTTCCACGCCGTGGCCACCCAGCTGCACCTGCTGGCCACCCTGGCCTGACCCCGCCCGGAGCCCCTGCGGCACCCGTCCGCCGCCGTCCGGTCCGCGCACCGTCCGGCGGCGGTTCGCCCCCCGGACGACCCTCGGACGACTCCCGGACGACCCCCGGACGATCCCCGGACGCCCGCCCCTCGCCCGGGTGTGCTCCGGGTCCTCCCCAGCTCCGGGCCGATTCCATCCGGTCGGGCACTTGTCCGAGCCGTCCGGCGTTGACCCGGGTGCGGCCCCGCCCGGTCGAAGTGGCCCGTCCCACGCGGCGCAGACCACCCCGTAACGGGCCCACGGACCGTATGATCTGGGTAAAGCCGGTAAGCATGACAGCCGGATGCGTGGGGCATATGGACGACACGGGCCGGGTCCCCCGCACGGGCGTCCGACCGTGTGCCCAAGGCTGATTGGACTGGCCTCCCCGACCGGGGAGGCGGACCGGTCGCACCCGCGACCGACGAGTAGGAGGACTCCGTGCCGCTCTCGGAGCACGAGCAGCGACTGCTCGACCAGATGGAGCGAGCGCTGTATGCCGAAGATCCCAAATTCGCGTCAGCGCTTGAGGGAACCGGGCTGCGCACCTTTACCCGTCGGCGGGTCTACCTGGCCGTCGCCGGCTTCGTGGTGGGGATCGGCCTGCTGATGGGCGGCATGGTCGTTCCGGACCAGATCTGGGTCAGCGTCGTCGGTTTCCTGGTGATGCTCGGGTGCGCGGTGTTCGCGGTGACCGGCTGGCGCCGGGCGCCCGCGGGCCAGGGCTCCGGCCCCCGGCAGGCCGCGGCCCCGGGCCGCAAGGCCGGGATGATGGACCGGGTGGAGCAGCGCTGGCAGCGCCGCCGGGACGAGCAGACCGGCGGGTTCTGAGCCGCAGGACCCGTCGAGGACGTCGAGGACGTCGAGGACGTCGAGGACGTCGAGGACAGACGACGAGAGCCGGGGGGGGGGGGGGGGGGGATTCCCTCCCCGGCGGTTTTGTTCCCTTTGGGGTCCTAGTGGGGGTCCCTTTCCCCGCATTGTGGGCTTTCTACCAAGACGGAGACAACCTTGG
>NZ_JBVIWC010000014.1:0-119889 GCF_055594965.1 Kitasatospora sp. NPDC040550 | reverse complement strand
GCACGGAGCGGGAGGAGGGGCCGGGGGCACAACCCAGCAACCCCCCCCCCCCCCCCCCCCCCCCCCCCCCCCCCCCCCCCCCCCCCCCCGGCTCTCGCGTTCCGTCAGGACTCCGGGCCGGATCCCTTGCGCCGGCCGGTCAGCCGTCGCACCGGACCGGCGACCGCCTCGGTGGCCCGGCCCGCCCGGGTGGCGACGGCCGCCCGGGCCGCCCGCACCGTGTCGGAGGTCCGCCACCACAGCTGGGCCGAGGACGGCGGCAGCAGCAGGGCCCGCAGTCGCCCGGCCCGGCCGGCCCCGGCCCGCAGGGCCCGCCGGGCGGTGCGGACGTCGGCGGCCAGCGGGGCCGTGGTGACCTGCCCGGCCGGGGCGTAGAGCACCCGCTCGGTGGCCAGTGCCAGCCGTCCGGCGGCGGCCGCCGCGTCCGCGTCCAGGTCCGCCGTCTCGGTGATCCGCCGGGCGGCCGAGCGCGGGGTGCGTGACTCGTCCGGGGGAATTCCGACGTCCCAGGCGGAGTCCACCAGCTCGTCCCAGGCGGCCAGCACCTGGGCGTCGGTGAGCTCGACCGGGCCGTCCCCGCCGGGCCGGCGGCGCCCTCCGCCGCCGAGCCGGCGGCGTCGTACGGCGGTCCGCCAGAACATCGGTACGAGCAGCAGCGCGATCAGCGCCACCACGACGGCCAGGGTGCCGAGCACCTGGCCGGACAGCAGCCAGGACTCGTCGGCCGTCCGGCTGACCGCCTTGTTCTTGGACCCGCAGTCGCCCAGCTGGCGCTGCTTGGCGGTGCAGTCGGAGCTCTGGGACGGCGCCGGGACGGCGGCCGAGCTGGTCGCCGCGGCGGTCGGCTGCTGGGAGGGCGCCGTGGTCGGGGCGCTGGACGCCTCGGAGTAGCGGGCCGGGACGCCCCGGCTCGGGGTCGGCTCGAAGCGCATCCAGCCGTAGCCGGAGAAGTACAGCTCGGGCCAGGCGTGGTACATCCGGCCGCTGACCGAGTAGACGTCGCCGCCCTTGCTGTCGCCGGGGGTGAAGCCGACCGCGACCCGGGCCGGGATCTTCAGCACCCGGGCCATCGCCGCCATGGTGGAGGCGAAGTGCACGCAGAAGCCCCGGCGGTCGCGCAGGAAGACCGCGATCGCGTTGCTGCCGGTGCCGCCCTCGACCGAGGTGTCGTACTTGAACCCGGGGCCGGTGAACCAGTTCACCAGCGCGGTGGCCCGGTCGTAGTCGGTGCGCGCATTGGCGGTGACCGCCTTGGCCTGCTCGGCGACCACGGCCGGCAGGTCGGACGGGACGGCGGTGTAGCGGTCCCGGATGTCCTGCGGGGCGAGCGGCGCGGTGCGCAGCTCGTCGGCGGTGGGCCGCAGGTCCAGCGTGCTGACGTGGTAGCGCAGGCCGCTGATCGCCTTGTCGTTGGACGACAGGACGGTGCGGGTGATCGGGTCGAGCTTCCACTCGCCGCGGTTGGGGACCTGGACGGAGGCGGCCGGGTACGGCATCGGCAGCCAGCTCTTCTCCAGGCCGTCGCTGACCTTGAAGTCGCCCTCGATCCGGGGGACGTTGGTGACCCGCAGGCCCTCCGGGGTGGGCAGGGTGGCCGGGAGGTCGCTGACCACCGTGCTGCCGAGCTTCCAGTTGGTGCCGTCGAACTGGTCCAGCGAGCCGGTGCGCAGGTAGATCTGGTCGGCGAGGTCGCTGTCCAGGGTGTAGGTGAGCAGCTCGTTGTCGGACGGCTTGCTGATCGCCGCCTCCAGGCTGACCAGCGGGTCGAGGCTGGTGGTCACGCTCCCGGCGGTGCCGTGCCCGGACGACCCGCCGGACGAGCCGGAGTCCAGCAGTCCGAGGTTCCAGCGCGGCAGGAAGACCGGCAGCAGCAGGGCCAGGGCCAGCGCCAGGACGCCGACCTGCTGGCCGCCCTGGCTGATCTGGCTGGAGGTGATCGTGCCGCGCGCGCTGCCGCGGAAGACCCGGCCCCAGCGGGAGACCCGGTCCTGGCCCTCGGCGAACAGCAGCACCAGGTAGCCGGCCGAGGCGAAGCCGAACCAGACCCAGCTGCCGTGGTCCCCGGCCACGCCGTTGCCGATCGAGTACAGCGCCAGCAGCGGCAGCCCGGCCAGCGCCGAGCGCCGGTAGGTCACCGCGATGGTGTCCACCAGCACGGCGATCAGGCCGACCGAGGAGACCAGGATCAGCCGCAGGCCTGCGGTCGGCGGCGCCGGGAGGGCGTACTGGGCGATGTCGTCCAGACCGGAGGAGAAGACCTGGCTGAGCACCCGCATCGCGGGCGCCCCGGGCAGCACCCCGCCGGTCAGCCCGGACCCGGCGAAGCCGAGCAGCATCAGCAGGAGCAGCACCAGCACCTGGGCCACCGGCACCGACCAGCGGTACAGCGGGGAGCGGCGCAGGCCGGCGCCGACCGCCGAGATCACGGCGATCACCAGGAAGGCGTGGGTGAGCCAGCTGCGGGTGGTCAGCAGCGGCAGCAGGCACAGCGAGGCGAGGGCGGTGGCCAGCGCCGAGTAAACGGTCAGTTTGGCCCGGGTGGTCACGCGCCGGCCTCATCTCGGTAGGGGGCGGTGGTCTTGGCGCCGTCGGCGGCCCGCCACAGGTCCGGTACGGAGTCGCCCGCCCGGACCGGCAGGACCGTCCAGCCGGCCGCGCGCAGTTCCCGGACCCGCTCGCGGAACTCGTCGCCACCGGTGTCGGGGGCGAGCATCCGCACACCGGCCCAGGTGCCGGTGTCGAGCAGGAAGGCGATCGCCCCGCCGGTGCGGCTGCGCAGCCGGGCCAGCCGGGTGGCCTGCGCCGCGTCCAGGTCGCCGAGGACGGCCACCAGCAGGCCCTCGCCGCCGGCCCGCAGCGGCTCCTCGGCGCGGGACAGCCCGGCGCCGTCCGACAGGTCCGCGACCGCGAGGGCGTCCAGGATCAGCCCGGAGGTGTCGGCGGCGACGTTGTGGCCGCCGCTGCCGGGCCCGGGCACCCAGTGCCCGGTGTCGGTGAGCAGCTGGGTCTGGTACCCGCGCTCCAGCAGGTGCACGGCGACGGAGGCGGCGCAGCTGACCGCCCACTCGAAGGAGGAGGCGGGGCCGCTGCCCCGGTGGGCCACCTCGCGGGTGTCCAGCAGGACGGTGGCGCGGGCCTTCTGCGGCTGCTCCTCGCGGCGCACCATCAGCTCGCCGTACCGGGCGGTGGAGCGCCAGTGCACCCGGCGCAGGTCGTCGCCGGGCCGGTACTCGCGCAGGATCACGTCGTCGTCGCCGGCCAGCGCCAGGGTGCGGGTGTGGCTCTCGCCCTGGCCGATCCACTCGCCGCTGAGCCGCACCTGCGGCAGCGCCTGGACCTGGGGGACGACGGTGAGCACGTCGGAGGCGGCGAAGGCGCGGTTGACCTCGCACATCCCGAACGGGTCGGACAGCCGCAGCTGCAGCGGCCCGAGCAGGTAGCGGCCGCGCAGGTCGGAGCGGACCCGGTAGGAGACCTCGCGGAAGCCGCGCGGCTCGACCCGGTCGAGCACGAACCGGGGCCGCGGCCCGAGCACGTACGGGACCTTGTCCTCCAGCAGCAGCAGCCCGGTGGGCACCCGGGAGACGTTGTCCACCCGCAGGTGGACCCGGGCCTCCTGGCCGGCGATCGCCCGGTGCGGGCTGAGCCGGCGTCCGCTGGCCACCCGGTACCGGGTGTTGGCGACCACCGCGGCGGCGGCCAGCGGCAGGGCGGTGAGCAGGACGCCGACCCGCAGCAGCGCGTCCTGGTCGAGCAGGTAGGCGCAGACCACCGCGGTCAGACCGGCCGCGAGGAAGGAGCGGCCCCGGGTGGTGAGGCCGTGCAGCCCGGCCCGCAGCCCGCCCGTTCCGTCGGATTCGGCCACCTCAGCCCCTCCGGACGGCCGGGCCGCCCTGCGGACGGGGCAGCGGCAGCCGGGCGACCAGGTCGGTCACGATCTGCTCGGCGGTGCGGCGGCCGAGCTGGGTCTCGGCGGTCGGCATCAGGCGGTGCGCCAGGACCGGGACGGCCAGCCGCTGGATGTCGTCCGGGGTGACGTAGTCGCGCCCGTCCAGCGCGGCGGCGGCGCGGGCGGCCCGGACCAGGTGCAGGGTGGCGCGCGGCGAGGCGCCCAGCCGCAGCTCGGGGCTGGTGCGGGTGGCGCCGACCAGGTCGACGGCGTAGCGGCGGACCGGGTCGGCGATGTGCACGGTGCGGACCAGCTCGACCAGCTTGAGGATGTCGGCGGCGTGCGCGACCGGCTGGAGGTCGGCCAGCGGGTTGGCGCCGGCGTGCACGTCGAGCATCGCGAACTCGGCCTCGGGGCTGGGGTAGCCGATCGAGACCCGGGCCATGAAGCGGTCCCGCTGGGCCTCCGGGAGGGGGTAGGTGCCCTCCATCTCCACCGGGTTCTGGGTGGCCACGACCATGAACGGCGAGGGCAGCTCGTAGCTGGTGCCGTCGATGGTGACCTGGCGCTCCTCCATGGACTCCAGCAGCGCGGACTGGGTCTTCGGCGAGGCGCGGTTGATCTCGTCGCCGACCACGATCTGGGCGAAGATCGCGCCCGGGCGGAACTCGAAGTCGTGCTGCTGCTGGTCGTAGATGTTGGTGCCGGTGACGTCCGAGGGCAGCAGGTCGGGGGTGAACTGGATGCGGCGCACGGTGCAGTCCACGGACTTGGCGAGCGCCTTGGCCAGCATGGTCTTGCCGACGCCGGGCACGTCCTCCAGCAGCAGGTGGCCCTCGGCGAGCAGGACGGTCAGCGCGATCCGGACGGCCTCCGGCTTGCCCTCGATCACGCTCTCGATGTTGGCGCGGACCCGTTCCACGACCGCCGCGAGCTCCGGGAGCCCGACCGGACGGTACCCGTTCGCCCTCTGCTCGCCCCCCGCAGGACTGCCGAGACCGGCCTGATCGTTGTAGCTCGTCACCCGTTTACGCTCCCTGGCACACCGTGCCCGCCTCACCCGAGGCCGGACCCCACCCCATGCTTGACGCGGCCGTCCCGGGGGCGGTTCCGGACGAGGAACCGGCGCCGGTGGGCGGCCTGCGGCCCGGCCGCCCCAGGTGGTTCGGGGTCCGACCGGCAGGCGCATTCTCCCCCGTTCGGCGGTCAGAAGTCACCATTCGGCCCTCGCCGAATGAGAGCGGGCGGGCTCCGCTCAGCGGATCTCGCGCAGCAGCCCGGTGTGGACGTCGAAGACGAAGCCGCGGACGTCGTCGGTGTACGGCAGGAACGGGGAGGTGCGCACCCGCTGCATGGACTGGCGGACGTCGCCGTCCAGGTCGACGAAGGCCTCCACCGCCCACTGCGGGCGCTGGCCGACCTCCAGCTCCAGCTCGCGGCGGAAGTCCTCGGTGAGGCCGAGCAGTCCGCAGCCGGTGTGGTGGATCAGCGCGATCGAGCGGGTGCCCAGGGCGCGCTGGCTGATGGTCAGGGACCGGATGGTGTCGTCGGTGACGACGCCGCCGGCGTTGCGGATGACGTGGGCGTCGCCCAGTTCGAGGCCGAGCGCCGCGAAGAGGTCGAGCCGGGCGTCCATGCAGGCCACCACGGCGATCCTCTGGACCGGACGGGCGTCCATGCCGCCGTCGCGGAAGGTCACCGCGTACTCGCGGTTGGCCGTCACGAAGCGGTCGATGATGGTGTCTCCGGCGGGGGCGGCAGCGGCGTTCGGCGTGGGCCGGTCGGGGGTCACTGTCATGGTGGCGACGTTAGTGCGGTCCCGGGCCGCGCGGTGGGGCGGAGAGCTACAGAACGCACCGCCGTGAGCGAGAGCATGGCGACAACCGGAGGGTTCGTCCGGGCCGGTCCCGGGGTGGGTTCGTACCCGGTCGCTCGACGGGGCGCGCGCCGGCCGCCGGGGGCCGCCGGCCGGGACCTCCGCCGGGCCGCTCCGACGGCCGCGACCTGCGGTGATCCGTACCGCCGCCCGGGTGGTGCGCCGGAGCGGACCATTGACTGGCGGGGTCCGCGCGATAGAGTTGCGGCGCGTTGGAGCACACCCCTCGGAGCCCGTCAACCGGGCCGTGCCGACCGGTGTGCGGCCCGGCCGATGCGGCTCGTGGCCTCCACCCGCTCCGTGTTCACCTGGCGCACCTTCCCCGGCGCCGGGCGGTCACGACCTTCCCCTCGAGCGGGCGGGGACCACGGGCCGCGTCGTCGTGCCGGCAGGTGGTGGGCGAGAATGGTCGGAGCTCCCGGTCGTCGGGCTGCTCCGCACCGAGGAAGGGCGCCACCGCGCATGACCACCAACGAACCGGGTCCCAAGCACGTTCCGGTGATGCTGCAGCGGTGCATGGACGCGCTGGCGCCGGCGATCTCCCGCCCGGGGGCCGTGGTGGTCGACGCGACCCTGGGCCTCGGCGGCCACAGCGAGGCGCTGCTGACCCAGTTCCCGGAGGTCCGGCTGGTCGCGGTGGACCGCGACCCGCAGGCGTTGAAGCTCTCCGGCGAGCGGCTGGCCCCGTTCGGCGACCGGGCCACGCTGGTGCACGCGGTGTACGACGAGATCCCCGAGGTGCTGGAGCGCCTGGGCATCGACCGGATCGACGGCGTCCTGTTCGACCTCGGCGTCTCCTCGATGCAGCTGGACGAGGCCGACCGCGGTTTCGCCTACGCCCAGGACGCGCCGCTGGACATGCGGATGGACCAGACCCGGGGGATCAGCGCGGCGGAGGTGCTGAACACCTACAGCCACGGCGACCTGGCCCGGATCCTCAAGGTGTACGGCGAGGAGCGGTTCGCCGGGAAGATCGCGTCGGTCATCCTGCGGGAACGCGAGAAGGAACCGTTCACCAACAGCGCGCGTCTGGTCGAGTTGGTGCGCAACGCCATTCCGGCGGCGACCCGCCGGACCGGCGGGAACCCGGCCAAGCGGACGTTCCAGGCGCTGCGGATCGAGGTCAACGGCGAGCTGGAGGTCCTGGACCGGGCGATCCCGGGGGCGCTGGACGTCCTGGCGCTGGGCGGCCGGATCGCGGTGATGTCGTACCAGTCGCTGGAGGACCGGCTGGTGAAGCAGTACTTCGCCGCCGGAGCGACCAGCACCGCCCCGCCGGGGCTCCCGTTCATCCCGGAGGAGCACCAGCCCTGGCTCAAACTGATCACCCGCGGTGCCGAGCTGGCCACCGAGGAGGAGATCGAGGAGAACCGGCGCGCCGCGCCCGTGCGGCTGCGGGTGGCGGAGAGGATCAGGGACCGAAGCAAGCGGGGCTGAGGAACGGCTCCGGCGGGGTCCGAAGGGTGGAGGAGAGCGGTGGGGCCGGTGGCCGGTGAGGTCCGGGCGGGGCGGGGAGGACTCCCCGGACAGGGCAGGGCGCGCATCACGGTCCGGCCGGGGCGGCGCCCCGTGCGGGGACGCACGCCGTTCACGGTGCTCGTGGTGGTGCTGCTGGCGGCGGGGCTGCTCGGGCTGCTGGCGCTGAACACGGCGCTCAACGAGGGCTCCTTCGAACTGTCCCGGCTGCAGAAGCAGACCACCAAGGCGACCGACGAGCAGCAGAGCCTCCAGCACGAGATCGACCAGAGCTCGGCCCCGGACGCGCTGGCCAAGCGGGCCGGCGAACTGGGCATGGTCCCGGCCGGCGGGATGGCCTTCCTGGACGTGCCGAACGGCGGCAAGGTGCTCGGCACGCCCGGCCCGGCGCAGGACAGCCCGCCGGTGAAGAAGTCGACGGTCGATCCGTGGCCGACGAAGCCCGCGCCGGCCGCGCAGAGCCCGGCCCCGGCGCAGCCCTCCGGGCAGCCGTCCGGCACGCCGAGCGCCCAGCCCCCGGCCCAGCCGAGCCCCTCGGCGCCGCCGACCCCGGCGGCCTCGGCCGGTGACTCGGTGATCCAGCTCAACCCGGTGACGACCGCGCCGGCCCAGCACGGGGGTGGTACCCGATGACGACGCCTCGTCAGCCGTCCGGCTCCGGTTCGGGGTCCGGCTCCGGCCGCCGCCAGCCGCCGCGCAGCGGTACGGCCCGGCCGGTGGCCGGGCGCGGCCAGCCCGCGAAGGGGCAGCCGGCCAAGGGGCAGCCCGCCCGCGGCCAGTCCGGCAAGGTCCAGCCCGCGAAGGCCCAGCCGCCGAAGGCGCAGAGCCCGAAGGCCCAGCCCGCCAAGGGCCAGCCCGCGCGCGGCCAGTCGGCCAAGGCGCAGCCCGCCAGGTCCGCCTCCGTCGGCCGCACGCCGAGGGCGCCGCAGCAGCGCCGCCCGGAGGACCGTCCGCCGGCCCGCAGCCAGGCGGCCGTGCGGTCGCGCCCGAAGTCCAGGCTGCCGCAACGCGCCAAGGCGCTGCGGCTGGCCGAGCCGAAGCGCCGGCTGCGGGTGATCACCGTGGCGCTGTCGCTGGTGTTCTCGGTCTTCGCCGGGCGCCTGGTGCAGCTCCAGCTGGTGGACGCCGACGCGCTGGCCGCCGACGCGAACACCAACCGCTACCAGAGCATCCCGATCACCGCCGAGCGCGGCTCGATAACGTCCTCCGACGGCGTCGCCCTCGCGGCCACCGTGGACGCCTACGACATCACCGCCGACCCGGCGATGTTCACCCCCGAGGCGACCGGCATCCCGGACGCGCCCGAGCAGGCGGCCGCGCTGCTGTCGCCGATCCTCGGCGTGGCCAAGGAGAGGATCGCCGCCGACCTGCACACCCCGAAGACCCGCTACAAGCGGCTCGCCGCGCAGCAGAGCCCGGCCGCCAAGAGCCAGATCAGCGACCTCAAGACCGGCCTGGAGAAGAAGGCCGGCTCGCGGGCCTGCCAGGCTCAGAAGAAGCTGCTCGGCAAGCCGGCCGACCAGGGCGGGCGCACCCGGGTGGACAACGAGTGCGCCAACCCGCTGGCCGGGGTGTTCAACCGGGAGACCCAGAAGCGGATCTACCCGGCCGAGGGGCTGGCCGCCAACCTGGTCGGCTTCGTCAACGGCGAGGGCGAGGGCGCCGGCGGGCTGGAGCTGCAGTACCAGAAGCAGCTGGCCGGCAAGGACGGCCACAGCAGTTACGCGCAGGCGGGCGGGCGGTTGGTGCCCACCGCCGGGGGCTCGATGGACCCGGCCGTGCCCGGCAGCGACATCAAGCTGACCATCAACCGGGACGTCCAGTGGGCCGCCCAGCGGGCGATCACCGACCAGGTGGCCAACTCCGGCGCGGAGAAGGGCTACGTGGTGGTCCAGGACGTGAAGACCGGCCAGGTCATCGCGATGGCCTCCGCGCCCGGCTTCAACCCCAACGACCTGAGCCTCGCCAAGCAGTCCCAGATGGGCAACCCGGCCCTGGTGGACGCGTACGAGCCGGGCAGCACGGCCAAGCTGATGAGCCTGGCCGCCGTCCTGGACACCGGCAAGGCCAACTGGGACACCAAGGTGACGGTGCCCTACCCGCTGATCCGGGCCGGGCAGGAGTTCAAGGACGACGTCGTGCACGGCACCTGGTACCTGACCCTGGCCGGGGTGCTCGCCAAGTCCTCCAACATCGGCACCATCGAGGCGATCGAGACGCTCGGAGACGGCGACCAGCTGAAGGCCAACCAGATCCTGGACGGCTACCTGCGCAAGTTCGGGGTGGCCCAGCCGACCGGTCTGAACTTCCCGGGGGAGACCGCGGGCAAGCTCAAGAAGCCGGAGGACCTGGTCGCCTCGGAGAAGTACAACATCTCCTTCGGCCAGGGCCCGATGCAGATGAACGCGCTCCAGGCCACCTCGGTGTACTCGACCATCGCCAACGGCGGGGTGCGGGTCGCGCCCAGCATCGTCCAGGGGATCACCGGGTCGGACGGCAAGTACGTCCCGACCCCGGCCGGCGAGCAGACCCGGGTGGTCAGCGAGCAGACCGCCAAGACCCTCACCTCGATGCTGGAGTCGGTCGTCGACGACGAGCAGGGCACCGGCGGCAAGGCCGCGATCCCCGGCTACCGGGTCGCCGGGAAGACCGGCACCGCCAACCGGGGGGCCGCCGACGGCAAGGGCTACGACGGCTACACCGCCTCCTTCATCGGCTTCGCCCCCGCCGACGCCCCCCGCTACACCGTCTCCTGCACCCTCCAGGGCCCGGTCAACGGGCACTTCGGCGGCCAGCTGTGCGGGCCGGTGTTCAAGCAGGTGATGGAGTTCACCCTGAAAACCATGCAGGTCCCGCCGAGCGGGAGCCAGGCACCGAACCTGGCCGTCGAGTGGAAGCCGTGAACGAGGATGAGCAACCAGCGGGCCGGTGCGGACGGCGGCGCGGCGAAGGCCCGGTTTGGCCCTGGGCACCCTTCGGCGGATAGCCTTCCCGCCGTGCCGAAACCCGATCAAACCACCGTGAGTCCGCCCCGCCCGACCGGGACCGCCGCCCTGCCGCTCGCCGAGCTGGCCGCTCGGCTGGGTCTGCCGCCCGTCGAGGGCGCCGCCGTCACCGGTGTCACCCACGACTCCCGCGCGGTGCGCCCGGGCGATGTGTACGTGGCCTTCCCGGGCGCCAACCACCACGGCGCGGCCTTCGCCGGCCAGGCCGCGGCGGCCGGCGCGGTGGCCGTGCTGACCGACCCGGCGGGCGCCGAGCTGGCCGCGCCCGCGGGCCTGCCGCTGCTGGTCGTCGACCGGCCGCGGGCCCGGATGGGCGAGCTGGCCGCGATCGTCTACGGCCACCCGTCCGAGCGGCTGCTGATGGTCGGGCTGACCGGCACCAATGGCAAGACCACCACCTCGTACCTGGTCGAGGGCGGTCTGCGCGGCGCCGGGCGGGTCCCGGGCGTGATCGGCACCGTCGAGATGCGGGTCGGCGAGGAGCGGATCAAGAGCGAGCGCACCACCCCGGAGGCCACCGACCTGCACGCGATCCTCGGCGTGATGGCCGAGCGCGGCGCGGACGCGGTGACCATGGAGGTCTCCAGCCACGCCCTGGTCTTCGGCCGCACCGACGGGGTGGCGTACGACGTCGCGCTGTTCAACAACCTCACCCCCGAGCACCTCGACTTCCACCCGGACATGGAGGACTACTTCCAGGCGAAGGCCCGGCTCTTCCAGCCCGGCAAGTCCCGCCACGGCGTGGTCAACCTGGACGACGACTACGGCCGCCGGCTCGCCGCCGAGGCCAAGATCCCGGTGACCACCTTCTCCGCGACCGGCGACGCCGGGGCGGACTGGCGGGCCGTGGACGTCCAGCTCGGCCCGATCGGCTCCACCTTCCGGGTGGTCGGTCCGGACGGCGCCGGGGCGGACGCCTCCGTCCCGCTGCCCGGCCCGTTCAACGTCGCCAACGCGCTGGCCGCGATCACCGTGCTGGTCGCCGCCGGGCTGCCGCTGGAGCGGGCGGTGGCCGGCATCGCCGCCGTCCCCGGCGTGCCGGGCCGGCTGGAGCGGGTGGACGGCGGGCAGCCGTTCGTCGCCGTGGTGGACTACGCCCACAAGCCGGACGCCCTCCAGGCCGTCCTCGCCTCGCTGCGCGAGGTCACCAAGGGCCGGCTGCACGTCGTGGTCGGCTGCGGTGGCGACCGCGACCCGCACAAGCGCGGTCCGATGGGCGCGATCGCCGCCCGGCTCGCCGACACCGCCCTGCTGACCAGCGACAACCCGCGCAGCGAGGACCCGCTGGCGATCCTCGCCAGCATGCTGACCGGCGCCGCCGCGGTGCCCGAGGCCGAGCGCGGGGACGTCCTGGTCGTCCCCGACCGGGCGGAGGCGATCCGGCTCGCGGTCACCCGCGCCCGGGCCGGGGACACCGTGCTGGTGGCCGGCAAGGGCCACGAGCTCGGCCAGTACGTTCGAGACGAGATCCGCCCCTTCGACGACCGGGAGGTGCTGCGCGAATCCATCGCGCGGACCACGGCCGACCGGGGCGACCGAGGAGTAGAGCAGCAGTGATCGCACTGACCCTCGCCGAGGTGGCCGCCGCCGTCGGCGGCACCCTGGACGGCGCCGCCCCGGACACCCTGGTCACCGGCCCGGTCGAGGTCGACTCACGGAAGGTGAGCCCCGGCGGCCTGTTCGCGGCCTTCGTCGGCGAGCACGTGGACGGCCACGACTACGCGGCCACCGCGGTCGAGGCCGGCGCCGTCGCGGTGCTGGCCTCCCGCCCGGTCGGTGTGCCCGCCGTCCTGGTCGACAGTGTGGTGGAGGCCCTCGGCAGGCTGGCCCGCACCGTGGTCGCCCGCGCCGAGCGCACCACGGTGGTCGGGCTGACCGGCTCGGCCGGCAAGACCAGCACCAAGGACCTGATCGCCCAGCTGCTCCAGCGCCACGGCGAGACGGTCTTCCCGCCCGGCTCGCTGAACAACGAGATCGGCCACCCGATGACCGCGCTCCGGGTCGAGGACAGCACCCGGCACCTGGTCATGGAGATGGGTGCCCGGCACAAGGGCGACATCGAGTACCTCACCTCGATCACCCCGCCGCGGATCGGCCTGGTGCTCAACGTCGGCACCGCCCACGTCGGCGAGTTCGGCTCCCAGGAGGCGATCGCCGAGGCCAAGGGCGAGCTGGTCGAGGCGCTGCCCGCCGACGGCACCGCGATCCTGAACGCGGACGACCGGCTGGTGCGCGCCATGGCGTCGCGCACCAGGGCGAAGGTGGTCCTGTTCGGGGAGTCCCCGGACGCCCACGTCCGGGCGACCGACGTTCGCCTGGACGCCACCGGACGGCCATCGTTCACGCTCACCACCCCGGCCGGTTCCGCACCCGTGCAACTGCGCCTGTACGGTGAGCACCACGTCTCGAACGCCCTCGCCGCCGCCGCGGTGGCGACGGAGCTCGGGATGACCGTCGACGACACCGCGGCAGCCCTGGGCGAGGCGGGTGCGCTGTCCCGCTGGCGCATGGAAGTCGTCGACCGGGCCGATGGTGTCACCGTCGTCAACGACGCCTACAACGCGAACCCCGACTCGATGCGGGCCGCGCTGCGGGCGCTGGTCTCGATGGGCGGCCGCGGTCCGGAGCGCCGCCGCACCTGGGCGGTGCTCGGCGAGATGCGGGAGCTCGGCGAGGAGAGCCTGGCCGAGCACGACGCCATCGGGCGGCTCGCCGTCCGACTCGACGTCACCAAGCTGGTGGCGGTGGGTGGACGCGAGGCGGCCTGCATGGAACTCGGTGCGAGGAACGAAGGTTCGTGGGGTGAGGAGTCGGTGCTGGTGTCCGACGCGGACGCGGCGGTCGAACTGCTGCGCAGTCAGCTTCGGCCGGGGGATGTGGTCCTGGTGAAGGCGTCCCGTTCGGTGGGGCTGGAGAAGGTGGCCGAGGCCCTCCTGGCGGACGGTGCTGCCCGATGATGAAGCAGATCCTCTTCTCCGGGATGATCGGCCTGATCCTCTCGCTGGTCGGCACGCCCGCCCTGATCAAGCTGCTCGCGCGAGGGGGCTACGGCCAGTACATCCGTGACGACGGCCCCAAGGCGCACCACAGCAAGAAGGGCACGCCCACCATGGGCGGCATCGCCTTCATCCTGGCGACCCTGATCGCGTACTTCGCCACGAAGGCGATAACGGGCGACAGCCCGACCGCCTCCGGGCTGCTGGTGCTCTTCCTGACCGCGGGCCTCGGCCTGGTCGGCTTCCTGGACGACTACATCAAGGTCGTCAAGCGCCGTTCGCTCGGCCTGCGGGCGAAGGCGAAGCTGGCCGGCCAGTCCATCGTCGGCCTGGTGTTCGCCGTCCTGGCGCTGCAGTTCCACGACGACCGCGGGCTCAGCCCGGCCTCCCAGTCGCTGTCCTTCGTGCGCGACTTCAAGTGGTCGATCGGCCCGGTGCTGTTCGTCATCTTCGCGTACTTCATGATCGCGGCGACCTCCAACGGCGTGAACCTGACGGACGGTCTGGACGGCCTCGCCACCGGCGCCTCGGTGATGGCCTTCGGTGCCTACACCTTCATCGGCGTCTGGGAGTACACCCAGAGCTGCGCCTACTTCATCTCCGCCACCGGCGCCTGCTACGACGTCCGGGACCCACTGGACCTCGCGGTGGTGGCCTCCGCCCTGATGGGCTCCTGCTTCGGCTTCCTCTGGTGGAACACCTCGCCCGCCAAGATCTTCATGGGCGACACCGGCTCGCTCGCCCTCGGCGGCGCCCTGGCCGGTCTGGCGATCTGCTCGCGCACCGAGCTGCTGCTGATCCTGCTCGGCGGCCTCTTCATGATCATCACCCTGTCGGTGATCATCCAGGTCGGCTCCTTCCGGATGACCGGCAAGCGCGTCTTCAAGATGGCACCACTGCAACACCACTTCGAACTCAAGGGCTGGAGCGAGGTCCTGGTCGTGGTCCGCTTCTGGATCATCCAGGGCCTGTGCGTGGCCGTCGGCCTCGGCCTCTTCTACGCGGGATACCGGACCGGATGACGACGAATCCTGACTTTTCGAACCTGCCCGTGGTGGTCGCCGGCCTCGGCGTCTCGGGCATCAGCGCCGCGCGCGTCCTGAACGGGCTCGGCGCGAGCGTCACCGTGGTCGACGGCGGCGGCGGCGAGGGCCTGCGGGCCCGTGCCGCCGAGCTGGAGGCCCTGGGCGTCGCGGTGCGCCTGGGCGACGGCGCGAGCCTGCCCGAGGGCACCGCACTGATCGTCACCTCGCCCGGCTGGGCGCCCGACAGCCCGCTGTTCGCCGCCGCCGCCGCGGCCGACGTGCCGGTCTGGGGCGACGTCGAGCTGGCCTGGCGGCTGCGCAAGCCGCTGCCGGCCACCGGCGAGCCCGCCCCCTGGCTGGCCGTCACCGGCACCAACGGCAAGACCACCACCGTCCAGATGCTCGCCTCGATCCTCACCGCGGCCGGCAGGCGCACCGCCGCCGTCGGCAACGTCGGGGTCTCGGTGCTGGACGCGGTGCTCGCCGAGGAGCCGTACGACGTGCTCGCCGTCGAGCTCTCCAGCTACCAGCTGCACTGGGCGCCCTCGCTGCGCCCGTACTCGGCGGCCGTGCTCAACCTGGCCCCGGACCACCTCGACTGGCACGGCTCGATGGAGGCGTACGCCGCCGACAAGGGCCGGATCTACGAGGGCAACGTGGTGGCCTGCGTCTACAACCTGGCCGACCCGGCCACCGAGGCGCTGGTCATGGAGGCCGACGTCGAGGAGGGCTGCCGGGCGATCGGCTTCGGCCTCCGCGCGCCGAGCCCGTCGAACTTCGGCGTGGTGGACGGGCTGCTGGTGGACCGCGCCTTCGTCGCGGACCGGACCAAGAACGCGGCCGAGCTGGGCGCCGTCGAGGACGTCAACCCGCCGGCCCCGCACAACATCGCCAACGCGCTCGCCGCGGCGGCGCTGGCCCGGGCGTACGGGGTCGACCCGAAGGCCGTCCGGGAGGGCCTGCGGGCCTTCCGCCCGGACGCCCACCGGATCGCCGAGGTCGGTACGGTCCGCGAGGTCACGTACATCGACGACTCCAAGGCCACCAACACCCACGCCGCGGCGGCCTCGCTGGCCGCCTACCGGCCGATCGTCTGGATCGCCGGGGGACTGGCCAAGGGCGCGACCTTCGACGACCTGGTCCAGGGCGCGGCCGAGCGGCTGCGCGCGGTCGTGCTGATCGGGCAGGACCGGGCGCTGATCCGCGCGGCACTGGAGCGACACGCTCCGGATGTGCCGGTGATCGAGGCGGCCGAGGGCCAGACTGGCGCGGTGGCGATGACCGAGGTCGTTCGAACGGCCGCATCGCTCGCCCGATCGGGTGACACGGTGCTGCTGGCCCCGGCCTGCGCCTCGATGGACATGTTCACCAACTACGGCGAGCGCGGCGACCTGTTCGCGGCGGCCGTCCGGGAGCTGGCGGGCGAGTAGTCGGGCCCCTGGCGAGTGCGCCGAAGGGCCGAGCGGCCCGGCGGCGAACGAGCCGTGATCGATGGGAGCGGGGAGCGGTGGCGGGGCAGGGCAGGGCGGATTCCGGAGCGACCAGGCAGGACGCCGCCGAGCCGTGGCGAGTGATCTCCGCCACCACGACCAAGTACAAGTCGGCCGGTCCGCTGGGGCGGTTGCAGGCCTTCCGGGCCCGCGTCCGCTACTGGCTGGACCGGCCGCTCACGCCGTACCTGCTGATCGTCGGCACGACCCTGCTGCTGGTCGTGCTCGGTCTGATGATGGTCTTCTCGGCCTCGCAGATCCTGGCGCTGAACCAGCACCACACCGCGCAGTACTACTTCCTCAAGCAGCTGATCGCGGCCATCCTCGGGCTGGTCCTGCTGGCGGGCTTCGCCTCCGTCCCGGTGGCGGTGCTGCGGGTGATCGTCTACCCGGTGATGTTCGGGGTGATCGGCGCCCTCGCGCTGGTCGCGGTGCCCGGCATCGGGGTGCGGATCAACGGCAACCAGAACTGGCTGGACTTCGGGTTCTTCCAGTTCCAGCCCTCCGAGTTCGCCAAGCTCGCGCTGGTCCTCTGGGGCGCCGACCTGCTCGCCCGCAAGCAGAAGGCCGGCACCCTCACCACCTGGAAGCACCTGCTGGTCCCGCTGGTGCCCGGCGCCCTGCTGCTGCTCGCGCTGATCATGATCGGCGGTGACATGGGCACCTCGATGATCCTGGTGGCCATGGTGTTCGCGCTGCTCTGGATGGTCGGCGCACCGCTGCGGCTGTTCGTGGCCACCCTCGGGGTGGCGGTCGTGGTCTGCACCGCCCTGGTGATCACCGTCCCGCACCGGGCCGAGCGGCTGGGTTGCATCGGCGTCACCAAGCTCGACCCGGACGGCGCCTGCTTCCAGGCCCTGCACGGCGTCTACTCGTTCGCCCTCGGCGGCGGCTTCGGCACCGGCCTCGGCGCCGGCGTGGAGAAGTGGGGCCAGCTGCCGGAGGCGCACACCGACTTCATCTTCGCCGCGACCGGCGAGGAACTCGGTCTGGTGGGGACGCTGTCGGTGATCGGCCTCTTCGCGGCACTAGGCTACGCGGGTATCCGTGTGGCCATCGGTACGAAGGACCCCTTCGTCAGGTACGCCGCGGGAGCCGCCACCACCTGGATCATGGCGCAGGCCATGATCAACCTGGGGTCGGCGCTGGGACTGCTGCCCATCGCGGGCGTCCCGCTCCCGCTGTTCTCCTACGGCGGTTCCGCCATGCTGTCGGCCATGTCCGCGATCGGAGTGCTGCTGTGCCTGGCACGCAGCTCCTCGGGCGCGAAGGCGGCCCTGGCCGCCCGGAGCAAGAACTCCCGGATCAGGAAGCGACTGGCCCGGGTGCTGCCACGACGACGAACCACAGCGCGCGCGGTCCCCGGACCGGCACGCAGGGAGCGGTGAATTTCGGTGCATGTCGTACTCGCCGGCGGGGGGACCGCCGGTCACATCGAGCCGGCCATGGCCCTCGCGGACGCACTCCGCAGGCACGACCCGTCCATCGGGATCACCGCCCTGGGCACCGAGAAGGGGCTGGAGACCCGACTGGTACCCGAGCGCGGCTACCAGCTGGAGCTGATTCCGGCCGTGCCGCTGCCCCGCAAGCCCACCCCCGAACTGATCACCGTCCCCGGCCGACTGCGCGGCACCGTCCGGGCCGCCCAGGAGATCATCGAGCGGGTCAACGCCGACTGCGTGGTCGGCTTCGGCGGCTACGTGGCGATGCCCGCCTACCTGGCGGCCAAGCGGGCCGGCGTGCCGATCGTGGTGCACGAGGCCAACGCCCGCCCCGGCCTGGCCAACAAGATCGGCGCCCGTTACTCCGACTTCGTCGCGGTCTCCACCCCGGACAGCAAGCTGCGCGACTCCCGGTACATCGGCATCCCGCTGCGCCGCACCATCGCCACCCTGGACCGCAACGCCACCCGGCCGGAGGCCCGCCAGTACTTCGGCCTCGACCAGCGGCTGCCCACCCTGCTGGTCTCCGGCGGCTCCCAGGGCGCGCGCCGGCTCAACGAGACGATCACCGCGATCGCCCCGCGGCTGCAGCAGTACGGTGTGCAGATCCTGCACGCGGTCGGCCCGAAGAACGAGCTGCCGCAGGTCGCCGACGTCCCCGGGATGCCGCCGTACCGCCCGGTGCCGTACATCGACCGGATGGACCTCGCCTACGCGGCCGCCGACCTGATGCTCTGCCGGGCCGGCGCGATGACCGTCGCCGAGCTGGCCGCGGTCGGCCTGCCCGCCGCCTTCGTGCCGCTGCCGATCGGCAACGGCGAGCAGCGGCTGAACGCCCAGCCGATGGTGAAGGCCGGCGGCGGCCTGCTGGTGGACGACGCCGAGCTGACCTCGGACTGGGTGCTGCAGAACGTGCTGCCGGTGCTCACCGACCCGCAGCGGCTGTGGGACATGAGCCGGGCCGCCGCCGAGTTCGGCCGCCGGGACGCGGACGACCTGCTGGTCGGCATGGTGTACGAGGCGATCCAGGCACACCGGGGCGGTCGCCGTCGTGGCTGACGGCCGGCTCGCCGGCTCACCCCCGGCCGCCGGCCGGGGGTACTCCCACGAGGAGGACGAGTTCGGGGACGAGGAGTCCGCTCCCCGCCTCCGGCTCTCCCGGCGGGGCGTCGTGGTGCTGAGCGCGCTCGGCGCCGCGGTGCTGGGCGCGCTGGCCTGGGTGGTGTTCTTCTCCTCGCTGCTGGACGTGCGCGACGTCGCCGTCCAGGGTGCCGCGGACGAGAAGCTGACGTCGGACCAGGTCCGCGCGGCCGTCGGCGGGCTCGCCGACGGCCCGCTGGCCCGGGTCGACCTGGACGGCGTCCGCCAGCGGGTGGAGGCGATCCCCCGGGTGGCGAAGGCCGAGGTCTGGCGGGGCTGGCCGCACACCCTGCAGGTCAAGGTGGTGCAGCGGACGGCGGCCGCCGCCGTCAAGGGGGATGACGGTCAGTTCACCCAGGTGGACGCCACCGGCGTGAGCTTCGCCACCGAGGCGGCCCCGCCGGCGGGCGTGCCGGTGGTGGAGCTGCGGCTCAGTCAGCCCGCGAAGGACGTCGACGGGGTGATCTCCCGGGGGCAATTGGTGCAGGGTGCGGTGGCGGTGGCCGCCGGACTCCCGCCGGAGATCGCCAAGCGGGCCGGATCGGTCCTGGTGCACTCCTACGACGACATCGAACTGCAGCTCAGCGGGGGTGCGACGGTGCGCTGGGGGAGCCCGGAGCAGACCGACCGGAAGGCCCGGGTGCTGCTCGCGCTGATGAAGCAGAAGGGCACCAACTTCGACGTGACGGCGCCGGAGGCGCCGGCGGTGTCCGGCTGATCCGCTAGATTCTGTGCCCGAGGGAGGGGTTGACGCTTCGGAGTGTCGGCCCGACCCTTGGTGGTCACCCCGGTTTCCATTGCCGGCCGATGATCACATAGGCTCAAAAGAAAAAGGGAAGCTCGGCGTGTTCGTTGAAACGCGTGCCCGGAGCCACCTAGTGTCCTGTGTCACCAGACTGTGTCCATTGGTGATGTGATGGAGACACAGGACTAACCCTAAAGGTCAAGTTTAGGGTTGGGGTCGGCGGTCGGCATTTCGGACATTCAGTCAGAAACCAGGCTCCCTACCCATCGACATCCGTCGACACGGCCCCCCGTCGGGGCGGGTCGACCCGGAAATTCGAGGCGAGAGGCCTTCGACGTGGCAGCACCGCAGAACTACCTCGCAGTCATCAAGGTCGTCGGAATCGGCGGCGGTGGTGTCAACGCCATCAACCGGATGATCGAGGTCGGTCTCAAGGGCGTCGAGTTCATCGCGATCAACACCGATGCGCAGGCCCTCCTCATGAGCGACGCCGACGTCAAGCTCGATGTGGGCCGTGAACTCACCCGGGGCCTCGGCGCCGGCGCCAACCCCGAGGTCGGCCGCAAGGCCGCCGAGGACCACCGCGAGGAGATCGAGGAGGTCCTCAAGGGGGCCGACATGGTCTTCGTCACCGCCGGCGAGGGCGGTGGCACGGGCACGGGCGGCGCGCCCGTCGTCGCCAACATCGCCCGCTCGCTGGGCGCCCTGACCATCGGCGTGGTCACCCGCCCCTTCACCTTCGAGGGCCGCCGCCGGGCCAACCAGGCCGAGGACGGCATCGCCTCCCTGCGCGAAGAGGTCGACACCCTCATCGTGATCCCCAACGACCGGCTGCTGTCCATCTCGGACCGCCAGGTCAGCGTGCTCGACGCGTTCCGCTCGGCCGACCAGGTTCTGCTCTCCGGTGTCCAGGGCATCACCGACCTGATCACCACCCCGGGCCTGATCAACCTCGACTTCGCCGACGTCAAGTCCGTCATGTCGGAGGCCGGTTCGGCGCTCATGGGCATCGGCTCGGCCCGCGGCGAGGACCGCGCCAAGGCCGCCGCCGTGATGGCGATCTCCTCGCCGCTGCTGGAGGCCTCGATCGACGGCGCCCGCGGCGTGCTGCTGTCCATCTCGGGCGGCTCCGACCTCGGCCTGTTCGAGATCAACGAGTCGGCCCAGCTGGTCAGCGAGGCCGCCCACCCCGAGGCCAACATCATCTTCGGTGCGGTCATCGACGACGCGCTCGGCGACGAGGTGCGGGTCACCGTCATCGCGGCCGGCTTCGACGGCGGCCAGCCGCCGGCGATCGTCCGCGACCCGGTGGTGAAGTCCACCACCCCCGCCACTCCGGCGACCCCGCCGGCCGCCCCGGAGCGCCCGGTCGGCCGTCCGTCCTACGGGAGCATCGGCTCGGTGACGTCCCGTTCGGAGGGGGAGGCCCCGGCCGCCCCGGCCCGTTCGGCCGAGACCTCGGCCACCACGACCGCCGCCGCCCCGGTCCCGCCGCAGGTGCAGCCGGCCCGGCAGCCGTTCGTGGAGAGCCCGGCCGAGGAGCTCGACGTGCCGGACTTCCTTAAGTGATCGATCACGCGGTTCGCGCTGGTGCTCACTTCGCCTTCACCGATCGGTGGGGCGGGGTGAGCACTTCGCCGTACGGGGAGCTCAACCTCGGCGGCGCGGTGGGCGACGACCCGGAGGCGGTCCGGGAGAACCGGGCCGTCGCGGCCCGGGAGCTGGGGCTCGACCCGGCCGACGTGGTCTGGATGAACCAGGTGCACGGCGCCGAGGTCGCGGTGGTGACGCAGCGCCAGCCGCCCGGGCAGGCCCCGACGGTCGACGCGGTGGTCACCGACCGCCCGCTCGCGCTCGCGGTGCTGACCGCGGACTGCACCCCGGTGCTGCTGGCCGACCCGGTGGCGGGCGTGGTGGGCGCGGCCCACGCGGGCCGGCCCGGCCTGGCGGCCGGAGTGGTGCCGGCCGTCGTGCGGGCCATGGTCGAACTGGGGGCCGAGCCGGCGCGGATCACCGCCGCCACCGGCCCCGCGGTCTGCGGCCACTGCTACGAGGTGCCGGCCGGGCTGCGCGCCGAGGTCGCCGAGGTCGTCCCGGCGGCCTTCGCCGAGACCTCGTGGGGAACCCCGGCGCTGGACGTGCCGGAGGGAGTCGCCGCCCAACTGGCCGCGGCGGGGGTCACCGAGCTGGTGCGCTCACCGGTCTGCACCCTCGAATCCGCCGATCACTTCTCCTATCGCCGCGAGCAGCGCACGGGTCGGCTCGCGAGCTACGTCTGGTTGGACTCTGATCACTGATGACGAACGACATCTACGGACCGTTCCCGGGGGACAGGCAGTTCTCGGCGGCCCTGACGGAGGGCCAGCGGGCCCGGTACGAGCAGCTCGGGACCAACCTCGAAGTGGTCGAGCGCCGGATCGCGGACGCCTGTGCGGCCGTCGGACGCCCGCGCGAGGACGTCAGTCTGATCGTCGTCACCAAGACCTACCCGGCCGAGGACACTGCGCTGCTGGCCGGGCTGGGTGTGACGGACGTCGCGGAGAACCGTGACCAGGACGCCGCACCGAAGGCGGAACAGTGCAGAAACCTTCCTCTTAGCTGGCACTTCGTCGGCCAGCTCCAGACCAACAAGGTCCGCTCGGTGGTGCGCTACGCGAACCACGTGCACTCGGTGGACCGGCTGCGGCTCGTCGAGTCGCTCTCGGCGGCCGTGCTCAAGTCCGAGCGCCCGGAACTGGGCTGCCTGGTGCAGGTGGCACTGGACAAGGAGCACGGGGAGGGCGCGCACCGGGCCGGGGTCGCCCCCGAGGACGTCGCCGAACTCACCGACGCGATCGCCGACACGCCCGGGCTGCGCCTGGACGGTGTGATGACGGTCGCTCCGCTGGCCGGCCCGCTGGCCGGCGACCCGGTCCGGGCCTTCGAGCGGCTGGCGGAAATCGCAACCGCCGTACGGGCGGCCCATCCGGCTGCCACCATGGTCTCCGCAGGCATGAGCGGCGACCTTGAGCAGGCGATTGCCGCCGGAGCGACACATGTACGCGTCGGAACGGCGGTACTCGGAGTGAGGTCACCCCTCGGGTAACGTCACCGGGTAGTAGATCAGACTGCAGGACAAAATAGGACAGAAGCTAGCAGCTTTCCGAAGTGCTAGCCAACCGTGGATCGCAGCTCCGCGGCCCCAATCCCACGAACTCTGACGGCGCGTCGCCTTGACGGGCCGTCGTGGGCGGACCGCGGAATCCGCAGGCTGGGCCGCGGCCCGCCCGCTGGGACGGAGCCGGTCCACCACAAGCGGAGGAGACAGGAGCATGGCCGGCGCAATGCGCAAGATGGCGGTCTACCTCGGCCTCGTGGAGGACGAGACGTACGACGGCCAGGGGTACGACCCCGACGACGACTACGACGCGGACCCCGAGCCGATCCGCACGGGGCAGCGGACCGAGGACATCCCCCGGCCGGCAGCCGCCCCCGCGCCCGCCCCGGTCTCCTCGATCACCCCGCAGCCGGTGCCGGCCGCGGTGCCGATCCGACAGGAGACCCCGAGGATGGCCCCCGTGTCGTCCATCACACCCGAACGCCGCCACAACCTGGAGAAGAGCGCCCCGGTGATCATGCCCAAGGTCGTGAACGAACGAGAGCCCTACCGCATCACCACGCTGCACCCCCGGACCTACAACGAGGCCCGTACCATCGGGGAGCAGTTCCGCGGCGGGACCCCCGTGATCATGAATCTGACCGAGATGGACGACACGGACGCCAAGCGGCTCGTAGACTTCGCCGCTGGACTCGTCTTCGGTCTGCACGGCAGTATCGAGCGCGTGACACAGAAGGTGTTCCTGCTGTCGCCTGCTAACGTCGATGTCACGGCGGAGGACAAGGCTCGGATCGCCGAGGGTGGGTTCTTCAACCAGAGCTGACCCGGCCACGACTTTACGTGTGGATCTGATCAACAGTGGTTGGCGACAGGTGACGAGCGGTGGGCCCCAGGGCCCGGAACCGGGGAGAGGGAAACGCGATGGACATCGTGTGGGCGGTGCTCTACTACGCCCTGACCGTCTTCCTGGTGTTCCTGCTCGTGCGACTGGTCATGGACTGGGTCTTCCAGTTCGCGCGTTCGTGGCGGCCCGGCAAGGCCATGGTCCTGGTCCTGGAGGCCACGTACACTGTCACGGATCCGCCGCTCAAGCTTCTTCGGCGGTTCATTCCGCCGTTGCGTTTCGGGGGCGTGGCGCTCGACCTGTCCTTCTTCGTACTGATGATCATTGTGTATGTCCTGATCTCGCTTGTGCACCCCTAGTCGTAGGTGAGCGATGCGACAGGATGCCGGTGTGCCGACGATCACGTTGAGGTGAAGAGATGCCATTGACCCCCGAGGACGTTCGGAACAAGCAGTTCACGACCGTCCGCCTGCGTGAAGGCTATGACGAGGACGAGGTCGATGCCTTCCTCGACGAGGTCGAGGCGGAGCTGACCCGCCTCCTCCGGGAGAACGAGGACCTGCGGGCCAAGCTGGCCGCCGCGACTCGCGCCGCCGCGCAGAACCAGGCCAACATGCGGAAGGAGCCGCCGCAGGACGCCCAGCGTCCGGCCGCTCCCGTCCCGGCCGCCATATCCGGCCCGCCGGTCCCCGGCCAGCAGGGTCCGGGTGGCCCGCAGCAGATGGGCCCCGGCGGTCCGCAGCAGATGGGCCCGGGTGGTCCGCAGCAGCAGCAGCAGATGGGCAACCAGCCCCTCGGCCTGCCGTCCGGTGCGCCGCAGCTCCCGGCCGGCCAGGGTGGTCCGATGGGCCCCGGCGGTCCCCAGCAGATGGGCCAGACCATGGGCGGCCAGCAGCAGCTGGTCCAGCCGATGGGTGGTCAGATGCTCCAGCCCATGGGCGGTCCCGGTGGCCCGCAGCAGATGGGCAACCCGATGGGCCAGGGCATGGGCCAGCAGCAGCAGATGCAGCCGATGGGCGGCCCCATGGGCGGCCCGCAGCAGATGGGCGGCCCGCTCGGCGGCCCGATGCAGCAGCAGCAGCAACAGCAGGGCCCCGGCGGCGACAGTGCCGCCCGCGTGCTGGCGCTCGCCCAGCAGACCGCTGACCAGGCGATCTCCGAGGCCCGTTCCGAGGCCAACAAGATCGTCGGCGAGGCGCGAAGCCGGGCCGAGGGTCTGGAGCGCGACGCCCGGGCCAAGGCCGACGCCCTGGAGCGGGACGCGCAGGAGAAGCACCGCGTCGCGATGGGGTCGCTGGAGTCCGCGCGGGCCACGCTGGAGCGCAAGGTCGAGGACCTGCGGGCGTTCGAGCGCGAGTACCGCACGCGACTGAAGTCGTACCTGGAGACCCAGCTGCGCCAGCTGGAGTCGCAGGCCGACGACTCGCTCGCCCCGCCGCGGATCCCCGCCACCGCGTCGCTGCCGCCGGCGGCGTCGTCGATGGCTCCGGCCGGTGCCGGGTCGATGGGCTCCGCGCCGTCGTTCGGTGGGAACCAGCCGTCGTTCGGTGGCAACTCGCCGTCGTTCGGGGGGCAGAGCTCCTTCGGTGGGAACCCGCCGGCGCCGAGCTTCGGCGGGCAGCAGGGTGGGAACGGTGCGCCGCAGATGCAGCCGGCCGGGATGACCCAGCCGATGGCGGCCGTGCGGCCGCAGCCGCCGCAGCCGATGCAGCAGGCTCCCGCGCCGATGCGGGGCTTCCTGATCGACGAGGACGGCGACAACTGAGGTTGTAGCTGGGGTTTTTGGGCGCCCCCTTTCTGGCCTTCGGGCTGGGGAGGGGGCGTCTTTTTGTGTTCGGGGGGTGAGGGGGGCCGCTGCGCGGGGGCTTTGGTGTGGGGGTGGGCTTTCGGGAGGGTAGGTGGGTCCGGGGGCGCGTCCCTCTCGCCTGGGGCGGGTGGGGAGGGGGTGGGGGGTTGCTGAGGGTGGGTGGGTGCGGGGGTGGGGTGTTTCAGGGGTCTTGGTGTGGGCGCGCGGGGCGGTGCCCGCGCGCCCGGGTGGGCGTGGCGAAGCCGCCGGCACCCTTGGGTGGGGCGCCGGCGGCTTCGGTTGGGGCTTAGGCCTTGCGGAGTTGGAAGGCGAGGCCGAGGGATTCGTCGGTGAAGGTGTCGGAGGTCCAGTCGGCTGCGCCGGCGGCGAAGTCGGTGGCGAGGACCTCGTCGGCGACGAGGGGGCCGTGTTCGGCGATGGCCTCGGCGGTTTCCTCGGAGGTGGCGCGCCAGCGGAGGACGATGCGGTCGGCGACGTCCAGGCCGGAGTTCTTGCGGGCCTCCTGGATCTGGCGGATGGCGTCGCGGGCGATGCCGAGGCGCTTGAGTTCGGGGGTGATGGCCAGGTCGAGGGCGACGGTGGCGCCGGACTCGTTGGCGACGGCCCAGCCCTCGCGGGGGGTTTCGGTGATGATGACCTCGTCGGGGGAGAGGGTGATCGGTTCACCGTTCAGGTCGACGCCGGTCTCGCCGGTGGCGCGCAGTTCGGCGGCGAGGCGGGCGGCGTCGGCGGCGGCGACCGCCTTGGCGACGTCCTGCACGCCCTTGCCGAAACGCTTGCCCAGGGCGCGGAAGTTGGCCTTGGCGGTGGTGTCGACGAGCGAGCCGCCGACCTCGGCGAGGGATTCGAGGGTGGCGACGTTGAGCTCCTCGGCGATCTGCGCGCGCAGGTCGGCGGGCAGCTCCTCCCAGCCCTGGGCGGCGACCAGCGCGCGGGAGAGCGGCTGACGGGTCTTCACGCCGGACTCGGCGCGGGTGGCCCGGCCGAGTTCGACCAGGCGGCGGACCAGGGCCATGTGGCGGGAGAGGTCGGTGTCGATCAGGGTCTCGTCGGCCTCGGGCCAGGTGGCCAGGTGGACGGAGACCGGGGCCTGGGGGTCGGTGGGGACGATGAGGTCCTGCCAGACCCGTTCGGTGATGAACGGGGTGAGCGGGGCCATCAGGCGGGTGACGGTCTCCAGCGCCTCGTGCAGGGTGGCGAGCGCGGCGGCGTCGCCCTGCCAGAAGCGGCGGCGGCCGCGGCGGACGTACCAGTTGGAGAGGTCGTCGACGAAGCCGGAGAGCAGCTTGCCGGCGCGCTGGGTGTCGTACGTCTCGAAGGCCGCGTCGACCTCGCGGACCAGGGTGTTCAGTTCGGAGAGCACCCAGCGGTCCAGCTGCGGGCGGTCGGCCGGGGCCGGGTCGGCCGCGGAGGGCGCCCAGTTGGAGGTGCGGGCGTACAGGGCCTGGAAGGCGACGGTGTTCCAGTAGGTGAGGAGGGTCTTGCGGACCACCTCCTGGATGGTGCCGTGGCCGACCCGGCGGGCCGACCAGGGCGAGCCGCCGGCGGCCATGAACCAGCGGACGGCGTCGGCGCCGTGCTGGTCCATCAGCGGGATCGGCTCCAGGGTGTTGCCCAGGTGCTTGGACATCTTGCGGCCGTCCTCGGCCAGGATGTGGCCCAGGCAGACGACGTTCTCGTAGCTGTTCCTGTCGAACACCAGGGTGCCGACCGCCATCAGCGTGTAGAACCAGCCGCGGGTCTGGTCGATCGCCTCGGAGATGAACTGCGCCGGGTAGCGCTTCTCGAACAGCTCCTTGTTCTGGTACGGGTAGCCGTACTGGGCGAAGGGCATCGAGCCCGAGTCGTACCAGGCGTCGATGACCTCGGGCACGCGGGTGGCGGTGCCGCCGCAGTCGCGGCAGGCGAAGGTGACCGCGTCGATGTACGGGCGGTGCGGGTCGAGGCCGCTCTGGTCGGTGCCGGTGAGCTCGGACAGTTCGGCCAGCGAGCCGACGCAGGTGAGGTGGTTCTCCTCGCAGCGCCAGATCGGCAGCGGGGTGCCCCAGTAGCGGTTGCGGCTGAGCGCCCAGTCGATGTTGTTGTTCAGCCAGTCGCCGAAGCGGCCGTGCTTGACCGTCTCCGGGAACCAGTTGGTGGCCTCGTTCTCGCGGATCAGCGCGTCCTTGACGGCGGTGGTCCGGATGTACCAGGACGGCTGCGCGTAGTAGAGCAGCGCGGTGTGGCAGCGCCAGCAGTGCGGGTAGCTGTGCTCGTACGGCAGGTGGCGGAAGAGCAGGCCGCGCTCCTTGAGGTCCGCGACCAGGGCCTCGTCGGCCTTCTTGAAGAACTGGCCGCCGACCAGCGGGACCTCGGGGGAGAAGGTGCCGTCGGCCAGCACCGGGTTGACCACCGGCAGGCCGTACTTGCGGCAGGTCGCGAGGTCGTCCGCGCCGAAGGCGGGGGACTGGTGGACGATACCGGTGCCGTCCTCGGTGGTGACGTAGTCGGCGTTGAGGACGTAGTGGGCGTCCTCGATCTCGACCAGGTCGAAGGGGCGGCGGTAGGCCCAGCGCTCCATCTCGGCACCGGTGAAGGACTCGCCGGTGGTCTCCCAGCCCTCGCCGAGGGCCTTGGCGAGCAGCGGCTCGGCGACGACCAGCTGCTCGGTGCCGTCGGTGGCCACCACGTAGGTGACCTCCGGGTGGACGGCTGCGGCGGTGTTGGCGACCAGGGTCCACGGGGTGGTGGTCCAGACCAGCAGGGCGGCCCGGCCGGCCAGCGGGCCGCTGGTCAGCGGGAAGCGGACGAACACCGAGGGGTCGACCACGGTCTCGTAGCCCTGGGCCAGCTCGTGGTCGGACAGGCCGGTGCCGCAGCGCGGGCACCAGGGGGCGACCCGGTGGTCCTGGACCAGCAGGCCCTTGTCGAAGATCTGCTGGAGCGACCACCAGACGGACTGGACGTAGGAGGGGTCCATCGTCCGGTAGGCCTCGTCGAGGTCGACCCAGTACCCCATGCGGGTGGTGAGCTCGGCGAAGGCGTCGGTGTGGCGGGTCACCGAGTCGCGGCACTTGGCGTTGAACTCGGCGATGCCGTAGGCCTCGATGTCCTGCTTGCCGGAGAAGCCGAGCTCCTTCTCGACGGCCAGCTCGACCGGGAGGCCGTGGCAGTCCCAGCCGGCCTTGCGGGCGACGTGGTAGCCCTTCATGGTCCGGTACCGGGGGAAGACGTCCTTGAAGACGCGGGCCTCGATGTGGTGGGCCCCGGGCATGCCGTTGGCGGTCGGCGGACCCTCGTAGAACACCCACTCGGGGCGCCCCTCGGACTGCTCCAGGCTGCGCTGGAAGACCTTGTTGTCCTGCCAGAACGAGAGGATCTGGTGTTCGAGGGCGGGGAGATCGACCTGTGCGGGGACGGGCTTGTAGGTACTCATCGCGGGTGTCTACCTCCGGCGGATGCTGGGACTGAATCCTCCGGAGGGACGAGACGGCCTTCGCCGACCCGCGGTACCACCCTCCTTGGCCGCGGTGGTGCGGTGCGGCCCTCTTGTTTGGGGTTGCTGCCGGGTCTAGTGGGCCGCCGTGGTGGCGGCCGTTCTTCCGGCGGCTCCGGGGTGATCTTCCCGCCGTGCACACCCCCGGGCTCGCACCGTCCCCGGGTCGCTGGTGGCTGCGTACGTCGGTACTCGTCCCATCTGCGCCTTGCAGGGCCAGTGTATCGGCCGGGCGAGACGGTTTGTCCAAAGGAATTCCGGGGAGTGGGCCCCGCGGGCAGGCCCGGGCCGGTCGGCGGGAGCGGTTAGCCGGGGGTGAGGTGGGCACAAGTCTGTCAGCGCGCGGGGCGTGGCGGCTGGGGCGGCTGCCTGGGTGGGATCATCCTGAGGCGCCGGTATGTCATGTTGTGACCGGTTTTGATCGGGATTATCGTTCCGGCACTGGAGGCCGCCGGGAACCGGCGGCTCGATTCGTTCGTAGATGGGGTCGAAGCCATGGCTGAGAAGGCAACCGGCGCGGGTACCGCCACCAAGCGGGCACGCAAGGCCGTGGCGGCCGATCCAGGGGAGGGGACCGTGACCACTACCGCACCTCAGAACACCAGCACCGACACCGTCACCGTGCCGCGCGGCGCGGAGTCGGTCGACCCGGCCACGCTGCCCGTCCGGCCCGGCGAGGACCCGTGGACCTCGGAGGAGGTCCACGAACTGCACGACGAGCTGATCAACGACCTGGAGCGGCTGCGCGGCGAGATCGACGCCGCCGACGCCGCCATCGCCGGCCTGATGCGCGACTCCAACGACGGAGCGGGCGACGACCAGGTGGACGCCGGTACGAAGAACATCTCGCGGGAGAGCGAGCTGGCGCTCGCCAACAACGCGCGGGACAGCCTCGCCCAGACCGAGCGCGCGCTGGAGCGGCTGGAGGGCGTCGGTTTCGGCACCTGCGAGTCCTGCGGGCAGGCCATCGGCAAGGCCCGGATGCAGGCCTTCCCCCGGGCCACGCTCTGCGTGCAGTGCAAGGCCAAGCAGGAACGCCGCTGAGGAAGTCCACCGACCGGACCGACGGGCCGGGCGACCGGGGCGACGCGGGGGGTCGGGCTTGCCGTACGCTCGACCCCGTAACCTCGCCTGACCCGTCGGTACGGACGCGTTCAGGCCCTCATCGGCTCACATCGGCAGCGGAGCGGATCATCAGTACGCAAGGTTCCCCCCAGACCCGGGACGACGCCGTCCCGAACCCCGCCGATGGCGTGGAGGTGGCCGTGGCCGAGTCCACCGGGCCCGCGGACGGCGGGGCGGTTCCCGCGGGCGGCGAGTCGGTTCCCGACGGTGACGGTGCCGTCGCCGGCGGTGCCACGGCGGTGGAGAAGCCCAAGGGCCCGCGCCGGGTCGGGGTGCTGCTGGTCGTCGCCGTCCTGGCGTTCCTGGTCGACCTGGCCAGCAAGCTGCTGGTCGTCGCCAAGCTGGAGAACCACGCGGCGATCAAGGTGATCGGTGACGTCGTCACCCTCCAGGTGATCCGCAACTCCGGCGCCGCCTTCGGCATGGGCCAGGCGCTGACCGTGGTCTTCACCATGATCGCCTCCGCCGTCATCGTGGTGATCTGGCGGATCGCCCGCCGGCTGTACAGCCTCCCGTGGGCGATCGCGCTCGGGCTGCTGCTCGGCGGCGCCCTCGGCAACCTCACCGACCGGCTGTTCCGCGCGCCGGGCGTCTTCCGAGGCCACGTCGTGGACTTCATCTCGGTCCAGCACTTCGCGGTCTTCAACCTCGCCGACTCGGCGATCGTCTGCGGCGGCATCCTCGTGGTGCTGCTCTCCTTCCGCGGCAGCAACCCGGACGGGACCGTCCACCAGCAGCCGGAGAAGAGCGGCAAGTAGCCCTCCGGCCGCCGGCCGGTACGGCGAGGGGGAAGGGGCGCGGCGGGTTTCCGGCATACTCGTACGGGTGAGTACCGCAGCGCAGATCCGCAGCCTCCCCGTTCCCGACGGCCTGGAGGGCGAGCGCCTCGACGCCGCCCTCGCCCGGATGTTCGGATTCTCCCGGACCAAGGCCGCCGAGCTGGCCGCCGACGGCAAGGTGACGCTCGACGGCGCCGTGGCCGGCAAGTCGGACCGGGTGACCGCCGGTTCCTGGCTGGAGGTCGAGATCCCCGCCCCCGCCGCCCCGGTGCAGATCGTGGCCGAGCCGGTCGAGGGCATGCGGATCGTCCACGACGACGACGACATCGTGCTGATCGACAAGCCGGTCGGCGTCGCCGCGCATCCGAGCCCCGGCTGGACCGGCCCCACCGTCATCGGCGGACTCGCCGCGGCCGGCTACCGGATCTCCACCTCCGGCGCCGCCGAGCGCCAGGGCATCGTGCACCGGCTGGACGTCGGCACCTCGGGCCTGATGGTCGTCGCCAAGTCCGAGCGGGCCTACACCGACCTCAAGCGGCAGTTCCACGACCGGATCACCGACAAGCGCTACCACACGCTGGTCCAGGGCCACCCGGACCCGCTTAGCGGCACCGTCGACGCGCCGATCGGGCGCCACCCCAGCTCGGACTGGAAGTGGGCGGTGACCCGCGACGGCAAGCCGTCCGTCACCCACTACGACCTGATCGAGGCCTACCGGGCGGCATCCCTGATGGCGATCAAGCTGGAGACCGGCCGCACCCACCAGATCCGCGTCCACATGTCGGCGCTGCGCCACCCGTGCGTCGGCGACCTGACGTACGGCGCCGACCCGACGCTGGCCAAGCGGCTGGGGCTGGCCCGGCAGTGGCTGCACGCCGTCTCGCTCGGCTTCGAGCACCCGTCGGACGGGCAGTGGGTCGAGTTCAGCAGCGAGTACCCGGCCGACCTGCAGAAGGCGCTGGACATCATCGCGGCGGAGAGCTGAGATGACCGTCTCGGTGCGGGTCCGGGTCGCCGTGGGCGAGGCGGACCTGGAGCTGGTCCGGGCGGTCCGGCGCGAGGTGTTCGTGGTCGAGCAGAATGTGCCGGAGGAGCTGGAGTACGACGCGTACGACGCGACCTCGGTGCACGTGCTGGCCGTGGGCGCGGACGGGGCCGGGCTCGGGACCGGGCGGCTGATCTTCGGTGACGAGGCGCTGGAGCTGACCGGTGGCGTCGCGGGCCGGGTGCTGCTCGGGCGGCTCGCGGTGGTGGCGGCGGCCCGGGGGACGGGGCTCGGGGCGGACCTCGTCCGGGCGATCGAGGCGGCCGGGCGCGAGCAGGGGGCTGTCGAGGTCGAGCTGCACGCGCAGGTGCAGGCGCTCGGGTTCTACGAGCGGCTGGGGTACGCGGCGCAGGGCCCGGTGTACGACGATGCCGGGATCGCGCACCGGACGATGACGAAGACGCTCTGACGGCGGTTCGCGTGGATCCCCGCGTCCCTTTCGGGGCGCGGGGATCGTGCGCCGGAGGGGGCGCGCGGGGTCAGTCGGCGGTGGTGCGCAGGCGCGGGAGGGCGTGGGGGTGCTCGTCGCGCAGGTGGGCGATGAGCTGTTCGCGGATGTCGAAGCGGAGCTGGGCGGCGTCGTCGGGGGTGCGGGCGGTCATGGTGGCGCGGACGATGATGGTGCTGGGGGTGGTGTCGGTGACGTTGAGGGCCCACTCCTCGCCGTCCCAGCGGGGGTGCCGCTCCAGCAGGGCGTGCAGGGTGGTGCGGAGCTCGTCGACCCGGGTGGTGTGGTCGAGGTGGAGCAGGACGGCCGCCAGCAGGCCGGGGTCGCGGCGGGTCCAGTTCTCGAAGGGCTTGTTGACGAAGTAGGAGACCGGGACGACCAGTCGGCGGTAGTCCCAGAGCCGGACCACCAGGTAGGAGAGGGTGATCTCCTCGACGGTGCCCTGCTGGCCGTCCACCACCACGGTGTCGCCGATCCGGACGGTGTCGCCGAAGGCGATCTGCAGGCCGGCGAAGAAGTTGCCCAGGGTGCTCTGGGCGGCGATGCCGGCCACGATGCCGATCAGGCCGGCCGAGGCGAGCAGGCTGGCGCCGACGGTGCGCATCGCGGAGAAGGTCAGCAGCATCACGGCGAGGGTGATCACGACGATCACCGCGCTGACCACCCGGCGCAGCATGCCGATCTGGGTGCGCACCCGCTGCACCCGGGCCGGGTCGTCGGAGACCGTCTCGTACCGGCGGAGCAGCGCCTCCAGGACGGCGGCCACCACGCGGACGGTGAGCCAGCCGAGCGAGGCCATCAGGAGCAGCAGGAGCAGGTGGTGGGCGCCCTCGTCCTCGGTCCGGTGGAAGATCCGTTTCAGCGGGTCGGCGGCGAGCAACAGGGCTGAGGCGACGGTGAGTTGGAGCGGGATCCGGCAGCGGCGGAGCAGTGCCCAGACCGGGGCCTCCGGGTGGCCGGCGCTGATCCGCTGGAGGGCCTGGTCGACGGTCCAGCCGACCGCGAGGGTGGCGGCGACGGTGGCGAGCAGGGTGATCAGCGGCCAGAGCACGGGGGACCTTCTCGGTGGGGGAGAGGCGGGCGAGCCGTACGATACCGGCGTTTAGCGGGCGGAACTGGGTGATAGGGGTGGTGGCTTTATCGGACGCCTACCCCGGCGGCGGATACGATCAGCCCCCATGGAGCTCGGTGGGGCATGGCGTCGATGGCGCGGACGGGGAACGTCGGTGCGGCGCAAGCTGCTCGCCGGGGCGGTGGCCCTGGTGGCGGTCGCCGGGGTGGGCACGGTGGCGGTGGCGTCCGGCGGCGAGCAGTCGGTCCGGCAAGAGGATCGTTTCCTCAGCATGCCGGAGACGCCCGGCAGCACCCAGCAGGTCCAGTTGGACACCTCCTTCTTCACCACCGGCACCGCCCCGCGCCCCGCCGTCCTGCTCGCGCACGGCTTCGGCGGCTCCAAGGAGGGCGAACGGGACCGCGCCGAGCAGCTGGCCCGGCAGGGCTACGCCGTGCTGACCTGGTCCGCGCGCGGCTTCGGGCACTCCGGCGGGAAGATCGGACTGAACGCGCCCGACCGGGAGGTCGAGGACGTCAAGCACCTGGTGGACTGGCTCGCCCAGCGGCCCGAGGTGCAGCTGGACGGGCCCGGCGACCCCCGGGTCGGGATCACCGGGGCCTCGTACGGCGGGGCGATCTCGCTGCTGGCCTCGGCCTACGACCACCGGATCGACGCGGTGGCCACCCAGATCACCTGGTGGAACCTGGCCGACGCGCTGTTCCCCCAGGGGGTGCAGGGCTCGGGCGCGGCGGACGGCGTGTTCAAGAAGCTGTGGGCCGGGATCTTCTTCACCACCGGCTCGGCAGGGGACCTCGGGCCCTCGGGCGGTGCGCCGCGCAGTGGGGCCACCGCCGGGAGCGGGAGCGGGGACGGGACCGGGCCGGGTGCCGCCCCGACCGACGGGCAGGTCGGCTGCGGGCGGTTCCTGGACTCGCTCTGCCAGATGTACGACCGGGTGGCGACCGCCGGGCACGCCGACCCGGAGGCCGTCGCGCTGCTGGACCGGTCCAGCCCGTCCTCGGTGGCGGCGCAGCTCAAGGCCCCCACCCTGGTGGTGCAGGGGCAGCAGGACTCGCTGTTCCCGCTCGACCAGGGCGACCGGATCGCCCGGGCGGTCGCGGCCAACGGCGCGCCCGTCTCGGTGGACTGGTTCGCGGGCGGGCACGACGGCGGGACGGACACCAGCGCCCGGGTGGACGACCGGGTCACCGCCTGGTTCGACCACTACGTGAAGAACCGCGGCAACGACACCGGGCCGCAGTTCCGGGTGACCCGGACCGGCGGGGTCGACTCGACCGGCTTCCAGGCCGTGCTGCGCGGCGCCGACGCCGACCGCTACCCGGGGCTCGGCGGGACGGGCACCCGGTCCGTCGAGCTGACCGGCGGGGAGAAGCCCGTCGCCAACCCGCCCGGCGGGGCGCCGCCGGGGATCTCGACGCTGCCGGGGATCGGCGCGCTGAGCCAGGCGGCCTCGCTCGGGGCCGGTCTCTCGCTGGACTTCCCCGGACAGAACGCCGCCTTCGAATCCGCGCCGCTGGAGAAGTCGCTGCACCTGACCGGGCAGCCGACCGTGCCGGTGCGGGTGAAGGCCGACCGGCCGGACGCGGTGCTGTTCGCCAAGCTGTACGACGTCGGGCCGGACGGCAAGGCGGTGCTGCCGCAGCAGTTGGCGGCCCCGCTGCGGGTGACCGGCGCGGACGCGGACGGCGGGAGGACGGTGACCGTTCAGCTGCCCGCGGTGGACCACGACTTCCCGGCCGGGCACCGGCTGCGGCTGGTGCTGGCGTCCACCGACCTGGCGTACGCCTCGCCGGCCGAACCGGCCACCTACCGGGTCGCGGTGGCCGGGGCGCTCGCCGCGCCGACCGTCGAGGAGCTGGTCACCGAGGCGGCGCCGCTGCCCGCGCGGACCTGGATGCTGCCGGTGGTCGCCGTGGTGGTGGCCGCCGGGCTGGTGCTGGTGCCGTTGGCGCGGCGGCGGCGTCGGGTGGCCGGCGGGTCGTCGGGGCGGTCGGGGCCGGAGTTCGATCCGGAGCTGGCCGGGGTGCCGCTGCGCATCAGCGGGCTGAGCAAGCGCTACAAGGGCTCCCAGGACCGTTACGCGGTGCGGGAGTTGGGCTTCCGGGTGGAGCAGGGCCAGGTGCTCGGCCTGCTCGGTCCGAACGGAGCGGGCAAGACCACCACGCTGCGGATGCTGATGGGACTGATCCGGCCCGACGCCGGGGAGATCCGGGTCTTCGGGCACCTGATCCGCCCCGGGGCGCCGGTGCTCTCGCGGGTCGGCGCCTTCGTGGAGGGCGCGGGCTTCCTGCCGCACCTCACCGGGCGGGCCAACCTGCGGCTGTACTGGCAGGCCACCGGGCGCCCGGAGGCCGACGCCCGCTTCGACGAGGCGCTGGCGATCGCCGGGCTCGGCGAGGCGTTGGACCGCGCGGTGCGGACGTACTCCCAGGGCATGCGCCAGCGGCTCGCCATCGCGCAGGCGATGCTCGGGATGCCGGACCTGCTGATCCTGGACGAGCCGACCAACGGGCTGGACCCGCCGCAGATCCGCGAGATGCGCGAGGTGATGATCCGGTACGCGGCCGCCGGCCGGACCGTCATCGTGTCCAGCCACCTGCTGGCCGAGGTCGAGCAGAGCTGCACCGACCTGGTGGTGATGGACCGCGGGCGGCTGGTCACGGCCGGGCCGGTCGGCGAGATCGTCGGCGCCGGCGAGCTGCTGATGATCGGTGTGGCCGCGGGCTTCGACCCGGAGTCGGTGGCCGAGAAGGTCGGTGCGCTGGCCGGGGTCGGCTCGGCGGAGGCCGCCGAGGGCGGGCTGCTGGTCCGGCTGGACGGGCTCGCGGCGAGCGAGCTGCTGGCGGAGCTGGTGCGGCTGGGGGTGCCGGTGGAGAGCGCCGGACCGCAGCGGCGCCTGGAGGACGCGTTCCTGTCGTTGATCGGAGGTGCGGCGTGAGCGCCGGTACTACGGATCGGGTCCCGTCCGGGGGCGCTGCCGCCCCGACGGACCACGCGCGGGGGTACCGGGCGAGCCGGACCCTGCCGCTGCGGGTCGAGGCGATGCGGCAGCTGCGCCGGCGCCGCACGATGGTGATCGGCGGGGTGCTGGCGGCGATGCCGTTCGTCATCCTGGCGGCGTTCCAGATCGGCGGCACCCCCGGGCGCCCCGACCGGACCACCTTCATCGACCTGGCCACCGCCTCGGGCGCCAACTTCGCCGTCACCATGCTGTTCGTCGGCACCGGCTTCATGCTGGTGATCCCCGTCGCGCTGTTCTGCGGGGACACCGTGGCCTCCGAGGCCAGCTGGTCCTCGCTGCGCTACCTGCTGGCCGCGCCGGTGCCGCGGGCGCGGCTGCTGGTGCGCAAGTTCGCCGTCGGGCTGGCGTTCTCGGCGGTCGCGATCGTCATGCTGCCCGCGATCGGCCTGGTCGTGGGCACGGTGGCGTACGGGTGGGGGGACCTCAAGCTGCCCGCCGGGGCCAGCCTGCCGGCCGGGGAGGCGCTGCCCCGGATCGCGATCGCGGTGGCGTTCGTGTTCCTGAGCGAGCTGGTGATCGCGGCGCTGGCGTTCTGGCTGTCGACGGCGACGGACGCGCCGCTGGGGGCGGTCGGCGGGGCGGTGTTCCTGTCGATCATCACCGGGGTGCTGGACGCCGTCACGGCCCTGGGCGACCTGCGGGAGTGGCTGCCGGCGCACTGGCAGTACGCCTGGGCGGACGCCCTGCAGCCGCAGTTGGAGTGGGGCGGCATGGTGCAGGGGGTGTCGTTGTCGCTGTCGTACGCGGTGGTGCTGTTGGCGTTGGCGTTCCGGGGATTCGCCCGCAAGGACGTGGTGTCGTAGCGGGGTTCGGCCGGCGGGCGTTCGGTTCGGCGGGGCGTCGGGATCAGGGGAGGGCGGGGGACGGGGCGCCGGACAGGGCGTCGAAGAGGAGGCGCCACAGGGGGTCCCCGCCGGGGGTGCGGGCGCCGGGCGCGTCCCCTTCGGCGCCCCCTGGACGGGTGTTCAGCAGTCCGCGGATCACGGTCAGCAGCAACTCGGCCACCAGGGAAGCGCAGTGGGTGGGGAAGCCGCTGTCCCGCTGGGCCCGGCGGACCAGGTCGGTCAGCGAGACGTGCATCTCGGCGAGGACGTCGTCGGGGGAGTTCGCCAGGTCGGGGCAGTCTGCGGCGAGCCGGAGCGCGGCGCGCAGCCGGAGGTCGGAGCGCAGCCGGTCGGCGAGGGCGACCATGATGCCTTCGAGGGCCCCGGCGGGGTCGGCGTCCGGGGTGTCGTACTCGGTCCGGAGGCTGGTCCAGGTGGTCCGGGACTCCTGGATCAGGGCCCGGGCCAGTGACGCCTTCGAGGGGAAGTGGCCGTAGAGCGCGCCCTTGGTCATGCCGATGCGGTCGGCCACGGTGTTCAGCGTGGTGCTCTCGTAGCCCTGGGCGGCGAAGATCTCGGCCGCCGCCGTCAGGACCTTCTCCCGTGTGCGGCGCGCCCGTTCCTGCTGTGCCATGCCACTGCCCTCCCTCGTCGCGACAGCCCATACATACCATCGGGATGGAATGTTGTTGCAAAGCTTCCGTCCGCGGGAGGGGGCTTGCGGGAGGGGGCTCGCGGGAGTGCCTCCCGGACCGTCAGGCCGGGTCGGTCACCCCGCGTCCGGTGGCGAGGACCACCAGGCCGCCGAGGACGGCCAGGCCCAGCAGGACGGTGCCGAAGACCGTGGCGCCGGCGGTCAGGCCCACCGCGTCGCTGAGGAAGCCGGCCGAGACGGGCAGGAGGCCGGCCGGGAGGTAACCGCCCACGTTGAGCGCGGCGTTGGCCTCGGCGAGGCGCTGCGCCGGAACCCCGGAGTTCAGCAGCGACAGACCGCCGAGCTGGCCCATGCCCTGCCCGGCGCCGGCCAGCAGCGCGGCCAGGACCAGCGCCGCCGGGCTCCCGGTGTGCACGGCGGTGACCAGGGCGGCCATGCTCAGCGCGGTCGCCGCCGCACCGGCCGTCAGGATGCCGCGGCGGCGCAGCCGTTGGACGGCGAACTGCACCCCGGTCGCGGAGAGGAACATCACGAAGGCCATCGCCCCGGCGACGATCCGGTTGGTGCTGCCGAGCAGGCCGGACAGCAGCGAGGGGCCGAGCGACAGCACGAACGAGGTCGCGGTGATGCCCGGCGCGAACACCGCGATGCCGAGGGCGAGTCGGCGGCCGGTGCCGCGCGGGACCCCGGGCACCCGGACCCAGGGGCCCCGGCCGCGGGACTCCGGGCGGGACTCCGGGCGGGACTCCGGCATCCGCAGCACGACCAGCACCGCGGCGGCCAGCAGCCCGGCCACGACCGCGAAGACGGTGCCGGTGGGCGCGGGCGCCAGCTCGGAGAGCAGGCCGGCGAGCAGCGGGCCGAGTCCGGCGCCGAAGACCATCGCGCAGGAGGCGAGCAGGGCGGCGGTCCGCCTGCGCTCCGGCCCGGCGACGTCGGTCACCGCGGCCATCCCGGCCGAGACGACGGCGCCGACCGCGATACCGGTGAACAGCCGCGCCACGATCAGCGCGGCGACGCTGGTGGCGGTGCCGAAGACCAGGCAGGCGGCGAGGGCGAGCGCCAGGGCCGGCAGCAGGACGGGCTTGCGGCCGACCCGGTCGGAGAGCACGCCGGAGACCAGCAGCGAGCCGATCAGGCCGACGATGTAGCACGCGAACACCACGGTGAGGGTGCCCTTGGAGAAGCCGATGTCGTGCTGCCACAGCACGTACAGCGGGGTGGCGGCGTTGGACAGGACGAAGACGGCGGTGACCGGCCAGGCGGCGAGCCAGATCCACCAGCGGGGGGCGGGTGGGTTCGGGGCGGTGGCGGTGGCGGTGGCGGTGGCGGTGGCGGTGGCGGTGGTGGCGGCGGTGGTGGTGGCGGTCGGGGCGGGGGTTGGGGTGGTCCTGGTTGCGGGCATGACGGGTCCCTCCCGAGGCGGGCTGCGGGGCTCCGCAGCTGTACGAGTCGAGTCGAACTTAGCATCCAGTACGATTGGAGTCGTACTGGAAATCCGGGATCGCCCCACGGGCCGTCGAGCCTGCGGAGGCGAGCAGTTGAGGAGTTGAGGACCGTGCCGACGCCCACGAGCGCCGCTGCCGCCGCACCCGCCGTCAAGGTGCTCCCCGAGCCGTCCGGCCTGCCCGAGCCGCTGCCCGAGCCGGGCCGCGACGAGCTGCGGCTGGAGACCGTGCTGGGCGCGCTCAGCGACCCGCTGCGGCTGACGATCGTGCGCAAGCTCCTGCTGGAGTCCGAGGACTACGACCACTCCTGCGGCTGGTTCGGCCTCGACCGGCCCAAGTCCTCGCTCACCCACCACTTCAAGGCGCTGCGCGAGGCGGGGATCACCCGCCAGCGCCAGTACGGGCTGGAGCGCCGCAGCCACGTGCGGATCGAGGACCTCGACGCCCGCTTCCCGGGGCTGCTCGCGCTGGTGGCGGCCTGGAGCCCGCAGGGCTGACGGGCGCTGCGGGGCGGCGGGCTCGCGGTGGGGGGTTCGCGGCCGGGTGCGGGATCATGGGTGGGTATCCCTGAACTCGCTCGTCGAAGGACCCGAACCGTGGCCCAGATCGTCCTCTTCCACTCCGCCCACGGCCTGAGCCCGGCCGTACGGGCCGCCGCCGACCGGCTGCGCGCCGCCGGGCACACCGTGCACACGCCGGACCTGTTCGAAGGGCGCACCTTCGACGACAACGAGGCCTCCCAGGCGTACCAGGAGGAGATCGGCGGCGGCGACGAGCTGCTCCGGCGCGCCGTCGTCGCCTCCGCCCCGCTCTCCGAGGGCGGGCTGGTGTACGCCGGGATCTCGCTCGGTGGCGCGGTCGCGCAGAACCTGGCGCTGGCGGACGAGAAGGCGCGCGGGCTGCTGCTCCTGCACGGCACCTCGGACCTGCGCGAGGACGCGGTGACCTCGGTCCCCGTCCAGCTGCACATGGCGGAGCCGGACCCGTTCGAGCCGGAGGACTGGCTGAACGCCTGGTACCTGCGGATGCTGCGGGCGGGCGCGGAGGTCGAGGTGCACCGCTACCAGGGCGCCGGGCACCAGTTCACCGACCAGGACCTGGACGACTACGACGCGGAGGCCGCCGAGCGCGCCTGGGCGGCGGCGCTGGACTTCCTGGCGGACCTGGAGGCGTAGCGCCGGTCGCCGCCCGGCCGCGGGGGCCGGCGGCCGTCCTGGCCGGGCGGGTGTGGTTCGGCGGGTGTGGTCCGGCGGTGTGGTCCGGCGGCGGTGTGGGCACGATCCGTCCGGTGGATATCATCCGGGAATGGCTGAACTTCGCTCCCGCACGGTGGTTTTCGACATAGACGGCACGCTCTGCTTCGACGGGCGGACGATCGACCGGCGCATCCTGGCCGCGCTCGGGGAATGCGAGCGGGCCGGGTTCCGGCTGGTGTTCGCCTCGGCGCGGCCGGTGCGGGACCTGCTGCCGGTGCTCGGCGGGGCGTTCCCCGGTGCGGTGCTGATCGGCGGGAACGGCAGCCTGGTGTCCGTCGACGGGCGGGTGGAGGCCCGGGCCGCGTTCCGGGCCGCCGGGTTCGGGGCGCTGATGGAGGCGGTCGGGCGGCACGGGGCGACGTACCTCGCGGACGGGCCCTGGGACTACGCCTACACCGGACCGGCGGACCACCCGATCCGCGGTCGGGTCGACCAGGGCGGGCTGGCCCGGCGGGTCGAGCTGGCCGAACTGCCCGAGGTGGTCAAGTTCCTGGTCGTCGGCGGCGCCGACCCGGCCGGGCTGGCCGAGCTCGGCCGGGGGCTCGGACTGACCGTCAACCACCACCTGGACGAGGCGATCATCGACTTCGCGCCGGGGGCGACGAACAAGTGGGAGGCGCTGCGGTCGCTGGGGATCGCGGAGTACGTCGCCTTCGGCAACGACATCAACGACCTGGACCTGCTGCGGAACGCGGAGCGGTCGGTACGGGTCGGTGCGCACACCGGGCTGGACGGGGTCGCGCAGGTGACGGTCCCCGCCGAGCCGGCGGCGGTGGCGGCGGAGATCGGCCGGGTGGCGGTGGGCGGCTGACCGTCCGCCGCGTGGTTGCGGGTGCGGCCGGGCGGGCGCGGTCAGGGGCGGGTCGGGCCGCGGCGGGGGAGGGTCTGGCTGTAGACGACGCTGGTCGTGGTGGAGCCGAAGCCGGCCAGCGAGTCGATCAGGGTCTCCAGGTGTTCCATGGAGGTCGCGGCCACCTTGAGGGTGTAGCAGTCGTCGCCGGTGGTGCGCAGGCACTCCAGGATCTCGCGGCGCACCGAGAGCAGGTGGTGCAGCGGCTGGTGGCGGTTGCCCGGGTACTTGAGGCGGACCACGGCGAGCACCGGGTAGCCGACCTTGGAGAGGTCGACGGCGGCGTGGTAGCCGGTGATCACGCCCAGCGACTCCAGGTTCCGCACCCGCTCGGTGGTGGCGGACGGGCTGAGGTTGACCCGGCGGCCCAGCTCGCTGAGCGAGATCCGGGCCTCCTGCTGGAGCTGGTCGATGATCGCCCAGTCGGTTTCGTCGAGGTTCACGGCCATTCCGCGATTTTACCGGGGGATCCACGGCCGGGGGCCGGTTCTGCCGTGATCATTGGGTTCCCTGCCGGATCCGGCCGGGAATAGCCTCATGGCATGCAACTAGGCGTCAACGTACCGAACTTCGGACCGGGGACCGACCCCGGCATGCTGCGCGACTGGGCTCGGGTGGTGGAGGGGCTCGGGTTCGACCTGCTGATGGTGTCGGACCACGTCGCCGTGACGGCGGACGTGGCCGAACGCTACCCGGAGCCCTTCTACGACCCCTTCGCCACGCTGTCCTGGCTGGCGGGGGTGAGCGACGGGCGGATGCGGCTGGGCACCACCGTCCTGGTGCTGCCGTACCGGCACCCGCTGCTGGTGGCCCGGATGGCCGCCAGCCTGCACCGGCTCAGCGGCGGGTGCTTCGTGCTCGGCGTCGGAGTCGGCTGGTCGCGGCAGGAGTTCGAGGCGCTCGGGGTGCCGTTCGGGGCCCGAGGGCGGCTCACGGACGAGTACCTGCGGGTGGTGCGGGAATCCTGGGCGGAGCAGGGGGAGGGCGCCGCCGCCCCGGTCTGGGTCGGCGGGCACAGCGAGGCCGCGATCCGACGGGTGGTCGAGTTCGGCGACGCCTGGCACCCGCTGCGGCTGCCACTGGCCCTGATGCGATCGGTGGTGACCCGCCACGAGCTGCCGGGCTTCGCCCCGCGGATCGCGCTGCGGCTGACCGACGGGCCGCTCGACGCCCCGGACCGGCCCGCCGGGGTCGGCAGCCTGGCGCAGGTCGTCGACGACCTGCGGGAACTGCGCCGACTCGGCGCGGAGGCCGTGGTGCTGGATCCGTACCATGCGGACCCGGAGGAGACCCGCCGCCCCGAGACGGCGTGGCGCGCCCTGACGGCCGTGGCCGAGGAATGGAGGAGGACGGCGTGATCACGACTGCCGACGAGGCGCTGCTGCGGCGCGCGATCGGAATCGCGGCCCGGGCCGTGGAGTTGGGCGACGCCCCGTACGGCTCGCTGCTGGCCGGGCCGGACGGGACGGTGCTCGCCGAGGCGCACAACACCGTCCGACGGGACGACGACATCACGGCGCACCCGGAGTTGAAGCTCGCCCGGTGGGCGGCCCGGGCCCTGGACGAGGAGGCGGCCGCCCGCACCACCCTGTACACCAGCTGCCAGCCCTGCGGGATGTGCGCGGGGGCGCTGGTCAGGTCGGGGATCGGGCGGGTCGTGTACGCGCTCACGACCGAGCAGTTGGTTGAGCTCAATCCGGCGTCGGGGGCCTGGCCGGTGGTGGCGCAGGAGGGGCCGGCGCTGTTCGAGGAGGCGCGGGTGCCGATCGAGGTGTACTACCGGGGGGACTGAGCACGGGACTGGGAACGGGGCGGGGCGGGTTGCGGTTCCGAGGGGCCGTCGGGGGCGGCCCCTCGGGGGGTGAGGGGCCGCCGGGGTGGGGGCGCGGTGATTGGTCAGTTGTCGTCGGACGGGGAGCCGGTCCGGGAGCCGGACGCGGGGCCGGACGGCGGGGTCGTGCCCGTCCCGCTGCTGCTCGGGTCGGGCTTCGGCGGGGCCGGGTCGGGGATGTCGGCCATCGGGAGGGACTGCTTGGGCGTGCCGCGCAGGGCGTCGCTCATGGCGTCCCGCCAGATCGGGCCCGGGCCGTCGGCGCCGAACACCTCGGTGTGGTACTCGCCGTTGATGGTGATGTTGCGCATCTCGACGCCGCCGGCCGGGCCGCCCAGCCAGACCGCGGTGGCCAGCTGCGGGGTGTAACCGTTGAACCAGGCGGCCTTCTTGTGGTCCGAGGTGCCGGTCTTGCCCGCGATCTGGCGGCCGTCCTTCAAGTTGAGCGCGGCGCCGGTGCCCTTGTTCTCGGTCACCCCGTTCAGGACGGTGTTCATCGCCCGGGCCGTCGAGTCGGAGAAGACCTTCTCGCAGTGTCCGGGCGGGGAGGGGACGTCCTTGCCCTCCACCGTGGTGATCCTGGTGATGGCGACCGGGTCGCAGTGGGTGCCCTGGGCGGCGAAGGTCGCGTAGACGTTCGCCATGGTCAGCGGGCTCATCTCCTCGACGCCCAGCGCCATCGCCGGGACCTCCTCCAGCGGCTTGCCGCTGGCCTTGGTGGTGATGCCGAACTTGTTGGCCATCTGCTTGACCGCGCAGAGGCCGATGTCCTGCTCCATCTGCACGAAGTAGGTGTTGACCGAGAGGGCCATCGCCATCTTGAGCTGGTACGGGCCCTTCTCGCCGGCGGACTCGTTGGGCACCACCGTCTTGGGGCGGCCGTCGTTGCGCCACGTCCCCTCGCAGGTCTTCATGGTCGGGTACTCGAGCTTGTTCGGCGCCGAGTACTCCTGGGTCGCCGGCAGGCCCGCCTCCAGGGCCGCGGCCGCGACGATCGGCTTGAACGTGGAGCCGGGCTGGAAGCCGTTGCCGCCGCCCATCGCGAGGTCGACGTTGAGGTTGACGACGGTCTGGTTCTTCTCGGTCAGCAGGCCGTACGGGCGGGTCTGGGCCATCGCGACGATCTTGCCCGTCCCGGGCTCGATCATGGTGGCGGCGGCGGAGACGGTGTCGGTGACCTTCACGTTGTCGCTCACCGCGTTCTGGGCGGCGGCCTGCTTGTCCGGGTCCAGCGTGGTGTAGATGTTCAGGCCGCCCTTGTCCCAGAACTTCTTCCGCTCCTCGGCGGTCTTGCCGAAGGCCGGGTCCTGCTTGACCACGTGGCGCACGTAGTCGCAGAAGAAGCCCATGCCGGCCTTGGCGGTGATGCAGCCGTTCTGCGGGTCCTTGTACTTGAGGCCGAGCGGGGCCGCCTTCGCCTCCTTCGCCTGGTCGGCGGTGATGTGCTTGTTCTCCAGCATCTTGTCGATGACGGTGTCCCGGCGCTTCTGTGCGGCCACCGGGTGGAGCTTCGGGTCGTACTGGGAGGGGTTCTGCACCAGGCCGGCGAGGGTGGCGGCCTCGGCTATGGTCAGGTCCTTGTTGCTCTTGCTGAAATAGCGCTGGGAGGCGGCCTCCACGCCGTAGGCGCCGTTCCCGTAGAAGGTGATGTTGAGGTAGTTGGTGAGGATCTGGTCCTTCGGCAGCTCCTCGTCCAGCTTGATCGCGATCTTGAGTTCCTGGATCTTGCGGCCCAGGGTCTTGCGCTGCGCCTCCTTGACGGCGTCCTTGTCGTCGCCGGCGTTCTCCACGTTGACGTTCTTCACGTACTGCTGGGTCAGTGTGGAGGCGCCCTCGGCGGCGGTGCCCTTCTCCGCGTTCTTGCCGAGCGCGCGCAGGACGCCCTTGAGGTCGACCGCGCCGTGCTCGTAGAAGCGGGCGTCCTCGATGTCCACCTGGGCGTGCCGCATGTACGGCGACATCTGGTCGGCGGTGAGGACGGTGCGGTCGCGCTCGTAGACCTTGGCGATCAGGCCGCCCTTGGCGTCGAAGACCTGGGTGGCCTGGGTGAGCGGCGGGGTCTTGAAGTCGTCGGAGATGTCGTCGAAGCCTTCCGCGGTGCTCTTGGCGGTCAGCCCGACGCCCCCGGCGACCGGCAGCACCAGGCCCGCCAGCAGCACGCCGGACACGACGCTCACACCCACGAAGGTCGCACCGAGACGGGCCAGCCGGAGCGGCGACCTGCGGGCCGGCCTGGTACCGGCGGTATCGGCACGGTCGGCGGAATTTCGCATCGGCGGGAGTTTCGATTCCATTCCGGAATGCTAACCGTCGGTCCTCGCTGGGCGAACGACTTTTCGGCCGGGACTGTCACGGCCTTGCAACAGATGGGACTTGGGGCCTTGAGAAGGAGAATCGCATACGAACTCAATGAATGCGGGGTAATTCTTTGCTGCGTACTCGAATCAATGCGCCCGGCGGGCGCGACCTTTCCCTCCCCGTGACCCCTCCCACCACACTGATGCGGTGGGAGGGGCGAAACGTTGCGCCCGCTCCGGTGGGAAGCCGTCCCCGTGTCCGTTCCAACGGGTGCCGGCGGCCGGGCCGTTCACGGCGGCCCCGGACGGGCGGGGCGCGGTTCCGGCCAGGGCTGCGGGACGATGGGTTCGTGGCAGAGCGGAGATACGAGTACGCACCGGCGGGGACGCTGCCGGGGTTGTTGCAGCGCGGCCGGGGCCTGGGGGCGCGGATGGCGGCGGAGGACCCGGCCGCCGCCGCCGAGCTGGTGTACGGCTGCGTCCGCTGGGAGTGGCGCTGGGACCGGCAGGTCGACGACCGGCACCTGTACCTGGCGCGGCTGATCCGGGACCTGGAGCTGCCGCTCGGCCCGGTGGTCGACCTGCTGGCCGCCGAGGACGAGGGAACCCGGGACCGGGCGACCGGCGTGCTGGAGCTGCTGGTCCTCGGGGGCTCCGAGCAGGCCCGGGCGGCGCTGCCGGAGTACGTCCCGGCCGAGGAGGGCCCGGCTCCCCGGCGTGGGCGGCGGGCGCCGGACCCCTGCCCGGCCCGGGAGCGGCCCGCCGGGTTGGGGACGTCGGTGCCGGCCGCCCGCGGTGACGAGAGCGACGTGCCGCTGCTGCTCGCCGAGCTGGAGCGGCACTGGGTGGACGGGGTCTGGTGCGGACCGGACGACCTGGCGCGCGGGCTGGCGCGGTTCGGGCCGAGGGCGGGCGGCGCGGTGTCGCTGCTGCGGCGGTTCTGGCTGTACACCCCGCACTCGTACGAGCGGGCCGCGTACCTGGAGGCCCTGGCGGCGCTGGGGTCGGCCGGGATGGACCAGGCCTTCACCGAGTCGCTCTGGGACTGCGAGTCCGGTGCCCGGCTGTCGGGGGTCGAACACGCTCCGGAAGGGCCCGAGGTGGGAGCCCGGCTGCGCTGTCTGCGCGATGATCCGATGGAGGAGAGGGGGGTCCGGGAAGCAGCGGGGCGACGTCTCGCGCAGGGCTGGGCGGGCTAGAGTGGACGCGTGAACGCGTGAGTGACGGTCCGGACCCCGAGAGGCGTTCGGGCCACCTCCATTTCCAGGGCTTTCTCCCCCTGTGACCTGCGCGTTCGCCGGCCCGCCAGATCAGCACCAGAGCCTCCGGAGGCCCCGCCTTGAGCGATCAGCCGTTCGCGCATCTGCACGTCCACACCGAGTACTCGATGCTGGACGGGGCCGCCCGGTTGAAGCAGATGTTCAAGGAGGTCGAGCGGCTGGGGCAGACCCACGTCGCGATGACCGACCACGGGAACATGTACGGCGCCGCCGAGTTCCACCGGCAGGCGACCGACGCCGGGATCACGCCGGTGATCGGGATCGAGGCGTACGTCGCCCCCGAGTCCCGCTCCAACACCAAGCGCATCCTGTGGGGCCAGCCGCACCAGAAGCGGGACGACGTCTCCGCGTCCGGCGCGTACACCCACAAGACCATCTGGGCCCGGAACAAGGAGGGCCTGCACAACCTCTTCAAGCTGACCTCGCGCTCCTACTCCGAGGGCTGGCTGGTGAAGTGGCCCCGGATGGACAAGGAGCTGATCTCCGAGCTGTCCGGCGGCCTGATGGCCACCACCGGCTGCCCGTCCGGCGAGGTGCAGACCCGGCTGCGGCTGGGGCAGTTCGAGGAGGCGCTCAAGTCCGCGGCCGACTACCAGGACATCTTCGGCAAGGAGAACTACTTCCTGGAGCTGATGGACCACGGCCTGGACATCGAGAAGCGGGTCCGCGACGGGCTGCTGGAGATCAGCCGGAAGCTGGACATCCCCCCGGTCGTGACCAACGACTCGCACTACACCACCGAGGCCGACGCCGGCGCCCACGACCTGCTGCTCTGCGTGCAGACCGGCAAGAACCTCTCGGACCCGGACCGCTTCCGCTTCGACGGCACCGGCTACTACATCAAGTCCGCCGCCGAGATGTACGCGCTGGACTCCTCGGACGCCTGGCAGGAGGGCTGCCGCAACAGCCAGCTGCTGGTCGCCTCCCGGGTCGACACCGAGGGCATGTTCAAGTTCAAGAACCTGATGCCCCGGTTCCCGATCCCGGAGGGCTTCGAGTCCGAGGCGGACTTCTTCAAGTCCAAGGTCTGGGAGGGCATGGACTGGCGCTTCCCGAACGGGTACGACGAGGAGCACAAGAAGCTCGCCGAGTACGAGATGGACACCATCATCCAGATGGGGTTCCCGGCGTACTTCCTCGTGGTCGCCGACTTCATCATGTGGGCGAAGGGCCAGGGCATCGCGGTGGGCCCGGGCCGTGGTTCGGCGGCCGGTTCGCTGGTCGCCTACGCGATGGGCATCACCGACCTCGACCCGATCCCGCACGGCCTGATCTTCGAGCGCTTCCTCAACCCCGAGCGCATCTCCATGCCCGATGTCGACATCGACTTCGACGAGCGCCGGCGCGGTGACGTGATCCGGTACGTGACGGAGAAGTGGGGGTCCGACAAGGTCGCCATGATCGTCACGTACGGCACCATCAAGGCGAAGGCCGCCATCAAGGACTCCTCCCGGGTCCTCGGCTACCCGTACGCGATGGGCGACCGGATCACCAAGGCGATGCCGCCGGACGTCATGGGCAAGGGCATCCCGCTCTCCGGCATCACGGACAGCAGCCACCCCCGCTACAGCGAGGCGGGCGAGATCCGCGCGCTGTACGAGAACGACCCGGACGTCCGCAAGGTCATCGACACCGCGCGCGGCATCGAGGGCCTGATCCGCCAGCCCGGCGTGCACGCGGCCGGCGTCATCATGTCCGCCGAGCCGCTGACCGACCACATCCCGGTCTGGACCCGGCACACCGACGGCGTCACCATCACGCAGTTCGACTACCCCACTTGTGAGGGCCTCGGCCTCCTCAAGATGGACTTCCTCGGCCTGCGCAACCTGACGATCATGGACGACGCCGTCAAGGCGATCGAGAAGAACAAGGGCGTCAAGATCAACCTGCTTGATCTGCCCCTGGACGACAAGCCGACCTACGAGCTCCTCGCCCGCGGCGACACGCTCGGCGTCTTCCAGCTCGACGGCGGGCCGATGCGCTCGCTGCTGCGCCTGATGAAGCCCGACAACTTCGAGGACATCTCCGCCGTCCTGGCGCTGTACCGACCGGGCCCGATGGGCGTCAACTCCCACACCAACTACGCGCTGCGCAAGAACGGGCAGCAGGAGATCACCCCGATCCACCCGGAGCTGGAGCAGCCCCTGGAGGAGGTGCTCCGGCCCACCTACGGCCTGATCGTCTACCAGGAGCAGGTGCAGAAGGCCGCGCAGATCCTGGCCGGCTACTCGCTCGGCCAGGCCGACCTGCTGCGCCGCGCGATGGGCAAGAAGAAGAAGGAGATCCTGGAGGCGGAGTTCGTCCCCTTCCAGAAGGGCTGCCGCGAGCGCGGCTACTCCGACGCGGCCATCCAGGCGGTGTGGGACGTGCTCGTCCCCTTCTCCGGCTACGCGTTCAACAAAGCGCACACCGCCGGGTACGGGCTGGTCTCGTACTGGACGGCGTACCTCAAGGCCAACTACCCGGCCGAGTACATGTCCGGGCTGCTCACCTCCGTCAAGGACGACAAGGACAAGTCGGCGGTCTACCTCAACGAGTGCCGCAAGATGGGCATCCAGGTGCTGCCGCCGGACGTCAACGAGTCGGACTCGGACTTCACGCCGCACGGCAGCGAGACCGTCCGGTTCGGCCTGACCGCCATCCGCAACGTCGGCGGGCCGGTGGTCGAGTCGATGATCCGCACCCGGAAGGCGAAGGGGAAGTTCACCTCCTTCCCCGACTTCCTGGAGAAGGTGGAGTCGGTGGTCTGCAACAAGCGGACCGTCGAATCGCTGATCAAGGCCGGGTCCTTCGACTCGCTCGGGCACACCCGCAAGGGCCTGAGCGCGCAGTTCGAGCCGATGATCGACAACGTCGTCGGGGTGAAGCGCAAGGAGGCGGAGGGCCAGTTCGACCTCTTCGGCGGCGACACCGCCTCGGACGAACCGAGCTTCGGGCTGGACGTCGTGTTCTCCGAGGAGGAGTGGGAGAAGTCCTTCCTGCTCACCCAGGAGCGGGAGATGCTCGGGCTGTACGTCTCCTCGCACCCGCTGCACGGCATCGAGCACGTGCTCGCCGACAAGGCGGACTGCGCGGTCGCGGACCTCGCGGAGCGGCCGGACGGGACGATCGTCACCATCGGCGGCATCATCTCGGGCCTCCAGCGGAAGATGACCAAGCAGGGCAACGCCTGGGCGATCGCCACCGTCGAGGACCTGGCGGGCTCGATCGACTGCATGTTCTTCCCGGCCAGCTACCAGCTGGTCTCCTCCCAACTCGTCGAGGACGCCGTGGTGTTCGTGCGCGGCAAGCTGGACAAGCGGGAGGACGTGCCGAGGCTGATGGGAATGGAGCTGTCCGCCCCGGACCTGTCGAACGCCCACGCCGAGGCGCCGATCACCATCAACATCCCGACCGGGAAGGTCACCCCGCCGCTGGTCGCCCGGCTCAGCGAGGTGCTGACCCACCACAAGGGCACGACCGAGGTGCGGGTGCGGCTGGAGGGCCGCACCAAGACCACGGTGCTGCGGCTGGACCGGCACCGGGTGAAGTCCGACCCGGCGCTGTTCGGGGACTTGAAGCAGCTGCTCGGGCCGAGCTGCCTGGTGGTCTAGCACGGGAGCCGGGCAGCCGGGCGTTCGTCAGCCCCCGCTGCCCAGCCCCGGGGGAACGGCCGTGTGCAGGGCCGAGACGAAGGCCGAGATGGCCGGGTGGGAGCCCGCGCCGGCCCGGAAGGCGGCGCGGGTGCGGCGGTACATCGGCAGCCTGGTGAGGACCACGCCGGGCGGGGCCCCGGCGGTGCCCAGGTGGGGGACCAGGGCCACCCCCTGGCCCGCGGCGACCAGCGAGAGCACCGTGGTGAAGTCGTCGATCTGGTGCCGGATCCGGGGCGCGAAGCCCGCCGCCTCGCAGGCGCGGACGGCCATGGTGTGGCAGAGCGTGCCCGGCGGGGAGGTGATCCACGGCGCGCCGCGCTGCTCGGCGAGCACCGCCGGGGTGCGGGCGGCCAGGTACATCGGCTCGGTGAAGACCGGGCGGGTCACGGCCAGGCCCGGTTCCGGGTCGGCTGGGACGAGGTCGTACTCGTGCACCAGCGCCACGTCCAGCTCGCCCGCGCGCAGCGCCGCGCCGACGGCGGCGGGGTCCACCTCGGTGACCATCGGCTCCAGGCCCGGGTGCCAGGAGGCCAGCCCGGCGAGCACCGCAGGGATGATCGCGCGGGCCGCCGAGGGGTAGGTGCCGATCCGCAGCGGACCGGCCAACCCCTGCTTGGCGTGGGCGAGTTCGGCGTCCGCCTGTTCCAGCAGGGCCAGCACGGACTCGGCGTGGCGGACCAGGCCCCGCCCGGCCGGGGTGAGGGTGACCCGCCGCCCGGTGCGCTCCAGCAGCGGGACGCCGGCCTCCTTCTCCAGCACGGACAGCTGCTGGGACACCGCGGAGGCGCTGAACGACAGCGCCTCGGCGACGGCCGCGATGGTGCCGAGGTGGGCGAGTTCGCGCAGCAGGCGCAGTCGTCGGACATCGAGCATCGGCTCAGCTTACGAGAAGCGTCACACATGTGAACTGGACCCGGGTGATCGGCGGGCCGCAGGATCGTCGGTATGGAACTCAAGGGCATCCACGTCCCCCTGATCACCCCCTTCGCCGCCGACGGCTCCGTCGCCCTCGACGCGCTGGAGAAGCTCGCGCACGAGGTCCTGGACGCCGGGGCGGCCGGCCTGGTCGCGCTCGGCACCACCGGCGAGCCCGCCGCGCTCACCGCCGAGGAGCGGGACGCGGTGGTCGAGGTCGCCGCGGCCGCCTGCGCCGAGCGCGGGGCGCAGCTGACCGTCGGCGCCTCCGGCGGTGACACCCGGGCCGTCGGCGAGGCGCTGGCCGTGCTCGGCGCGCGGCTGCCGCGGGCGGCGGCGCTGGTCACCACGCCCGCCTTCGTCCGGGCCGGCGAGGCCGGGACGGTCGCCCACTTCCGGGCGCTGGCCGCGGGCAGCCCGCTGCCGCTGGTCGTCTACCACATCCCGTACCGCACCGGGCAGCAGCTCTCCACCGCCGCGCTGCGCGAACTGGCCGCGATCGACGGGGTGGTGGGCGTCAAGTACGCGACCGGCGGGCTGGACCAGGCGGCCGCCGAACTGCTCGCCGACGCCCCGGCCGGGTTCGCCTTCCTCACCGGGGAGGACGCCTTCCTGTCGCCGATGCTGGCGCTGGGCGCGGCCGGCGGCATCCTGGCCTCCGCGCACCTGGCGACCGCCCGTTTCGTCGAGCTGTACGAGGCCTGGCGGGCCGGGGACGTCGACCGGGCCCGGGAGCTGGGGCACCGGCTGACCGGGCTGGCGCTGTCCGCCTTCACGGCGCCGAACCCGACGGTGACCAAGGGCGTGCTGCACGCCCAGGGCCGGATCCCGACCCCGGACGTACGGTTGCCGCTGCTGCCGGCCGGGGAGGCGGAGGTCGCGGCCGCGCTGGCCCTCGCCAATGGTCTGGACCACTGAGGGCTGTCCGGAGCCCCCTCTCACACCGTGGAATACCAGGTCGCCCCACCCGCGTGACAAGGCATGATGGGCAGAGTGCGGCTGTAGACAGCACCATTCAGAGGAGTAGTCGGAATGAAGATCGGCATTGTCGGTGCCACCGGCCAGGTCGGCGGCGTGGTCCGCGAGATCCTGGCGGAGCGGGCTGGTCGTGAAGGTGGGCTGGGCCCGGTGGAGCAGCTGCGGCTGTTCGCCTCGGCCCGTTCGGCCGGGCGCACGCTGCCCTGGCAGGGCACCGAGGTCACCGTCGAGGACGCGGCCACGGCCGACTACACCGGCCTGGACATCGTGATCTTCTCGGCCGGCGGCTCCACCTCCAAGGCCCTGGCCCCCAAGGTCGCCGCCGCCGGCGCCGTCGTCATCGACAACTCCTCCGCCTGGCGCCGTGACCCCGAGGTCCCGCTGGTCGTCTCCGAGGTCAACCCGGAGGCCATCGCCGACCGGCCCAAGGGCATCATCGCCAACCCCAACTGCACCACCATGGCCGCCATGCCCGTGCTGCGCCCGCTGCACGAGGAGGCGGGGCTCGCCGCCCTGGTCGTCTCCACCTACCAGGCCGTCTCCGGCAGCGGCGTCGCCGGTGTCGCCGAGCTCCAGGACCAGGCCGCCAAGGTCGTGGACGGCGCCTCCGCGCTCGCCCACGACGGCTCCGCCGTCGAGTTCCCCGAGCCCAAGGTCTACCAGCGGCCGATCGCCTTCAACGTGGTGCCGCTGGCCGGCTCCATCGTCGAGGACGGCTCCAACGAGACCGACGAGGAGCAGAAGCTCCGCCACGAGAGCCGCAAGATCCTCGGCATCCCCGGGCTCAAGGTCGCCGGCACCTGCGTGCGCGTCCCGGTCTTCTCCGGCCACTCGCTCCAGATCAACGCCCGCTTCGAGCGCCCGATCAGCCCCGAGCGGGCCGTCGAGCTGCTCGCCGCCGCCCCCGGCGTCGAGCTGTCCGAGATCCCCACCCCGCTCCAGGCCGCCGGCCGGGACCCGAGCTACGTCGGCCGCATCCGGGTCGACGAGACGGTGGAGCACGGCCTGTCGCTGTTCGTCTCCAACGACAACCTGCGCAAGGGCGCCGCGCTCAACGCCGTCCAGCTCGCCGAGCTGGTCGCCGCCGAGCTCAAGGGCTGACCCGGGTCAACCCCGCGTGACGTTTGGCGGGCCCCGTCGTTGAACGGGGCCCGCCTTCGTGTTTCTTTGCGACTCATTGGGGCGGCTGTTGCGTGACCGGGACATCCGCCGAGGTTCGGGCCCCGAACCTGGGGGAAAAGGTGACCCAACGATCGGGCGGTCAGGGGGCCCCTCACCCCGCACGCCGGGTCGACGGGCGGACCGCCCACCCAGACCGACCTTCGAGGGCGAGCGGAAAGAGGTGCGCGGATGGACCGCTGTGTCGTCCTGGTGGATGCCGGATACCTGTTGGGTGCCGCCGCCAGCCTCCTCGCCGGAGACCCCTCCCGCTCCAAGGTCACCGTCGACCACACCGCGCTGATCAGCGCCCTGCGCGAACGCGCCGAGGCCGAGACCGGACTGCCGCTGCTGCGGATCTACTGGTTCGACGCGGCCCCCGACCGCCGCCCGATGCCCGAGCACCGGCGGCTGCGGGTGCTGCCCCGGGTCACCGTGCGGCTGGGCGCCCTCACCCGGGCCGAGGGGCGCTGGGTGCAGAAGGGCGTCGACGCCGCGATGCACGCCGAACTCTCCGAACTCGCCCGCAACCGGGCCTGCGCGGACGTCGTCCTGATCACCGGCGACGGGGACCTGCTGCCCGGCATGATGACCGCCAAGGAGCACGGCGTGGCCGTGCATCTGTGGGCCTTGCAGGCCGCTGACGGGGACTTCAACCAGTCCGAGGACCTGGTCGGCGAGGCCGACGAGCGGCGGGTCCTGGACCGCGAGTGGATCGAGGGGTCCTTCTCGCTGCGCGACCACTCCACCGTCTTCCCGGCACCCGGGACGGGCGGCGCCCGGCAGGAGATCGCCAAGATCCTCGCCGCCCCGCCGGCCTCGCTGCCCAGCGTGGTGCCCCCCGGCGTCCGGCCGGCCGCCGCCGAGGCGGCGCCCGAGGCGCCCGCCGCGAACGGGCGGCCCCAGCCGGCCGCCGCCCTGCGGGTGGTGCCCACCCCGAAGGACCTCGCCGGGCGGGTCTCGGCCGTCACCCCGATCACCGCGGCCGCGAACGGGCACGCCAACGGACACGCCGCGGCCGGGCAGGCCGCCAACGGGCAGGTGGCCGGCGGACCGGTGCTGCGCTGGTCCTCCGACCGGGGCTGGGTCGACCGGCCCGCCCCCGAGCCCTCCGTCACCGCCGGGGACGGCCTGCCCACGCTGGCCCAGCTCACCACCGCCGAACAGCGCTGGGCCGACCGCGAGGAGGACATCACCACCATCGGCGGCGACGCCCACGAGGTCGGGCAGGTCTTCGCCCGCCGCTGGAGCGACCGCCTCGGCGACCTCGAACGGCTCACCCTGCTCTGGCCCGACTACCCGCGCATCCCGCACCGGGTCGACGGCGAGCTGCTGCGCTACGCGGCCCGCTTCGGACTGCTCGCCCACAAGGACGACCAGATCGACGAGCACGACCGCTACGCCATCCGGGCGGGGTTCTGGAAGGAACTGGCGGCCCGGGTCCCCGGCGGGTCGATGGTGGTGGACGACTGACGCGCCCCATGGGCTCCGGCGACCGGCCCCCGTTGTCCGGTTCGCCCGTGTGAGCGCGTAAAGTCTCCGGTCGTGGAAGAGACGGCCGGGCGAGCACCCCAGGACACCCCCGCGCCGTGCGTCGCCGTACGCGAACTGGTCCGGACCTACCGCACCGGGCGCGGCGCCGCCGCCACCGAGATCCGGGCCAACGACGGGATCAGCCTGACCGTCCGCGAGGGCGAGGTCTTCGGGCTGCTCGGACCCAACGGCGCCGGGAAGTCCACCCTCGTCCGCCAGCTCACCGGCCTGCTGCGGCCGGACTCCGGCACCGTCGAACTGCTCGGGCACGACATCGTGCGGCACCCGGAGCGGGCCGCCCGGCTGCTCGGCTACCTCGGACAGGAATCCACCGCGCTGGACGAGCTGACCGTCGCGCTGGCCGCCGAGACCACCGGACGGCTGCGCGGGCTCTCGCGCGCGGCCGCCCGCGGCGCGGCCGCGGACGTCCTCACCGAACTCGGACTGGAGCCGATCGCCGGCCGCCCGCTCGCCAAGCTGTCCGGCGGGCAGCGGCGGCTCGCCTGCTTCGCGGCCACCCTGGTGGGGGAGCGGCCGCTGCTCGTCCTGGACGAACCCACCACCGGCATGGACCCGGTCGCCCGGCGGGCCGTCTGGTCGGCCGTCGACCGGCGGCGGGCCGAGCACGGGACGACGGTGCTGCTGGTCACCCACAACGTGATCGAGGCGGAGACCGTCCTCGACCGGGTCGCCGTGATCGACGAGGGCCGGGTGATCGCCTGCGACACGCCCGGCGGGCTCAAGGCCCTGGTGGACGGCGACGTCCGGCTCGACCTGGTCTGGCGGGACGAGGCGCCGATCGGCGTCCCCGCCGTCGCCGAACTGGCCGCGCGCGCCGAACGCACCGGGCGCCGCTGGACCGTCCGCACCACCCCCGAGCAGGCCCGCGAGCTGGTCGCCGCCGTCACCACCGGCCCGGCCTTCGCCGCCCTCGACGACTTCACCCTCGCCACCCCGAGCCTTGAGGACGCCTACCTCAAGCTGGGCGGCCGCCACGGAGGACTGGCCAAGTGACGCTGCTCTCGGTGCCCCCGCAGACCGGCCGGTCCACGGCCGGCGCCGCCCCGCTCGCCCCCGCCGCCCGGCTGCTGCCGGCCCTGGCCGCGGTGTACCGGGCGCAGCTCACCCGGGCGAAGGTCGCGCGGATCCCGCTGCTGTTCGTGGCCACCTTCCAGTCCGTCGGCATCCTGGTGATGATGCGGGGCGTCGTGGACGGCGGGCAGACCTCGGCGGCGCGGTCGGTGGTCGCCGGGTCCAGCGTGCTGGTGGTGGCGTTCGTCGCGCTCAACCTGCTGGCCCAGTACTTCGGGAAGCTCCGCGCCACCGGCGGCCTCGACCACTACGCGACGCTGCCCGTCCCGGCCGCCTCGGTGGTGCTCGGCGCGGCCGCCGCGTACGCCTCGTTCACGCTCCCCGGCACGCTCGTCACGGCTGGCATCGGCGCGGTGATGTTCGGGCTGCCGCTCGGGCAGCTGTGGGTGCTGCTCGCCGTGGTGCCGCTCGCCGGGGCGGCGCTCGCCGGGCTGGGCGCGGCCTGCGGGCTGCTGGCGCCGCGACAGGAGATCGCGACGATGCTCGGGCAGCTCGGCATGTCGGCGGCGCTGCTGCTCGGGGTGCTGCCGGTCGACCACCTGCCGCAGCCGGTGCTGTGGCTGCGCGACCTGCTGCCGTCGACGTACGGGGTGGAGGCGTTCGCGCGGACCTTCGCGCCGGACCCGGACTGGGGGATGGTGCTCGCCGACCTCGGGGTGTGCGCGGGGGTGGGCGTGGTGTCGCTGGCCCTGGCCACCTGGGCGTACCGGCGGGCCGTCGCGCGGTAGGGCCCGCCTTCCGGATCTTGCCGGGCCGGCGGTGCGGTGGGCGGTGCGGCCGTTCGGACGGACGTCGTGAAACGATGGGACCCGTGACCGTACCGAACACACCTCCGGAACCCGCCCGCGCCGACGTGCCGGCCGAGCCGGGAGCCGTACCCGACCCGTTCGCACCGCCGCCGGCCTCCGACCAGGAGCCGCCCGCCGGGCTGCCCGCCGCGCCGCCCGCGACCGGGCACCGGGTGCCGGACGAGCTGCGGATCGGCGCCGGGGTGGTGCTGGTGTGCCTGCTGGCCGGACTGGCGATGGCCGGGCTGTGGGCCTGGCTGGCGCCCAAGGTGCCGCTGGTCGTGGACGGCGACCGGATCCTCTACGTCGACCCCGAGGGCGAACAGCGGGCCGGCGCCGACGCGGTGTTCGTGCTGATCGGGCTGGGCGCCGGCATCCTCACCGCGCTCGGGGCCTTCCTGGTGACCCGCAAGCGCGGCGGCGGGATCTCGGTCGCGCTGGGGCTGGCGATCGGCGGACTGCTCGGCTCGTACGGGGCCTGGAAGCTCGGCCGCTGGCTCGGGCCGAGTGACAACCTGATCGGCGAGGCCCGGCGGGTCGGCAACGGCGGGCACTTCGACGCGAGCATCGACCTGGGCGCGCTGGGCGCGCTGCTGGTGTGGCCGATGGCGGCGATGGTGGTGCTGCTGGCGCTGTCGGCGGCGTTCGGGAAGCGGGAGGAGGACCCGCCGCCGTACTGGGGGGTGCCGGCCGGGTCGTACGGGGACCCTGCGGGGCCCCCTGCGGAGGTGGCTCCGGTGGACGCCGGGCCGGTCGCCCCGGTGGACGCCGCTCCGGCGCCGGAGGACCGGCGGCAGGGCTGAGCCCTTGAGCGGGGCGGAGGGGCGACGGGCTGGGTACCGGTCGCAGCCTCCCCGCCTCGCGCAGGTCCCCGCGCCCCTTCCGGGGTGCGGGGTCTCTGCTTCTCAGCGGGCGATCGGGGCGGTGTGGGCGCGGGTGAGGGCGATGAGGTCGGCGGGGGCCAGTTCCACTTCGAGGCCGCGGCGGCCCGCCGACACGTAGACGGTGGGGTGGGTCAGGGCGCTGGCGTCGACCACGGTGCGCAGCGGGCGGCGCTGGCCGAGCGGGGAGATACCGCCGAGGACATAGCCGCTGCTGCGTTCGGCGGCGGCCGGGTCGGCCATCGCGGCGCGCTTGCCGCCGACGGCCGTGGCCAGGGCCTTGAGATCGAGCTGGCCGGCGACCGGGACGACGCCGACGGTGAGGGTGCCGTCCACGTCGGCGACCAGGGTCTTGAAGACCCGCTCGGCGGCCACGCCCAGGGCCTCGGCGGCCTCGCCGCCGTAGGAGGCCGCGGCCGGGTCGTGCTCGTAGGCGTGGACTGTGTACGGGACGGCGGCGGTCTCCAGGGCGACGGTGGCGGGCGTGCCCTGGCCGCCCTTCTTCGGCTTCTTGGCCATGCGCGGGTGCCTCGGGTCGGTGGGGGCGGTCAGTTGGGGCTGAACGACTGGCGGGTCAGGTCGACCGCGGGCAGCGAGGGCAGCCAGCTGAGCACCGCGCTCTCGCGGCGCAGCAGGTCGAGTTCGGTGCGCAGCCGCTGGGCGGTGTCGGGGCAGGCGAGCAGCCGCTGCTTGACCGGGGTCTCGAAGACCGAGGCGGCGGCGACCAGGTAGGAGAGCACCTGGGGGTCGTCGGGCAGCTGCTGGCGGCCGTGGGTGCTGGCCTCGCGGGCGCCCGCCAAGCGCTTCTGGTAGACCCGGAAGGCCCGCTCGACCTCGGCGGCGAGGGCGCCCGAGCCCTCGCCGGGAAGCTCCTCCACCGGCTCGATCTCACCCGTCAGGTACGGGCCGGTGACGTCGACCGAGCTGAGCCGGAACCGGGTGGTGCCGGTGACCAGCAGCTCGTAGCGGCCGTCGGGCTGGGGCTGGGCGGAGGAGACGTCGGCGACGCAGCCGATGTGGTACACCGCCTCCAGCGGGTCCCCGGTGGCGGTGCCCAGGCCGTCGAGCGGCCCGGCCGGGCCGTCCTCGGCGGGCCGGACCGGGGCGACCTCGCGGCCGTCCTTGATGGCGAGCACCCCGAAGCGACGCGGCTCGTCCTCGGGCTGTTCGAGCAGATCGGCGACGAGCCGGCGGTAGCGCTCCTCGAAGACGTTCAGGGGCAGCACCAGGCCCGGGTAGAGCACGGTGTTCAGCGGGAAGAGCGGCAGCCGTTCTGTCACGGCGGACAGCGTAGTTCCCCCGGGCCCCACCATGTCGCGCGGTTATCCCCCCGACCCCGATCAGCGGGTCGAGCGAAGGACCTCGCGGACGGGTCCAGCGGAGTGCTCCCTCACCTTCACCCGACCACCCGACCGCCTGAGACCTGAGAGCTGAGACCTGAGAGCCTGCTCCATGGCTGCGGGCCGCATTCACGCTACGGCAGGCAGTCCGTGCCCGCGCAGGGCCGCGCGGGCACGGGCGGCGCCGCTGGGTGTGGCGGTGGCGCTGGTGCCGATCTCGGGGGTTCTGGTGCCGAGGCCTGCGCACGGGCGGCAGATGCCGGGCCGGGGCACCGGGTCGTGGCACCTGGCGCACTCCGCGGGTGCGGCCTGAGGTGCTCGGACGGGTGGCAGCTTGCGTTGGAGGCGGTCGCGCAGGATCGCCACCGGGGAGTGCAGCGGCGAGGGCAGGCCGGGGAGCAGGGCGTGGGCCAACTCGGCTGCCGTGCTGCCGCGTTCCAGCCACTGGACGACGAGGGGTGCCAGCTGCTGCGCCTCGGCCTCGCCGAGGCGCAGGCGGGGTTCGGGGCGGATGGCGCGGAAGAGTGCGGCTACCGCCCTGCGGGTCTGCTCGTCCGTGCGCGTCAACTGGGCGGGGAGGGTGGGTACTTCTCCCGGGTTCTTTACTACAGGGCTGTCAGGCGGACCGGTCTCGGGCTCACCGGGGTCCGAGAAGCGGTTACTCGGTGACGCCGGTTGCTGCGGGGTGTCGTACACGTGCACGTCGGTGCGGAGGGTGCCGTCGGGCATCCGGACCGTCTCGACCCGGTAGTACCCGGCTTCCTTGAGCTCGTTGAGCGCCCGGCGGACGGCGCCGCGCCCCTGCGGGCTGCTGTCGGCCATGTGCCGCCCGTCCTCGCGCCAACCGTCGGGGCGGGAGAGGAGGTCCGAGAGGAGGCCTCGGGCGGTGTAGCTGAGGCGACGGTCCTGGAGGAGGCCGTTCGGAAGTACGGTGAAACAGCGCGCATGGGCGTTACGATGAATCTGCATTGGGAGTTGCTGCTCCTGTGCCGGACCCCGGGGTGTTCCAGCACCGCCGGGGTCTTCTATGTTCTGTTGATGATGCGGAACGTAGCACAATCACTACGCTGAGTGCGAAGCATTGGGGAAATCGCAGTCAGATCCGGCGGCCGGTCGCCATGGGGCGGGCGCGTTCGAGGAGTTCGCGCACGTGAGGGTTGCGACGGTGCGGTCGAGTTGCGGCGAGCATCGCGCGGAAGCGGTCGTCGGCCCGGCCGGACTGGACGGCCGGGTAGTCGTCCAGGGCGCGGTTCCAGTTCTGGACCGCTTCCTCCAGCCGGCCGGCTTCTAGCTGCCATTCGGCGAGCATCGAACCGTGGCGTACGCGGGCCCGGCGGTACACGGCGGGCCGGACCTTCTCGGAGTGCTGGAGCGCGCGGATCGCTCCGTCTCGGTTCCCGAGCTCGTAGTTGACCTGGGCGACGTGGTACGAGAGCGAGGCGGGGTCGTAGGAGCCGTGGGCCTTGGCCTTGGACTCGGCCTGCTCCATGGCGACCTCGGCTTCGCGGAGCATGGCGAGTGCACCGGCGCGGTCGCCGGTCTGGGCGAGGGCATGCGCCTGCTGGCCCGCGAGGAAGGCCCTCATGCGGGGGCCGGCCTGCGGGGAGGCGGCCGATGCGGCGTCTGCGAGTCGCAGGGCGCTACTGCCGTGGCCGAGGTCGACAGCCTGAACACTCATGCCGCGCAGGGTGGTGCAGTACGTGAGGTGGTCGCCCGCGTGCCCGGCCAGCTCCAGGGCCTTCATGTAGTAGCGCTGAGCCAGGGCGTCGTGACGCTCGTCCATCGCCATGTAGCCGGTCAGGTAGCAGTGGTCGGCCGCAGCCGAGAGCATCGCCTCGCGGACGTGCTCGGTGGCATCCGCCTGGAGGTACGGGGCGATCGTGTTGACCAGGAACGAAGCGGCCATCGGTCGGGCCATCCGGCCACCGAACTGGTCGTCCAGGTCGCTGATCCGCTCGGTCATGGCGGCGACCGACCGGACCTCGGCCATGCCGATCCGCAGGTGTGGGGTGGTCCGCAACTTCTCGAAGCGGCCCACCAGGTCAGGCCAGCCCGGGATGGTGAGAGCCACCGAGTACAGACTGGCTGTGAGAACTCCGCGCCGGGATGGGTCCATATCGAGGCTCCCCAGATCGATCAGCCCTGACACCGTATCCGTCGACTCGTCAACGGTGGTAGGCATGTTTCGAAATCCCGCTTCGACGGCGGTGATCGGCCGCTTGAGCCTCCGTGCCAGTGCCTCCAGGACCACCGGCAGGGCCTTCGCGGCCGGTGAAGTGCCGCCGAGCCAGTGTGAAACGGCCGAGGCGTCGTACGTGAGCCGTTGTCCGATCTCTGTGCCGGTCCGATTGACCGCTCGCGCCAACTCGCCGTTGCCCCAGGCGGCTTCGGTCATCAGCGACGCCAGCTTGCGGTTCGGTTCACGGTCGGATCGCACGACAGTTCCCCCTTGCGGTCAGGTTTCAAGGGTTTCAACTTCCCGACTCGGCTCGACCATAGCCGACGATGGGGCAGGAAGGTTGACTGTTCGTCATCGGTCAATCACCAGCAGTGGCGCCTTTGGCCCTGCCTGCCCCTGAGGTACACCCATGCTCGCCTCCTGTCGTTCCCGTGCGTTCGCCGCTCGCCTCGACTCCCGGGTCGAATCCACCTCCCTGGCGCGGTACTTGCTCCGTGCGTATCTTGCGGGCCTGCCCTTCGGCGACCGCTACCGCGACGTCGGTGAGCTGCTCCTCGGGGAGCTCTTCGCGAATGCCGTCCAGCACTCCGGTGCGCCCGACGACTGCCTGATCGAGGTCCGGTTCGCCGTTGCCAACGGCCGTCTGCGGATCGAGGTCCACGATGCCGGGGCCGGTCGGCCCTCCGTCCGTTCCGCCACCCCGTGCGACGAGGACGGGCGTGGGCTGTTCCTCGTCAACGAGCTGGCCGAGCGCTGGGGTTGCTGCCCCCGGGCGGGCGGGATCGGCAAGTTCGTCTGGGCCCTGATCGCCCCTTCCCTCCTCACCGTCTGAAAGCGCGCCCCTGATGCTGCCTCCGCTCCCCGCCCTCGCCCGGCACGCCATCGACCGGGGCCACACCCCCGCCGAGGCCTACGCGATCCTCGCCCGCCGCACCCACAAGCCCCTGCCCGCCGCGCGCGCCGCCTACCTCTCCCTCGCCGCCGTTTACCCCCTGCCCCGCACCGGCGACCCCGCCCGCTACTGGACCACCCTCGTCGAGGCCGGCGAACTCCTCATCGCCGAACCCGCCCCCGACCCCCGCATCAGAACCGCCCTCACCCACTGCCGCAGTCGTGCGGCCACCCATGCCGCCACCACCGCCTAAGCACCAGAAGTCGACCCTGCCGACTTCCTGTGCAGCACTCCCTGCTGGCGCCGCGCACCATGGATCGAGAGGACGAGATGACCACCACTCAGCACGCCGCCGCACACGCCACCACTGGTCGGCTCCACGGCCGCCCGGCCGTCCGCAGTTTCCTGGAGGGCCCCGAGCTCACCGCGTCCGATCTGAGCATGGTCCTGCTTGTCCGGGAGGGCCGGTTTCCCACCGCGTCCGATATTTCTGCCGTCCTCCCTTGTTCTGTGCGGGAAGTCGGCCTGGCCGACTTCCTATGCAGAAATTCCGTCGCCTGCTTTGGCGGTGCCGAAGCGGGCGACCGGGCGTCGCCGACCTGATGGCCCGGCGGAGGCGGCGGACAGCAGCACGTCGACCAGGCGCTCGGCGGCGTCGGGGCGGCCCAGCTGCCGGGCCTGGTCGGCGATCTGTCCCCGCAGCCCGGGGTCGGCGAGGAGCGGTCCGATCGCGCCTTGCAGCATGGTGGCGTCGACCTCTCCGGTCAGCGCCACCGCTGCGCGTCGCTGCTGCAGGTGCATCGCGTTCTGGGCCTGCTCGTTGCCGGCCGACGTCGCGAGCGGCACGAGCACGGCGGCCTTGCCCAGGGCGGTGAGCTCGGCGATCGTTCCGGCGCCGCTGCGGGACAGGACGACGTCGGCCAGCGCCAGTACGTCGGGGAGCTCGGGGCCGACATAGCCGGTCAGGTGGTAGCGGGCGGCCAGGTCCGGCGACAGGGTGTGCACCGTCGCGCTGAGGGCGTCGAGGTTCGCGGGCCCGCACTGATGGATCACGTTCGCCCGCGAGAGGAGCCACGGAAGGGTGTCCCGCACCAGTTCGTTGATCTGCTGCGAGCCCTGGGCGCCGCCGGTCACGTACACGGTCGGCAGCCCGGAGGCGAAGGAGTGCAGGCCGAGCGCGTCGACCGCCTTCCGGGCGTGGCCGGCCAGCACCTCGGGCCGGACCGGGTTGCCCGTCACCACCGTGGTGCCGCGCACCGACTCCGGCAGAAGTTCGAGGGTGGCCTCCGAGGAGACCGCGAACCTGGTGGCCGCGCGCGCGAGCGACCGGTTCGCCAGCCCGAGCCGCACAGTCTGCTCGTGAACGACCAGCGGCCTGCGGCACATCTTCGCCGCCATACCGACCGGCACCGCCACGTACCCGCCGGTGGCGAGGACGACGTCCGGCCTGAAGTCGGCGACGATCGCGCGGGCCTGGGCCACGCCGAGCGGGACGCGGCTCATGTCGCGCACGTTCGCGGGCGACACGAGCTTGAGGGGGTTGGACGAGCGCCGGACCTTGCCCGTCGCGACCGCGCGAAAGGGGATGCCCTCGCTGGCGGCGACGCGGTTCTCCAAGCCACCGTCGACGCCGACCCACAGCACCTCCAGCGCGCGGCTTGCCGCGGCGAGCCGAGCCTGGAGGGTCCGGACCGCGGTCAGGGCCGGGTACGTGTGACCGCCGGTGCCGCCTCCGGTCACGATCAGCCGGAACGGCTCGCTGCTGCGCTGCGTCACGGGGCGCTTCCTCTGTTCGCGGACGTCGTCCGGTCCACGCTAGTGCTCTGGCCGCAAAGGTTCACCGGGTTTGCTGCACCCCTGGCGGGGAGTGCTTCTTGCGCTGGCTCTCGATCTCGGCAGACAGCACGACCATGTTGTGCAGATGCGTGTAGTACTTGGCCGCGTACTCGTCGTCGATCGCCGGAAGGACCTTCCCGAACGCCGACGTCAGCCGCGTCAGGCGCGCGTGGGCCTGCTCGCTGAGCAGGTCTTCGTAGACGCAGGCCGCGTAGGCATAGGCGTCCGAGTCGAGCATCACCATGTTTCGACCCTCGATGTCCAGGCCGCGGAAGCCGGGCGGGAACGGCCTGGCCATGTGTTCTGCCATCATCTGCGCAAGCGCATCGAGCTTCTCATCCAGCATGGGGAGATCCTGCCAGGCAACCCCGCGAACCTTTGCGGTCACAGCACTAGCGCCTGCCTGGAGAGCCCGGTTGGACCGTCACACCTGAGGGGAGACGTCCCGGTGCGCGTGCGCGGCTGCCGGTCCAGGCCGCGCTTCTTGGTCGTGCATGGCCGGAGCCGACCGTCGGCATGGGTGGTCATCGAGGCGTCGAGCGGGACGGTTGATCCCCGATGCGAGATTTCGAGGCCTTCTCGTCTCCTGTATAGGGAGTCGGTTTGGACGACTTCCTATGCAGAAGTCGTCGCTGCCTCGGCCTTGCCGGAGCGGCGACGGGGTGGCGAGGGTGAAGTGACGCGTGGTTGGCGGCGGGCCATCGGAACGGCGGGGTCGCAGGATGGCAGCGGGGGCGCCGGCCTGGAGCCCGGAAGGCCGTGACCCGGTTGTCGGGGTGGTGCGGAGGCCGGGGTCAGCCGCGTTGGAGGAGGCGGGTGGCGCCGGTGACGACGGTGGAGGCGAGGAGCCAGCCGACGACGACGAGGCCGGCGGAGATCCACTGGGAGGCCTCGCCGGGGTTCCAGGCGCCCTGGTTGAGGTCGACGATGGGCAGCAGCCGGTCGAGGGTGTAGAGCACCGGGTTCCAGTGCGGCTTCTCGTCGGCCTTGAGCGGGTCCAGCGGGTGGGTGGCGAACCAGATGCTGCCGAGGGCCCAGGCGAGCAGGAGCCACAGGCCGGCGCGGCCGGGGCGGTAGCCGTAACCGACGGTGACGTCCTGGACCAGGCCCCAGCCCCGGGCGGGCAGTGGCAGGGTCTCCCGGCGGCGGCGCTGCTTGGCGTAGAGCACTTCGCGGGCGTCGTCGTCGGCGCCGTCGCGGCGCAGCGCGGTGGCGAGCTGCTCGTAGGACTCCGGCTGGAACTCGACCGTCGAGCCCTCCAGCCAGGCGATCCGCTGCTGGACGGTGAACTGTCCGACCGGGCGGAGGTTTTCGTAGACGAAGCCGGTCAGCCGCAGGTGCTTGCCGAGCGGCCAGGCGTCCGGGGTGTCGACCAGGTTGCCGACCCGGGCGCGGGAGAGGGAGACGGTGCCGGTGGGCCGGATCTTGCAGGTGAACCGGAGTTCGGGGGTGTGGATGCGGCGCAGCGAGAGCTCGTCGTCACCCTCCAGGTGGAACTCTCCGGAGATCAGGCAGGCGGCGTCGAAGCGGGCGTCCGAGAGCCGCACCTGGCCGTAGGCGCGGAACGGGGTGCTGGGCGCGTCGGGCGGGGGGCTCTGGCCGTAGCCGGAGCCGTAGTAGCTGCGGGAGCCGAACCAGCCGCCGTCGGCCGAGCTGGTCAGGTAGAGGGTGTGGCCGACGTTGAGCCGGACGGCGTTGAGGCAGACCCGGTTCTGCGGGTCGGCGTGCAGCTGGGCGCCGCGGAGCGAGAGGCGGCCGCCTATTCGGGCCGTTCGGACGCTCAACTCGCCCCGGGTCTCCAGGCGTTCGGCCTCGAAGTCCTGGTGGACGGTGATCCCGTCGGCGGACACCGCGCGGCCGTAGCGGTCGCCGCCGATGACGGCCAGGTTGAGCAGCAGGTCGGTGCCGATCTTGGCGTCGGTGAGCCGGATGCCGTCGGGGATCCGGCAGCGGGCCAGGTGGACGTCGCCGGTGGTGGCGAGCCGGGAGGCCTCCAGCCGGGGGATCAGGCAGTCGACCATCCGCAGGGTGGTGGCCGAGGCCTCCGAGATGAGGATCTTGTGCTCGAAGCGGCAGCCGCGCAGTTCGACGTACCGGTCGATGTGGCCGCCGGCCAGGTTGAGCGCGCCGGTGACGTACACCCCGCTCATCCGCAGCGAGGCGACCCGCCCGGCGGTGGGCCGCGGGCCGGCCAGCAGGAGGTGGGCGAGGACCTCGGCGCTCACCGTGCGTTCGGGGCCCCAGACGGTGTCCCCGAAGGGGTCGTCGATGTCGGTCCGGCCACACCGGAGGTCGAAGACCTCGCCCTCGCGGAAGGCCTCCCAGAGCTCCCGTTCGGTGTCGGTCCAGCTCTCCGGAGCACTCTCCGCCATCGTTTCCCCGTCCCCCCGGTCGTCTCGCCTTTCGTATCACGGACTGAAATGCGGGACCACCCGTTCCGGCCACTCCTTACACTGGGTGGCGTGATCTCTCGAATCGACCTCCGCGGCTCGCTGGACGACCCGCGTGACCTGCTGCCCCGTGCCGAGTTCGACGTGGCGGCCGCCCTGGAGAAGGTGCGGCCGATCGCCGAGGACGTACGCCATCGCGGGGTCGCGGCGCTGATCGAGATCACCGAGCGCTTCGACGGCGTCCGGCTGGAGTCCACCCGGGTGCCCGCCGAGCAGCTGGCCGAGGCCCTGGAGACGCTGGACCCGAAGGTGCGGGCCGCGCTGGAGGAGTCGATCCGCCGCGCCCGGGCCGTGCACGCCGACCAGCGCCGCACCGGGCACACCACCCAGGTGGTACCGGGCGGCACGGTCACCCAGCGCTGGGTGCCGGTCGAGCGGGTCGGCCTGTACGTGCCGGGCGGGCTGGCGGTCTACCCGTCCTCCGTGGTGATGAACGTGGTGCCGGCCCAGGAGGCGGGCGTCCGGGGCATCGCGGTGACCTCGCCGCCGCAGAAGGAGTTCGGGGGCCGCGTGCACCCGACCATCCTGGCGGCCTGCGCGCTGCTCGGCGTGGACGAGGTCTACTCCGTCGGCGGCGCCCAGGCGGTCGCGATGTTCGCCCTGGGCACCGAGGAGTGCGCCCCGGTCAACATGGTCACCGGCCCCGGCAACATCTACGTGGCGGCGGCCAAGCGGCTGTTCGCCGGCCGGATCGGCATCGACTCCGAGGCCGGCCCGACCGAGATCGCCGTCCTCGCCGACGACAGCGCGCTGCCGAGCGACGTCGCCGCCGACCTGATCAGCCAGGCCGAGCACGGCCCCACCTCCGGCTCGGTGCTGGTCACCGACTCGCTTGAGCTGGCAGACGCGGTCGAGGTCGAGCTGGTCACCCAGGTCGGCCGGACCAAGCACGGCGAGCGGGTCGCCGAGGCGCTCGGCGGCCGCCAGTCCGGCATCATCCTGGTCGACGACCTGGAGCAGGGCCTCGCCGTGGTCAACGCCTACGCGGCCGAGCACCTGGAGATCCAGACCCGCGACCCGCACGCGGTGGCGGCGAAGGTCGTCAACGCCGGTGCGATCTTCATCGGCCGCTGGACCCCGGTCTCGCTGGGCGACTACGCGGCCGGCTCCAACCACGTGCTGCCGACCGGCGGCTGCGCCTGCCACTCCTCCGGACTGTCGGTGCAGACCTTCCTGCGCGGCGTCCAGGTCGTCGAGTACGACCGGCAGGCGCTGGCGGACGTCGCCGCGCACGTGGTCAACCTGGCGGACGCCGAGGACCTCCCCGGTCACGGCGACGCCATCAAGGCTCGCTTCGACTGGACGGTGCCGGGCACGTGACCATCCGTACGACCCGTATCGACGACCTGCCCATCCGGGACGAGCTGCGCGGCCAGTCCCCGTACGGCGCACCGCAGTTGGACGTCCCCGTCCAGCTGAACACCAACGAGAACCCGTACCCGCTGCCCGAGGAGCTGGTGGCCCGGATCGCCGAGCGCGTCGCCGAGGCCGCCCGCAACCTCAACCGCTACCCCGACCGGGACGCGGTCGAGCTGCGCGAGGGCCTCGCCGGGTACCTGACCCGCACCACCGGCTTCCCGGTCACCCGCGAGCAGGTGTGGGCCGCCAACGGCTCCAACGAAGTCCTCCAGCAGCTGCTGCAGACCTTCGGCGGCCCCGGCCGCACCGCGCTCGGCTTCGAGCCCTCCTACTCGATGCACGCGCTGATCTCCCGGGGCACCGGCACCGCCTGGATCTCCGGCCCCCGCAACGGCGACTTCACCATCGACGTGGACGCCGCCCTCGCGGCGATCGCCGAGCACCGGCCGAACGTGGTGTTCATCTGCTCGCCGAACAACCCGACCGGGACGGCCGTCGGGGCGGAGACCGTCCTGCGGCTGTACGAGGCCGCGCAGGCCGCCCGGCCCAGCCTGGTGGTCGTGGACGAGGCGTACGTCGAGTTCTCGCACCGCGCCTCGCTGCTGCCGCTGGTCGAGGGCCGCCCCAACCTGGTGGTCAGCCGCACCATGTCCAAGGCCTTCGGCGCCGCCGGGCTGCGCCTCGGCTACCTGGCCGCCGACCCGGCCGTGGTCGACGCCGTCCAGCTGGTCCGGCTGCCGTACCACCTGTCGGCCGTCACCCAGGCCACCGCGCTGGCCTGCCTGGAGCACACCGACACCCTGCTGGGGTACGTCGGCCGGCTCAAGCAGGAGCGTGACCGGCTGGTGGACGCGCTGCGCGCGATGGGCCTGGAGGTGACCGACTCGGACGCCAACTTCGTCCAGTTCGGCCGCTTCGCCGACACCCACGCCGTGTGGCGGGCCATCCTCGACCGGGGTGTCCTGGTCCGTGACAACGGGGTCCCCGGGTGGCTGCGCGTCACCGCCGGCACGCCCGCCGAGAACGACGCCTTCCTGGACGCCGTCCGTAATGTGATCAAGGAGCTGTAACCCCTCATGTCCCGCATCGGACGCGTCGAGCGCACCACCAAGGAGACCTCCGTCCTGGTCGAGATAGACCTCGACGGAACCGGCAAGACCGACATCTCCACCGGCGTCGGCTTCTACGACCACATGCTCGACCAGCTCGGCCGCCACGGTCTGTTCGACCTCACCGTCAAGACCGACGGCGACCTGCACATCGACACCCACCACACCATCGAGGACACCGCCCTCGCGCTCGGCGCCGCCTTCAAGCAGGCGCTCGGCGACAAGGTCGGCATCTACCGCTTCGGCAACTGCACGGTGCCGCTGGACGAGTCGCTCGCCCAGGTCACCGTCGACCTCTCCGGCCGGCCCTACCTGGTGCACACCGAGCCCGAGGGCATGGCGCCGATGATCGGCAGCTACGACACCACGATGACCCGGCACATCCTGGAGTCCTTCGTGGCCCAGGCGCAGATCGCGCTGCACGTGCACGTCCCGTACGGGCGCAACGCGCACCACATCGTGGAGTGCCAGTTCAAGGCACTGGCCCGGGCGCTGCGCTACGCCGCCGAGCGGGACCAGCGCGCGGCCGGAATCCTTCCCTCGACCAAGGGTGCGCTGTGAACAAGACCGCGACGATCCTCCTCTTCGTCGGCCTCTTCCTGGCGGGCGGGGTGATCTCCTTCTGGAAGCAGAAGCTGCCGAAGGGCGTCATCCTGGTGCTGGCCATCGGGGCCGTGATGTGCCTGGGCTCCGGCCTCATGCGCCTGTAACACCCGTAGCAGAGAGACTGGACACCTGAACATGGGCAAGAACGTCGTCGTCCTCGACTACGGCTCCGGCAACCTCCGCTCCGCGCAGCGCGCCCTGGAGCGGACCGGGGCGAACGTCACGGTCAGCTCCGACTACGACACCGCGATGGCCGCGGACGGCCTGCTCGTCCCCGGCGTGGGTGCCTTCGAGGCCTGCATGCGCGGCCTCAGGTCCGTCCGCGGGGACTGGATCATCGGCCGCCGGCTCGCCGGGGGCCGCCCGGTCATGGGCATCTGCGTGGGCATGCAGATCCTCTTCGAGAAGGGCGTCGAGCACGGGGTGGAGACGCCCGGCTGCGACGAGTGGCCCGGCACCGTCGAGCCGCTGGACGCCCCGGTCGTGCCGCACATGGGCTGGAACACGGTGGACGTGCCCGAGGGCAGCCGGATGTTCGCCGGCCTCGACCCGGAGACCCGCTTCTACTTCGTGCACTCCTACGGCGTACGGCACTGGGAGCTGGAGACCCACAGCGCGCGGATCAACCCGCCGCTGGTCACCTGGGCCACGCACGGGCAGCCGTTCGTCGCCGCGATCGAGAACGGCCCGCTCTGGGCCACCCAGTTCCACCCCGAGAAGTCCGGCGACGCCGGCGCCGCCCTGCTGACCAACTGGGTCAACACCCTCTGAACGTCTGAGAGTTGTTACTGATGAGCCTTGAGCTGCTGCCCGCCGTCGACGTCCGCGACGGCCAGGCCGTCCGCCTGGTCAAGGGCGCCTCCGGCACCGAGACCTCCTTCGGCGAGCCGCTGGCCGCCGCCCTCGCCTGGCAGAACGCCGGCGCCGAGTGGCTCCACCTGGTCGACCTGGACGCCGCCTTCGGCACCGGCACCAACTACGAGCTGCTGCGCGAGGTCACCGGACAGCTGGACATCAAGGTCGAGCTGTCCGGCGGCATCCGCGACGACGAGTCGCTCGCCCGCGCCCTCGCCACCGGCTGCACCCGGGTCAACCTCGGCACCGCTGCCCTGGAGGCCCCCGAGTGGGTCGCCAAGGCCATCGCCGAGCACGGCGACAAGATCGCCGTCGGCCTGGACGTGGTCGGCACCACCCTGCGCGGCCGCGGCTGGACCCGCGACGGCGGCCAGCTCTTCGACGTCCTGGAGCGGCTGAACGCCGAGGGCTGCACCCGCTACGTCGTCACCGACGTCAACCGCGACGGCACCCTCACCGGCCCCAACCTCCAGCTGCTGCGCGACGTCTGCGGCGCCACCGACCGCCCCGTCGTCGCCTCCGGCGGCGTCTCCTCCCTCGACGACCTGCGCGCCATCGCCGGTCTGGTCGACCTGGGTGTCGAGGGCGCCATCGTGGGCAAGGCACTCTACGAGCAGAAGTTCACCCTCGAAGAGGCCCTGGAGGCGGTTTCCGGATGACCGAAGGTCGGATCGTACGCGGCCGGGTGACGGGCTTCTCCCCCTGGGAGGAGGAGTTCGGCTACTCCCGGGCGGTCGCCGCGGGCGACCACGTGCACGTCGCCGGGTCCACCGCCTGGGTGGACGGCCGGATCGAGCACGAGGGCGACCCGTACCGGCAGACCCTCGCCGCGTTCGGCGTCGGGCTCTCGGCCCTGGCCGCGTACGGTCTGACCGCGGACGACGTGGTCCGCACCCGGATGTACATCACCCACGCCCGCGACGCCGAGGAGGTGGGCCGCGCCCACCGCCAACTCTTCGACGCCGCACGCCCGGTGGCCACCATGGTGGTGGTCGACGGGCTGATCGACTCCCGGATGATGGTCGAGGTCGAACTCGACGCGTACCGCACCGGGCTGGCAATGACCCTGGAAGCCCTGGAAGGCAAGCAGCCGTGACCCTCGCCGTACGTGTCATCCCCTGCCTGGACGTGGACGCCGGGCGGGTGGTCAAGGGCGTCAACTTCCAGAACCTGCGCGACGCCGGCGACCCGGTCGAGATGGCCAAGCTGTACGACGCCGAAGGCGCCGACGAGCTGACCTTCCTCGACATCACCGCCTCCTCCGGCGACCGCGAGACCACCTACGACGTGGTCCGCCGCACCGCCGAGCAGGTGTTCATCCCGCTCACCGTCGGCGGCGGCATCCGCGCCGTCGACGACGTGAACCAGCTGCTGCGGGCCGGCGCCGACAAGGTCGGGGTCAACACCGCGGCCATCGCCCGGCCCGAACTGATCCGCGAGATCGCCCAGCGCTTCGGGCGGCAGGTGCTGGTGCTGTCGGTCGACGCCCGGCGCTGCGCCGAGGGCGTGGAGACCGCCTCGGGCTACGAGGTCACCACCCACGGCGGGCGCCGGGGCACCGGCCTGGACGCCGTCGAATGGGCCGGCCGGGCGGCCGAGCTGGGCGCGGGCGAGATCCTGCTCAACTCGATGGACGCCGACGGCACCAAGGACGGCTACGACCTGGAGATGATCCGGGCCGTGCGCAAGGCCGTGTCGGTGCCGGTCATCGCCTCCGGCGGCGCCGGCAAGCTCGCCGACTTCGCCCCGGCCGTCGAGGCGGGCGCGGACGCCGTCCTCGCGGCCAGCGTCTTCCACTTCGGGGACCTGCGGATCGGCGAGGTCAAGAACGCGCTGCGGGAGGCCGGGCACCCGGTGCGGTGACCTTGTTCTGTCGTGCGGGAGGGCCCGTCGCCGGTGTGCGGCGGGCCCTCACGCATGGTCACGACTCGCGCGGTCGTTCATGACCCGCGCGTGTTCACGACTCGCGCGGTTCGCCCTTGATCAGGGCGAACGGGGCGCCGTTCGGGTCCGCCAGCCAGGCGATCCGGCCGACGTTCTCCACGTCCGCGGCCGGCATCAGCACGGTGCCGCCGGCCGCCGTCGCCTTGACGATCAGCGCGTCCACGTCGTTGGCGGCGAAGTACGGCGTCCAGGCGGACGGCTGGTCCGGCTGCATGGTCGGGGCGATGCCGCCGAAGCTCGTCTGCTGCTGGTCGCCCTCGGCGGTGGAGATCACCCGGTAGTTCATCCCCGGGGACGGCTCGAAGTTCTCCACCCGCCAGCCGAACAGGCCGTGGTAGAAGGAGAAGCCGCCGTCCTGGTCCTTGGTGTGCAGCTCGGACCAGACCAGCGTGTTGTCCTCGGACACGGCGTCCAGGCCGACCGTGTTCCCGGCCTGCCAGACCGCGAACTCGGCGCCCTGCGGATCGGTCAGCGCGGCGAACCGGCCCTCCTGCATGACGTCCATCGGCGGGACCCGGACCGTGGCACCGGACTGCTCGGCCGCCTTGACCGTCGCGTCCACGTCGGCGGTGCGGAAGTACGTCGTCCAGGCGGACCGGGCGTCCGCCTCGAGGTTGCCGAGCGCGCCGACGGTCCTTCCGCCCGACTGGAGGAACCCGTAACCGCCCGTGTCGGGGACCTCCTGGAACGTCCAGCCGAACACCTTGCCGTAGAACCCGGCCGTGGCCCGGATGTCCGGGCTGCCCAGGTCGATCCAGCAGGGCGAGCCGATGGGGAAGTCGGTGGTGAGCATGAGGTGGTGCCCCTTCGACGGAGAGTGACCGGGGCGGTTCCGTCGGGCGCGCGGACGCCCCCTCCCCGGCCACCTGCGAGTCTGCACCCGGGTACTGACATCCGCAGCCGGGACGCGGCCGGTCGGCTGGGCTGTCGCTCGGCCGGGCTGCGGGGCGCGGTCGGTCGGCCTGCGGGGCGCGGCCGGGCGCGGCTACAGCCAGCCGCGCTGCGCCGCCTTGAGGCCGGCCTCGAAGCGACTGGCGGCATCGAGCCGCTCCATCAGGGCGGACATCTGGCGGCGCACGGTGCGCAGCGAGATGCCGAGCCGCTTGCCGGCGGCCTCGTCGGTCAGGCCCGTCCCGAGCAGGCGGAGCAGGTCGCGTTCGGACGGGGTGAGGCCGGTGTCGTGGTGGGTGGGCTGGTCGGCGCCGAGCGGTACGGCGGTGGACCAGGCCTGTTCGAACAGGGCGACCAGGGAGGCCACCAGACCGGGCTCGCTGGTGCAGAGCGCCCCGAGCCTGGTCCGCGTCGGGTCGATCGGGACGACGGCGGTGCGCCGGTCGAAGACCAGCAGCCGGGGCGGCAGCAGGGGCGCCGTCCGCACCTGGCCGCCGAGCCCGGTGAGCCACTGGGCGTACGTGTGGGTGGCCTGGTCGTTGCGGACGCTGTCCTGGTAGAGCGTCCGCATGGCGACGCCGCGCTCCAGGGCGTCCTGGTCGAGCGGGCGGGCGGCGTCCATGCTGGCCTGGGACTGCGCCCCGCCCGAGATCGCGGCGAGGAACTCCTCCCGGAGGCCGCGCGCCAGCGTCTCGAGCTTGGCCTGGATCGCGTCCATCCCGACCAGGCGCTCGGTGGCGTCCGAGGCGGTGTTGGGCACCAGGTCCGCGAAGGCGGCGACGGCCCGGGCCACGGCCGCCTTGCTGGCGGCCAGCTCCTGCTGGCGGCGGGCGAGGTCGTCCTCCTGGCGGCGGAGGACGGCCTCCAGGCCGACCTCCGGGCTGACCGGGCGCAGCGCGCCGGACACCTCCTGGGAGGGCCGCAGCAGCGTCAGGTCCGCGAGTTGGTCGAGGGCTTCCCTGACGGCGGTCTCGGAGAGGCCGAGCCGGCGGCAGAGGTCGGTGACCCCGCAGCCGGGCTCGACCAGCAGGGCGGTGTAGACGGCTTCCGCCGTCGGATCCAGTCCCAGTACTTCGAGCACGATTCCCCCTGGTCGCGGCGCGGCGGGCGGCCCGGCAACGTCAAGGCCGCTCGCGTGATTCTCACAGTTCGCACACGTGTGTGCAAGGAGAACTGACGGACCGTCGGCGGGGCCGGTGCGGTGGCGGTGGCGGGCCCGGGCCGCCGGGGCGGCGGTGGAGAGCCGGGGCTGGGGTGGCGCGATGGTGCCAGGCCTGATGGTGCCTCGGGAAAGGCCTTCCGGAGCGCCGGTCGGGCTTGCAGGATAGGGATCACCGAGCCGCAGGGGCGCCGAGCCCCGGGCCGGTGGGAGACGGGAAGCAGCCGTCGCCCGTTCGACGAACCGATCGACCATCAACCAGGGGGTTGTTCTCCATGCGGATCTCCGCTCGCGTTTCCGGTGTTCTCGCGGCTGCGGCAGTGGTGGCCACGCTCGCTCTGCCGGCCGTCACCGCCGCCGCCACCGCACCGGTCACCGTGGCGGGCGTGTCCGCGGCGAGCGACCCCGGCACGGGCGTGCCCACCCCGGGCGTGCCCACCCCGAGCGGGACCGGCAAGCCCGGCCTGGGCGACCCGGGCAGCATCAGCTGGGACGACAAGAAGTGACCACTGCCGTCGGCGCCGGCCTCGCGGACCGAGCCCGATGCACATTGTCCGTCTCACCCTGACGAGTCCCGACCCGCGTCCGCCCACCGGGGCCGACGCCCATGTCCTCAAGGACGTGCTCTGGGCCCACGCCGATCCCTGCGGCGGCCTGGAGCACGTCCAGTCGAGAGCCCGTCAGGACTCCATCGACCTCATCATCTTCACCAGTGGCGGAAGCGGCGACGACGCCCCCGCCCATTCGCTGGCCATCTGCTCCGCCGCCCTCTCGCGGTCCCCGGTCTTCCGGTCCTGGCGCGTCTCCGTCGCCGGCTGACGGCCGTCCACATCCCGCCGGAGTTCCTCCGGCGCTCCCTCTTCCGGTGATCCGGGCGCTCTTCGCCGCACCGGTCCTCCGAATGCCCTTTTCAGGAGTTCTCATGTCCCGCAAGGCCTATCTCCGCACGTCCGCCGTCGCCCTCGGCCTGGCCGGCTCGTTGTCGCTCGGGCTGCTCGTCCAGGGCGGCGCCGCGTTCGCCGCCGAACCCGTCCCCACGACCGCCAGCGCCGTCGCGGGCGGCGAGTACGGCGGCGCCGGCCAGCCGGTCGGGGCCGGCAAGGGCGCAGGAGCCTTCCAGGCGCCCTCCGCTGACGGCTCGTCGGCCGCCGCCTCCGTGCTGGCCCCCGCGGTCACCCGGAGCGAGGCGATCCAGCGCGCCAAGACCTGGGTCGGCATCGGCCTCGACTACAGCTGGACCGGCTCGCACAACGGCTACCGCACCGACTGCTCCGGCTACGCCTCGATGGCCTGGAAGCTCGGCGACTCGCTGACCACCGACACCTTCGGCCCGCAGGGCGTCACCGAGGGGATCAGCAAGGGCGACCTCAAGCCGGGCGACGCGCTGCTCAACGACAGCAGCGGGGCCAGCGGCCACGTGGTGCTGTTCGAGAAGTGGACCGACTCCGACCACTACATGGGCTACGAGTTCACCGGCAGTGGCGTCCACTACCGCGAGATCCCCTACCCGTACTACTCCGGCTACGGCACCTTCGTGCCGGTCCGCAACAAGTCCATCCGCGAGGACGGCCCGTCGGACCCGGGGATGACGAATCTGACGGCCGGTGACTTCAACGGTGACGGCAAGAAGGACCTGGTGGCGGTGGAGGTGTCGACGGGGAAGCTGTGGATGTACCCGGGGACGGGGTCGGGCACGCTGGGCAGCCGGGTGGAGATCGGTTCCGGTGGTTGGAACGGGATGAGCAACCTGGCGGTCGGTGACCTGAACGGTGACGGCAGGGACGACCTGGTCGGGACGGAGAAGTCGACGGGGAAGCTGTGGCTGTACCCGGGGACGGGTCGTGGTGTGGGTGACCGGGTGGAGATCGGTTCCGGTGGTTGGAACGGGATGAACAACACCGCGGTGGGTGACTTCAACGGTGACGGCAAGAAGGACCTGGTGGCGAGTGAGAACTCGACCGGGAAGCTGTGGCTGTACCCGGGGACGGGTCGTGGTCTGGGTGACCGGGTGGAGATCGGTTCCGGTGGTTGGAACGGGATGAACAAGATCGTCAGTCCTGGTGACATGAACAAGGACGGCAAGGACGACCTGGTGGCGACCGAGACGTCCACGGGGAAGCTGTGGCTGTACCCGGGCACCGGCCACGGTGTGGGTGACCGGGTGGAGATCGGTTCCGGTGGCTGGAACGGGATCTCCGACTACGCGGGGGCGGACTTCACGGGTGACGGCATCGGCGACCTGGCGGCGGTGGAGTCCGCGCCCGGCGAGACCGGAAAGCTCTACCTCTACAAGGGCACCGGCAACGGCCTGAGCTCCCGCACCGAGATCGGCACCGGCGGCTGGTAGACCGCGTAGGGGCTCCGCCGACCTCGCCCGGTCGGCCGCCGCAACCGGGGTGGGCCCGCCATCACCGTACGGGCCCACCCCGCCCGCCCACCTTTCCCTCGTTCGCCTTCCCCCCGCTGCGTGCCGCCCTGCCCGGATCCGTCCCCGGGCGGCTCCGCCGTGCCCGTCTGCTTGGAGAGATCCGTGAACCACCACCGTCTGAGGGGTGTCGCCTCGCTCGTCGTGGCGGCCGGCGCCCTCACCGCCGCCCTGCCGCTGAGCCCGGCCGCCCAGGCGGCCGAGCCCGTCGTCGCCGGGCCGGCCGCCGATCCTTCCGCTGCCGGCCAGAACGTCAAGACCGTTACGTACCAAGGGCTTTCGCTCCAGGTGCCGTCGAGCTGGTCGGTGGTCGACCTGGCTCAGGCCCCCGGCACCTGCGTCCGGCTGGACCGCAACACCGTCTACCTCGGCCACCCCGGCGCGGACCAGAACTGCCCGACCCACCTGATCGGGGAGAAGGCGGACGCGCTGGTCGTCGAGACCTTCGCCGGTGCCGCCGAGCGGGCCGACCTCACCACCGTCGCGGTGCCCGCCGGACGCGGCGTCCCGTCCCTGCCGGACAGCGTCGGCCAGGAGGCGCGGGTGGCCTTCGAGGGCGCCGGCGTCTACGTGACGGCGAGCCACGCCACCTCGTCCGCCGCCGCGGTGCAGCGCATCCTCGCGTCCGCGGCGATCGAGGGCGGCGCCACCGCGGCCCCGGTCCCGGTGCCGCAGTCACCGAAGGCCGCACCGGGCGCCCTGGCCGCGCCCGCCGCGTCCGCCGCGGCGTCGGAGGCCTCGTCGGCGACGCCGAGCACCGGCTACACCGGCAAGGCGTTCGACGCCTGCGCCGCCCCTTCGTCCGGCGCGATGTCGGACTGGGCCTCCTCGCCCTACCGGGGCGTGGGCATCTACATCGGCGGTCCGACCCGGGTCTGCGCGCAGAACAACCTCACCGCGTCGTGGGTCGCGCAGCAGAGCGGTGCGGGCTGGCACCTGCTGCCCATCTACGCGGGCACCCAGGCCGCGGGGATCTCCTCCTCGGACGCCGAGGGCCAGGGCCGGGCGGCGGCGGAAGCCGCGGTCAACCTGGCCCAGGGCCTGGGCTTCACCGGCGGCACGGTGCTCTACGTCGACATGGAGGCCTACTCCTCCGGCTACCGCACCAACGTGCTGAACTACCTGTCGGGCTGGACCAGTCGACTTCACGAGCTCAACTTCCGCTCCGGCGTCTACAGTTCCTCGTCGAGCGGGATCAAGGACATGGTCGCCGTGTACAACTCGTCCGGCTTCGACCGCCCCGACGTGGCATGGGCGGCGAACTGGAACAACGCCGCGGACACCGACGACAGTTACATCCCGGCGGGGTACTGGTCCAACCACCAGCGCGTCCACCAGTACGCCGGCGACGTCACGGAGTCGTACGGCGGCACCTCGATCAACATCGACCGGAACTACGTCGACGTCGCCGCCAAGGCCTCGGTGAACGACCCGGGGATGACGAATCTGACGGCCGGTGACTTCAACGGTGACGGCAAGAAGGACCTGGTGGCGGTGGAGGTGTCGACGGGGAAGCTGTGGATGTACCCGGGGACGGGGTCGGGCACGCTGGGCAGCCGGGTGGAGATCGGTTCCGGTGGTTGGAACGGGATGAGCAACCTGGCGGTCGGTGACCTGAACGGTGACGGCAGGGACGACCTGGTCGGGACGGAGAAGTCGACGGGGAAGCTGTGGCTGTACCCGGGCAATGGCCACGGTGTGGGTGACCGGGTGGAGATCGGTTCCGGTGGTTGGAACGGGATGAACAACACCGCGGTGGGTGACTTCAACGGTGACGGCAAGAAGGACCTGGTGGCGAGTGAGAACTCGACCGGGAAGCTGTGGCTGTACCCGGGGACGGGTCGTGGTCTGGGTGACCGGGTGGAGATCGGGTCCGGTGGTTGGAACGGGATGAACAAGATCGTCAGTCCTGGTGACATGAACAAGGACGGCAAGGACGACCTGGTGGCGACCGAGACGTCCACGGGGAAGCTGTGGCTGTACCCGGGCACCGGCCACGGTGTGGGTGACCGGGTGGAGATCGGTTCCGGTGGTTGGAACGGCATCTCCGACTACGCGGGGGCGGACTTCACCGGTGACGGCATCGGCGACCTGGCGGCGGTGGAGTCCGCGCCCGGCGAGACCGGAAAGCTCTACCTCTACAAGGGCACCGGCAACGGCCTGAGCTCCCGCACCGAGATCGGCACCGGCGGCTGGTGAGCCGCCGAACGCAACGAAGCAGTACTGAACGAACGTCAGCCAACACCGATTCCAGGGGGAGAACACCCATGTCCGTACACATCCGCATGCGCAGGAGCCTGGCCGTCCTCGCGCTGAGCCTCGCGCCCCTCGGCCTCGCCGGCACGGCCGGTGCCGCGTCGGTCAGCACCTGGGACAAGGTGGCCGCCTGCGAGAGCAGCGGCAACTGGTCCATCAACACCGGCAACGGCTACTTCGGCGGGCTCCAGATATCCGAGGACAACTGGCGGCACTACGGCGGCACCCAGTACGCGGCCTATCCGCACCAGGCGACCAAGAAGGAACAGATCCTGATCGCCGAGAAGATCCTCGCCGACCAGGGGGCCGGCGCATGGACCTGCAGCCCCGGCACCGGACTCTCGACCGACCATGCGGACCCGTACCCGGCAGGCCCGTCGGACCCGGGGATGACGAATCTGACGGCCGGTGACTTCAACGGTGACGGCAAGAAGGACCTGGTGGCGGTGGAGGTGTCGACGGGGAAGTTGTGGATGTACCCGGGGACGGGGTCGGGCACGCTGGGCAGCCGGGTGGAGATCGGTTCCGGTGGTTGGAACGGGATGAGCAACCTGGCGGTCGGTGACCTGAACGGTGACGGCGGGGACGACATCGTCGCGACCGAGAAGTCGACCGGCAAGCTCTGGCTGTACCCGGGCAACGGCCACGGCATCGAAGGCCGGATCGAGCTCGGCAGCGGCGGCTGGAACGGCATGAACAACACCGCGGTGGGCGACTTCAACGGCGACGGCGTCGCCGATGTCGTGGCGAGTGAGAACTCGACCGGCAAGCTGTGGCTGTACCCCGGCCGTGGCGGGTCCCTGGGTGACCGGGTGGAGATCGGTTCCGGTGGTTGGAACGGGATGAACAAGATCGTCAGTCCTGGTGACATGAACAAGGACGGCAAGGACGACCTGGTGGCGACCGAGACGTCGACGGGGAAGCTGTGGCTGTACCCGGGCACCGGCCACGGTGTGGGTGACCGGGTGGAGATCGGTTCCGGTGGTTGGAACGGCATCTCCGACTACGCGGGGGCGGACTTCACCGGTGACGGCATCGGTGACCTGGCGGCGGTGGAGTCCGCGCCGGGCGAGACCGGAAAGCTCTACCTCTACAAGGGCACCGGCAAGGGTCTGAGCTCCCGCACCGAGATCGGCACCGGCGGCTGGTAGGCCGAAGGTCGGACGGCGGGCCCGTCGGTCGGGGATCTCCCCGGCCGGCGGGCCCGCCGTCGTCGTCGACCGCCGGCGGTGGGGTGGCCGGGCACCGGCGGGTGTGAGCCGCGCCACTTCCACGGTGGCCGTGCAGCAGGGCGCGGCCGGCGGCCGTCATGGGGGTGGAAGTGACGGCGGGAGAGAGTGAGGCCGCGGGTGAGGCTGCGCAGGACCGGTCCCGGGATCGACTTCGTCGAGTTCGTGGAGCAGCGTTCGGGCGCGCTGTTCCGCACGGCGTACGTGCTCACCGGGGACGCCCACACCGCTGAGGACCTCGTGCAGGAGACGCTGGAGCGGGCCTGCCGCCACTGGCGGCGGGTGGCGCGCGCGGAGGTGCCCGAGGCGTACGTCCGTCGGATCCTGGTGAACCTGGCCAACGACCGCTGGCGGCGGCTGCACCGCTCGGGCGAGCGCCCCGCGCCGGAACCCGGAGTCGAGCACCCCGATCCCCGCGACGCCTACCGGTCGGTGGAGCTGCGCGCGGAGCTCGTCGCGGCGCTGCACACGCTGCCGATGGGGATGCGCACCGTGGTCGTCCTGTACTACCTCCACGACCTCGGGGACCAGGAGATCGCGCAGACCCTCGACATCTCTCCCGGCGCCGTGCGCTCACAACTCGCCCGCGGGCTCGCGAAATTGCGGGCCGCGCTGCCTCGGCAGGACGTCCCGTCCGCGTCGTCGACCTCGCGTGAAGGTGCGTGATGATCCGTTTCCCGCCCCACGACCCCGACCCCGCATCCGACCCCGCATCCGACCCCGCATCCGGTTCCGCTTTCGGTTCCGCTTTCGATCAGGAGTTGCTCGCCGCCATGACTGCCTTCGCCGACGACGCCCCCGCCCCCGTGATCGACGCCGTGGGGATCCGGCGCGCGGTGCGCCGGCGCACCGCGCTCACCGGAGCCGCGGCGGTGGCGGCGGTTGCCGCCATCGCGGCGGGCGCGGCCCTGCTCGTGCCCGGATCGACGGGTGGCGGGGACCGCCCGTCGGGGACCGGGCCGGCCCCGGCCGTCCAGTCGGCGCCCGCTTCCGGGTCCGCGTCCGTCTCGGCGTCGGCCTCGGCCCCGGTGTCGGCGCCCGTCGGCGGGCCGACGGCGACCGAGGGCGCCCCTTCCCCCGCCGCCCCGCCCGCGCCCGGCACCGCGACGGTGCCCGTGCCCCCGCTCGCCGGCCTGTCCCGGGACGCCGCCACCCGGCTGCTGGACGCGGCCGGGCTGCGCTACGAGGTCCACGAGCTCACCGACTGGAAGGCGCCCGCCGGGTCCGTCATCAACTCCGAGCCGCAGGCCGGGCTCACCGTGGCGGCGAACGGGACGGTCCAGCTGTTCATCTCCAAGGGCCGCCCCAAGGGCTGACCGGCCGACCCGGCTGTGGGGGCTCACCAGCACCACCGGTGAGCCCCCGCGACCGCGCGGGTTTCTCGGTTGCCACCGCTGCCACCCGCTTCGTATCCTGCTGCGCAACGCGTCGACGGAGACGAGTAGCAAGGGAACACGCGAGCAGAGAGAACCGCCGGAAGCTGGGAAGGCGGTCTCGCGTCCCGAGGCGAAGACCCTCCTGAGCGCGGGGAGGAACGACCCCGTATCCGGTGGTCCAATGCCCCGCCGGCCGGCCCCCGTCACCGGGCCTGAACGAGGCCGCTGCTCCGGTGGCGGCGAAAGTGCGGTGGTACCGCGAGTCACCCTTCTCGCCCGCACTCCCAAGGGATCATGACGATGTCCTTCGGAGGACCTCAATGATCCACAGCCGCGTCCGTGTCTCCGAGTTGCGGGAACACGTCGGCCGTACCGTCTCCGTCTGCGGCTGGGTGCACACCCTGCGCCTGCAGCGCGCGATGCAGTTCGTCGTCGTGCGGGACGGCACCGGCCTGGTGCAGGTGACCCACCGGCGGGACGGCGGGCCGCTGGAGGCCCGGCTCGAAGCCCTCACCCCCGAGTCCGCCGTGCGGATCACCGGCCGCGTCGTCGAGGCGGCCCAGGTCAAACTCGGCGGCCTGGAGCTCGTCCCCGAGACGGTCGAGGTGCTCAACCCGGCCGCCACTCCACTGCCGATCGACGACCGCACCGGCCCGGAGCAGCGGCTCGACTGGCGCTTCCTGGACGTGCGCCGCCGTCCCGCCGCGCAGCTGCTGTTCGCCGTCCAGACCACCCTGGAACAGGGCCTGCGCGGGTACGCCCACGCGCAGGGCGCCACCGAGATGCACACCCCCAAGCTGATGGGCACCGCCTCGGAGTCCGGCGCGGAGGTCTTCGAGGTCGGCTACTTCGGCCGCAGCGCCTACCTGGCGCAGTCGCCGCAGTTCTTCAAGCAGATGGCGATCGCGGCCGGCATCGACACGGTCTTCGAGATCGGGCCGGTCTTCCGCGCCGAACCCTCGTTCACCTCCCGGCACGCCACCGAATTCACCGGCGTGGACGTGGAGTTGGCCTGGATCGACGGGGTCGAGGAGGTGATGGCCTTCGAGGAGCGGATGCTCGCCCACGCCATCGCCGAGGTCGCCGACGCGCACGGGGAGGCGATCGCCGAGCACTTCGGCGTCGAGGTCACCGTGCCCACGACGCCCTTCCCCCGCATCACCATGGCCGAGGCGCAGGAGATCCTCCGCGAGGGCGGCTGGGACCCGGAGGGCGTCAAGGACGACCTCGACCCGGAGGGCGAACGGGCCATCGCGGCCCACCTCAAGGAGGCCACCGGGCACGAGTTCGCCTTCATCACCCACTACCCGGTCGGCATCCGGCCCTTCTACCACAAGCGCCCCGCCGACGACCCGGCTGTCACCCTGAGCTTCGACCTGCTCTGGAAGGGCCTGGAGATCACCACCGGCGCCCAGCGCGAGCACCGGTACGACGTGCTGCTGGAGCAGGCCGCCGAGAAGGGCATGAGCGCGGAGCCGATGCGGGACTACCTGAACGCGTTCCGGTACGGCTGCCCGCCGCACGGAGGCTTCGGCATGGGCCTCGGCCGGGTCCTGATGGTCCTGCTCGGCCTGCCCTCGATCCGCGAGGCCACCTTCCTCTTCCGCGGCCCGAACCGACTCACGCCGTAGGACGGTCGGGGAGAGTCTGCGCAGGACGTCGGCCTGGCCGACGTCCTGCGCAGAGCCCGGACGCTGTTACGGCAGCGGCAGGACGTGGCGGAGGGCTTCGACGGCGTCCTGGGGGCCGTCGACGGTGAGGGTGGTGCGGGCGCCGCGGCCGTAGGTGAAGAGGACGAGGTCGCCGGGGTCGCCGGTGAGGTGGACGGTGGGGCCGCCGGCAGGGCCGACGGTGAGGGACTCGCCGTCGGGGCGGGTGAGAGCGAGGCGGACGGGGGAGCGGCGGCCGGCCTCGAAGCGGGCGATCATGGGGAGGCGGCGCCAGAGGGCCTCGGCGCGACCCGGCGGGACGGGCTGGGCGGTCCAGTCCTCGCCGGCCCGGGCGACGTCCTCGGCGTGGACGAAGTACTCGACGGTGTTGGCCGCTTCGTCGGCGCCGGGGAGGGCGAACAGGGAGTAGACGGGCGGGCCGGCGCGGAAGAGCCGGACCAGTTCCTCGTAGGGGCGTGCCGCGTAGTCGTCCTGAATGCGCTTCGTCCGGCCGGCCAGGGCGGCGACCTGGATGCCGGCCGCGGCGTCGGGGCGGCGCTCGCGGATCACCAGGTGGGCGGCGAGGTCCCGGGTGGTCCACCCGGCGCAGAGGGTCGGCGCGTCCGGCCCTGCGGCGGTGAGGAGTTCGGCGAGGCGGTGGCGTTCGGCGAGGGCGTGGTTCGGCATGGTGGCAAGCCTAGGGCCCGTCTTCAAGCCCCCGCCTGCGGGCCGACGCCGGGGGTTTGAAGACGGGCCCTACGGCCCGTTCGAGGACGGGCCCTACGGGTGGAGCTGGCCGGTGAGTTTGGGGCTGCCCTGTTTGTTGCCGGCGGTGAGGGTGCAGGTGTAGTCGCGCCAGCCGTCCTTGTAGTTGGCGAGGGCGGGGCCGAACTGGCGGGGGTAGTAGGTGCGGCCGGGGGGTTGGTGGGATTCGGCGGTGGTTTCGGCGGTCTTGCAGCCGTCGCGCATGGCGAGGGCGAGGGGGATCTCGCCGGTGAGGCCGTCGGGGAGCTTGGGGGTGGCGATGACCTCGCCGTCGTGGTCGCCGGTGCAGGGGCGTTGCTCGGCTTTGGTGATGACGGGGCTGAGCTGGGGGTGGTCGAAGCAGGTGCCGACCGGGAAGTAGGCGTACGGGGGTTGGGGCTTGCTGGGAGTGGGGGTCGGCGTCGGCGTGGGGGTGGGGGTCGGGGTGGCCGAGGGCGGGGGCGGGGCGGCGGCGGGCTTCGGGGCGTCCTCGGGCCAGAGCAGCACGGTGGCCACCACCGCGAGCAGCACGGCCAGGACGGCGACGACGGTGATCACCAGGCTCCGGGGCGGACGGGTGGCGGCGGCTTCGGGCGGCTGCTGCTCGGAGGTCATGGCCCCGAGGATGGACCACCGGGGCCGCCCCCGGCAGGCGGTTGGCGGAACTGCCCCCGAACGGGACGCCCGCGAACGGTTCGCCGCCCGGACGGAGCGGTCCACCGCCCGGACGGAACGGTCCACCGCCCGGGCGGGCTGACACAATGGCCCCATGTCCACCACACCCGCCGCCCCCGGCTCCACCGCTCTCGACCCCGCGATCGCCGCCCGCCTCAAGCGCACCGAGGACGGCCTGGTCCCGGCCGTCGCGCAGCAGTACGACACCGGCGAGGTGCTGATGCTGGGCTGGATGGACGACGAGGCGCTGCACCGCACGCTCACCACCGGCCGCTGCACGTACTGGAGCCGCAGCCGCAACGAGTACTGGGTGAAGGGCGACACCTCCGGTCACGTGCAGGCGGTCAAGTCGGTGGCACTGGACTGCGACGGCGACACCCTGCTGGTGAAGGTCGACCAGACCGGCGCGGCCTGCCACACCGGCGACCGGACCTGCTTCGACGCCGACGTCCTCCCGCTCGCCTGACCCACCCCGATCACAGCCGACTCCAGAACCCAGAAGGTGCCGCCCCGCATGGACCTCGAAGCCTTCCGCAAGCTCGCCGTCGACACCCGGGTCATCCCCGTCACCCGCAGGCTCCTCGCGGACGGCCTCACCCCGATCGGCCTGTACCGCAGCCTCGCCGAGGAGCGGCCGGGCACCTTCCTGCTGGAGTCCGCCGAGCAGGGCAGCTGGTCGCGCTACTCCTTCGTGGGCGTGCGCAGCGCCGCCGCGCTGACCGCCGACGCGGACGGGGGCGCCCGCTGGCTGGGCACCCCGCCGGTGGGCATCCCGACCGGCGGCGACCCGCTGGAGGTGCTGCGGGCCGCCCTGGAGGCGCTGCACACCCCGCGGCGCGCCGACGACGGCCTGCCGCCGCTGACCGGCGGCCTGGTCGGCTACCTCGGGTACGACATCGTCCGGCGGCTGGAGAAGCTGCCGGACCTGAACCCGGACGACCTCGGGCTCCCCGAGCTGACCATGCTGCTGGCCACCGACCTCGCGGTGCTCGACCACTCCGACGGCACGGTGCTGCTGATCGCCAACGCCGTCAACCACAACGACCTGGCGAGCGGCGTGGACGAGGCGTACGCGGACGCGGTGGCGCGCCTGGACGCGATGGAGGCCGGCCTGTTGAAGCCGGTCGACCCGGGCCTGGCGACCTTCACCCCGGCCGGTCCGGGGGAGGTGCACTCGCCGTTCGGCGGGGCGCCGTACCGGGCCGCGGTGGAGGAGATCAAGGAGCGGATCCGGGCCGGCGAGGCCTTCCAGGTGGTGCCCTCGCAGCGCTTCGAGGCGCCTTGCCCGGCCTCCGCGCTGGACGTCTACCGGGTGCTGCGCACCACCAACCCGAGCCCGTACATGTACCTGTTCCGCTTCCCCGGCCCGGACGGCGGCGCCGAGGGCGGCTTCGACGTGGTCGGCTCCAGCCCCGAGGCGTTGGTCAAGGTCACCGAGGGGGAGGCGATGCTGCACCCGATCGCCGGCACCCGGCACCGCGGCGCGACCCCGCACGAGGACGCGGCGCTGGCCGCCGAGCTGCTGGCCGACCCCAAGGAGCGGGCCGAGCACCTGATGCTGGTCGACCTGGGCCGCAACGACCTGGGACGGGTCTGCGAGCCGGGCAGCGTCGAGGTGGTCGACTTCATGCAGATCGAGCGCTACAGCCACGTGATGCACATCGTCTCGACGGTGACCGGCACGGTCGCCCCCGGGCGCAGCGCCTTCGACGTGCTGACGGCCTGCTTCCCGGCGGGCACCCTGTCCGGCGCGCCCAAGCCGCGGGCGATGCGGATCATCGAGGAGCTGGAGCCCACCCGCCGCGGCCTGTACGGCGGCTGCGTCGGCTACCTGGACTTCGCCGGGGACTCGGACACCGCGATCGCGATCCGCACCGCGGTGCTGCGCGACGGCACCGCGTACGTGCAGGCGGGCGCGGGCGTGGTCGCCGACTCGGACCCGCACGGCGAGGACACCGAGTGCCGCAACAAGGCGGCCGCCGTGCTGCGGGCCGTCGCCACCGCCAATACGCTGCGGAGGCCGGACCTGTCCTGAGGCGTGAGGAGGCGGCCGGATGCCCGAGGTGCCGTACGACGAGCTGCGCTGGGAGGTCGTGTTCGGCGCGGCCGTCCAGATCCGGGGTGAACTCGGCGGCCGGGGACGGGTGTTGTCCCGCGTCCTGATCGACTTCCCGGCCGCGCACGGCCCGCTCGCCCCGGACCTGGCGGTGCTCGCCGCGGACGCCGTCCACAACGCCCGGGGCCGGTACGCGGCCGCCGCGGCCGAGGCGGTGCTGGAGGTGGCCCACCCGGGCCGCGACCACGCCTGGGCGCGGGCCTGCGCGGAGAGCGGCGTACCGCTGTACGTGGTGGTCGACCCGGCGGCCGCCACCTGCACCGTGCACACCGCGCCGTCCTCCGGCGGGGTGTACCGGGAGGCCGAGCGGGTGCCCTTCGGCAACGACCTGTTCCTGCCGCTGGGCGGGCGCACCGTGGTGCTGCGGACGGACGAGTTCCCCACCCCGGGTACGGCGCGGGGCGTGGCCCGGGGGATAGTGGACGGGTGACCGCTGCAGACCAGACCCCCGCCCCCGCCGCTCCCGCCCCGTCCGGGGCGGGCCGCCGCACGCTCGGCGTGATGCTGCTGCTGACCGTGCTGAGCGCCGTGCTGGTGCTGACCGCGGCCGGGCGGACCTGGGCCGAGGGCCGGGCCGGCACCCTGGACGTGTCCGTCACCGGCGGCAGGATCTCCGAACTGCCCGGCGGGCTGGCCCTGGTGGGCCTGGCCGCGGCCGTCGCGGTGTTCGCCGTGCGCGGCGCGGGCCGGCTCGCGGTCGGCGCGCTGACCCTGCTGGCCGGGCTGGGCGCGGCCGCCGCCTCGGTGGCCGGGGCCTCGGACACCGCCGCGCTGGACAGCGCCGCCTCCGGCAAGCTGGCGCTGGCCGGCTCCACCGCCACCGAGGTGTCGCACACCGGCTGGCCCTGGGTCGCGCTGGCCGGCGGACTGCTGCTCGCCCTGGCCGGGCTGATCACCCTGCGCTACGGCCGCGGCTGGCCGGCCATGGGCAGCCGCTACGAGGCGCCGACCCGCAAGGCCCCGGCCACGGCCGACACCCCCGGTGACCTGTGGAAGGCCCTGGACCGCGGCGAGGACCCGACCGCCGTGTAGCGCCCGCCGCTGTGTAGCGCCCGCCGCCGCGCGGCGCCCGCCCCGGTGTGACGCGGTAGACGGGCCACCCGCTTTGGGGAGCCGGTGTGTGGCCCGGCACAATGGGAACCGTCAACCCGCCGGCGGCCCCGCAGGCCCGGCCGGGCCCCGAGAGCCTAGGAGCACCATCGATGTCAGCAGCAGCACACGGCCACAACCCCGCCGCCTGGACCGGCGTCGTCATCTCCTTCGTCGGCTTCGGCATCGCGGGCGTCGCGATGATCCTGCCGTCGCCGCTGCTCGTCTGGGCCGGTCTGGCGGTCGTCCTGGTGGGCGGCATCGTCGGCAAGGCCATGTCGATGGCCGGCATGGGCAAGCAGGCCAGCACCAACGTCTACAAGTCGGTCGCGGAGCAGCACGCCGCCCGCCGCGCGGCCGTCGAGGCCCGCGAGGCCGTCGCCGCCTGACCAGCGGGTATTCGCACAACCGAACGGCGGGCGCGCCGCGCCCGCCGTTTCGTTCTGTCCGGGCCCGACGCGGGCACAATCGGGGCGTGAACGCCGCCCCCACCGCCTCCGCCCCGCCGCCCGTGCTGCGCCGGATGGGCCCGCCACTGGCCGCGCTGGCGGCGGTCGCCGTCCCCGCCGGGTACGTCGCGGCGGTGGACCCGAACGCCCCCGGGCACTACCCCGACTGCCCCTTCCTGACCGCCACCGGCTGGTGGTGCCCCGGCTGCGGGGGCCTGCGCTGCGTCCACGCGCTGGCCCACGGGGACCTCACCGGCGCGCTGCACGACAACGCCGTGGCCGTCCTGCTGTTCGCGGTGCTGGCGCTGCTCTGGCTGCGCTGGGCCTGGGCGGCGCTGACCGGCGGGCCGCCGGTGCGGGTCTCGGTGGGCGCTCGGCGCTGGGCGCTGATCGCCCTGCTGGTGCTGGTGTTCGCGGTGGTGCGGAACCTGCCGGTGGGGGCCGGGCTGGCGCCGCCGGTGGTCTGAGCCGGGCCCGGCGGGCCGGCGCCGACCCGAGGCCGCCCCGGCCGCGGCCGGTGGAGAGCCGGTGAAGCCGCAGTTGAGAGCCGTACCGGGAGCGTCCCGTTCCGCGAGACGCGGGCCGGGCGGATGCGCTGAGCGCACCCGGGTGCCGATACCATCGAAGGGCCGACGGGCCCCCGCCCGTCCGGCTCGCGCTGGCGAACCAGCAGAAATGATGGGGGCTCCTGAGTGAGTGTGCTCGACTCGATCATCGAAGGGGTCCGCGAGGACCTCGCCGAGCGGCAGGCCCGGGTCTCCCTGGACGAGCTCAAGGCACTCGCGGCCAAGGCTCCGGAGGCCAAGGACGGCGTCGCCGCCCTCAAGGGCGACGGGATCCGGGTGATCTGCGAGGTCAAGCGCTCCAGCCCGTCCAAGGGCGCGCTGGCCTCGATCGCCGACCCGGCGGCCCTGGCCCGCGACTACGCGGCCGGCGGTGCCGCCGCGATCAGCGTGCTGACCGAGCAGCGCCGCTTCGGCGGGTCGCTCGCCGACCTGGACACCGTCCGGGCCGCGGTGGACACCCCGCTGCTGCGCAAGGACTTCATCGTCACCGCCTACCAGCTCTGGGAGGCCCGCGCCCACGGCGCCGACCTCGCGCTGCTGATCGTCGCCGCCCTCGACCAGCCGGCCCTGGTGTCGCTGATCGAGCGCGCCGAGTCGATCGGCCTCACGCCGCTGGTCGAGGTGCACGACGAGGAGGAGATCAAGCGCGCGGTGGACGCCGGGGCGCGGATCATCGGCGTCAACGCCCGCAACCTGAAGACCCTCGAAGTGGACCGCAACACCTTCGAGAACGTCGCCCACGCCATTCCGGACGGCATCGTCAAGATCGCCGAGTCCGGTGTGCGCGGCCCGCTGGACGTGATCGGCTACGCCAACCTGGGCGCCGACGCGGTGCTGGTCGGCGAGTCCCTGGTGACCGGCAAGGACCCGCGGGCCGCGGTCGCCGACCTGGTCGCGGCCGGCGCCCACCCCGCCGTCCGGCACAAGGACTGACACCGCCCCGATGAAGATCGCCACCCGACTCGCCCCCGGCTGCCGCCCGCGCGGCTGCCGCGCGCCCGCACGCCGGGTGCTGGGGCGTCGGGTGCGGTACGTGATCGGGTGCGAGCCGGGTCAGGTGCCCGGACGGCGATGGCGCGTGACGCACGGCTGAACCAGCCGATCAGACGTCACCGTCATCCATCTCCGTCAAGGGAAACCACAATGTCCGAGAAGGACTACCTGCCCGGCGCCCAGGTGCCGGACGCCCGCGGCTACTTCGGCGCGTACGGCGGCCGCTTCATCCCCGAGGCGCTGGTCGCCGCGGTCGAGCAGGTCGCCGAGGAGTACGAGAAGGCCAAGACCGACCCGGCCTTCACCGCCGAGCTGGACGGGCTGCTCAAGGACTACACCGGGCGCCCGAGCCCGCTGACCGACGTGCACCGCTTCTCCGCCGAGGCGGGCGGCGCCCGGATCCTGCTCAAGCGCGAGGACCTCAACCACACCGGCTCGCACAAGATCAACAACGTGCTGGGCCAGGCCCTGCTCACCAAGCGGATGGGCAAGACCCGGATCATCGCCGAGACCGGGGCCGGCCAGCACGGGGTGGCCACCGCCACCGCCTGCGCCCTGTTCGGCTTCGACTGCACCATCTACATGGGCGAGGTCGACACCGAGCGCCAGGCGCTCAACGTCGCCCGGATGCGGATGCTCGGGGCCGAGGTCGTCGCCGTCAAGTCCGGCTCGCGGACGCTCAAGGACGCCATCAACGAGGCCTTCCGCGACTGGGTCGCCAACGTCGACTCCACCCACTACCTGTTCGGGACGGTCGCCGGGCCGCACCCCTTCCCGATGATGGTCCGCGACTTCCACCGGGTCATTGGGGTCGAGGCGCGGCAGCAGGTGCTCGACCGGACCGGGCGGCTGCCCGACGCGGTCGTGGCCTGCGTCGGCGGCGGCTCCAACGCGATGGGCATCTTCCACGAGTTCATCCCGGACGCCGGCGTGCGGCTGATCGGCTGCGAGGCGGCCGGCGAGGGCGCCGACACCCCCCGGCACGCGGCCACCCTGACCAAGGGCGACCCCGGCGTGCTGCACGGCTCCCGGACGTACGTCCTCCAGGACGAGGACGGGCAGACCATCGAGTCGCACTCCATCTCGGCCGGGCTGGACTACCCCGGCGTCGGGCCGGAGCACGCCTGGCTCAAGGACACCGGGCGGGCCGAGTACCGGCCGGTCACGGACGACGCGGCGATGCAGGCACTGCGGCTGCTCTCCCGCACCGAGGGGATCATCCCGGCCATCGAGAGCGCCCACGCGCTCGCCGGCGCGCTGGAGCTGGGCCGCGAGCTCGGACCGGAGGCGACCATCCTGGTCTCGCTCTCCGGGCGCGGCGACAAGGACATGCACACCGCGGCCCAGTACTTCGGGCTCTACGACTCGCCGGCCGGCTCCGGCGACGCGGCCGGCGGCGCGGCCGAGGGGGGTAAGTGATCATGGCTTCGAAGCTGAGCACCGTACTGGCGGCGGCCAGGGCCGAGGACCGGGCCGCGCTGATCGGGTACCTCCCGGCCGGGTTCCCCACGGTCGACGGCGGGATCCGGGCGGTCGGCGCGCTGATCGAGGGCGGCTGCGACGTCGTCGAGATCGGGCTGCCGCACTCCGACCCGGTCCTGGACGGGGCCGTGATCCAGACCGCGGACGACATCGCGCTGCGGGGCGGGGTGCGGATCAAGGACGTGCTGCGGACCGTCCAGGAGGTGGCCGCCGCCCACCCGGGGACGGCGGTGCTGGTGATGACCTACTGGAACCCGGTCGACCGGTACGGGGTGGCGCGCTTCGCGGCCGACCTGGCCGCTGCGGGCGGGGCCGGGTGCATCCTGCCGGACCTGCCGGTGGAGGAGTCCGAGGAGTGGCGCAAGGCGGCGGACGAGCACGGGCTGGACACCGTGTTCGTGGTCGCGCCGAGCAGCAAGGACGCGCGGCTGGCGGAGGTCACGGCGGCCGGGAGCGGCTTCGTCTACGCGGCCGCCGTCATGGGGGTGACCGGGACGCGGTCCGCGGTGGGCTCGCTGGCGGAGGACCTGGTCGCCCGGACCCGGGCCACCACCGACCTGCCGGTCTGCGTCGGGCTCGGGGTCTCCGACGCCGCGCAGGCGGCGGAGGTCGCCCGGTTCGCGGACGGCGTCATCGTCGGGTCCGCGTTCGTGAAGCGGATCCTGGAGGCCGGTGCGGACGAGGCCGCCGGTCTGGCCGCGGTCCGCGCGCTGGCCGGGGAGCTGGCGGCGGGTGTGCGCAGGCGCTGACCCGCGGTAGCGGTCGTCGGCCGACGGCCCGTTCCCCCTCCGGGGGGAGCGGGTCGTCGGCCTTTTCCGGGGGCGTCAGCGGTGCGGCGGCCCCGAACGGGTGAAGAGCGGGGGCGACACGCATCAGGCGGGGTTGACCGGCGTTGAGTGGAGGGACGAGTGCACGAACCACGTGTACGGGGGCGGCCGGGCTAGCGAAGGGGTGAGCGGGTGGCTGGGCTTCATCGGGCCGTGCTGCTGCGGGCGGCGGCGGCCGCGCTGGCTCTGGGGGCCGCGGTCGGCGCGCACACCGAGGTGGGGCAGGCCCTGGCCAAGCGGGGGGCGGAGCGGGCCGAGCGGGAGGCGGTGGCCTGCGCGGAGGCGGCGCGGTGGGGCGCGGCGGAGCGGGCCGCGCGGGGATCGCACGAGGGGCGGCCGGAGCTGTTCGACCCGGGGCGGATGCAGGGGTGCCGGTGACGTAGGGGTGTTCGAGGGAATCGGACGGAACGTCACTCGTCCGGCTTAATTCGTGAATCCGGAGGAACCGGGCTTCATCCCTTACGGTTCGTCAGGAAGTGAACGAGTTTCCCGAGGGGGGTTCCCTGATGGCGGGGCCGGCAGTGCAGTCCGGTGGCTCCGCGCCCGCGCCGCGGCGGGTGCCGGTCCGGAGCGAGTGGATCGGTACGGTCGCGCGGCTCGGCCTGGCCGTGGTCTGGGGGTGGGCCGGGCTGGCGAAGATCGCCGACCCGGCGGAGGCGGCCCAGGCGGTGCGGGCGTACGAGATCCTGCCCGAGGGCCTGGTCAAACCGATCGGCTACGGGCTGCCCTTCCTGGAGCTGGCGCTCGCCCTGCTGCTGGTGGTCGGTCTCGGGGTCCGCCTGGTCGCCGGGGTGTCGGCGCTGCTGCTGCTCGCCTTCATCGCCGGGATCGCCTCGGCCTGGGCGCGCGGGATCTCGATCGACTGCGGCTGCTTCGGCGGCGGAGGGCACGTCGACGCCTCGCAGACCGAGTACCTGCAGGAGATCCTCCGCGACACCGGCTTCCTGCTGCTGGCCGGGTACCTGCTGTGGCGGCCCCGCACCCGGCTCTCGGCCGACGGCTGGCTGGCGAGCTGACCCGCCCGGCCATTCCCATCCCCGCACCCGACGAAGGCCCCAGACCGTGGATGTCAAGGCAATGAGCGAGAAGAACCGAGAAGGCAAGCGCACCGCCCGTGAGCGGATGCTGGAGCAGCGGGCGGCCGAGGAGGCCGGCTCGCGGCGCAGGAAGAAGCTGGTCGTCGGCGGAGCCGTGCTCGTGGTGATCGCCGCCGCGGTGGTCACCGGCGTGCTGGTGCAGAACCAGCGCTCCAAGCCGGAGACCCCGACCGCCGCCCCGGCCGGGACGATCGGCGACAAGAACCTGGTCATCCCGGTCGGCGCCGGCAACGCGCCGTCGGTGCTCACCGTGTACGAGGACCCGCGCTGTCCGGCCTGCGGGATCTTCGAGCGCGAGTTCTCGGCCACCATCGACCAGCTCGAGGACGCCGGGAAGATCTACACCAACGCCCACGTGGTGTCCTTCATCGACCGGGCGGTGCCGGGCAAGGGCTCGAAGAACGGCGCCAACGCGCTGGCCTGCGCCCAGGACGCCGGGCACTTCCGGGACTACCACGACGTGCTGTACCGCAACCAGCCGGACGAGACCAACGACGCCTTCGGGAACAAGGCGGTGCTGCTCAACCTGGCGAAGCAGGTGGGGGGGCTGGACACGCCGGAGTTCCAGGCCTGCGTCAACGACAACAAGTACGGCGGATGGGTGTCGGCGGTGCAGCAGGACTTCGACAAGTCCAGCTACAAGTCCACCCCGACGGTGCTGCTCAACGGCCAGCCGATCTACCCGAAGAACGGCAACGAGGAGATCACCCCGGCGAACCTGGTGAAGTGGGTGGACGCCGCCAACCAGGGCAAGCAGTTGGGCACGGCGGGCCCGAACGGTCAGACCCCGGCGCCCACCGCCGCCGCCTCGGAGGCCAACAACCCCTCGCCGTCGGCCGGCTGAGCCCGTCCGGCCGCCGCCCCCTTCCGTTCGGGAGGGGGCGGCGGCATTCGTTGTTCGGTTTCTGTGACCCCGGGGGTGTCGGAAGGGGACGCCGGACCCTGTAGCGTCGGAACTGCCATGGATATCGCCTACATTCCCAGCCCGTCGCGGGGCGTCCTGTACCTCGGACCGGTCCCGCTGCGCGCCTACGCCTTCTGCATCATCCTCGGGGTCGTCGCGGCCGTCTGGCTCGGCAGCAAGCGCTGGGTCGCCCGGGGCGGTGCCAAGCACACCGTCGGTGACATCGCCGTGTGGGCCGTGCCCTTCGGCCTCGTCGGCGGCCGGCTGTACCACGTGATCACCGACCACCAGCTCTACTTCGGCGAGGGGAAGAACCCCTGGAACGCCTTCAAGATCTGGGAGGGCGGCCTCGGCATCTGGGGCGCGGTCGCGCTCGGCGCGGTCGGCGCCTGGATCGGCTGCCGCCGCCGGGGCGTGCCGCTGCCCGCCTACGCCGACGCCATCGCGCCGGGCATCGTGCTCGCGCAGGCGATGGGCCGCTGGGGCAACTACTTCAACCAGGAGCTGTACGGGCGGGCCACCACGCTGCCGTGGGGTCTGGAGATCCACAAGACGCTGCCCGACGGTGAGGTCGTGAACGGGGTCTTCCACCCGACCTTCCTGTACGAGTCGATCTGGGACGTGGCCGTCGCGCTGCTGGTGATCTGGGCGGACCGGCGCTGGCGGCTGGGCCACGGCCGGGCCTTCGCGCTGTACGTCGCCGCGTACACGGTGGGCCGGTTCTGGACCGAGTGGCTGCGGATCGACGAGGCGCACGTCTACTTCGGCCTGCGGCTGAACGACTGGACCTCGATCGTGGTGTTCATCGGCGCCGTCGTGTACTTCGTGGTCGTCGGGAAGAAGCGGCCCGGCCGGGAGGACCCGGCGAGCATCGACCCGGCGGCGCACGCGGAGGCGGCGGAGAAGGACGCGGCGCAGGAGAAGGACGCGGCGCGGAAGACGGCGGAGGCGGCGGTTCCGAAGCCGAGCGAGACGGTGGACGGGGACAAGCCGTCTCGACTGCTGGACGAAAAGGCGGCGGCCGAACCGGCCGACCAGGGCGCCGAGAAGGCCGGCAAGGACGCCAAGAACCCGATCTGACCAGGGACTTCCCCGCTACTGAGGCCACCCTTGCGAAGGGTGGCCTCAGTGCTGTTCGGACAGCCTTACTTTGCTGGAAATGCGCAGGTCAACGGGGCTACGGTCGGGGCGACGAACGAAAGACGGAGGGGAAGAACCGTGACTGCCAGCACCCTGGAAGCCGAGCCCGCCCAGCACCCGCGGATACCCGCGGCCGACCACCACCGCGACGTCAACGGCGGGTGGCTGCGGCCCGCGGTGTTCGGGGCGGTGGACGGCCTGGTGTCGAACTTCGCGCTGATGACCGGTGTGGTCGGCGGCGCGGCCTCCAACGGCACCGTGATCCTCACCGGACTGGCGGGCCTGGCGGCCGGTGCCTGCTCGATGGCGGCGGGGGAGTACACCTCGGTGGCCTCCCAGCGGGAGCTGGTGCAGGCCGAGATCGAGGCCGAGCGGCTGGAGCTGAGCCGCAACCCGCACGGCGAGCTGGCCGAGCTGGCGCAGGTGTACGTCTCGCGCGGGGTGGACCCGGAGCTCGCCCACGAGGTGGCCCGGCAGCTCTCCCGGGACCCGGAGCTGGCGCTGGAGGTGCACGCCCGGGAGGAGCTGGGGATCGACCCCAACGACCTGCCCTCGCCGCTGGTCGCGGCCGGCTCGTCCTTCCTGTGCTTCGCGCTGGGCGCGCTGCTGCCGCTGCTGCCGTACCTGCTGGGGGCGACCACGCTGCTGCCGGCGATGCTCCTGGCGGGCCTGGGGCTGTTCCTGTGCGGCGCGGTGGTGGCCCGGGTGACGGCGCGCAGCTGGTGGTTCAGCGGGCTGCGGCAGCTGGTGCTGGGCGGGGCCGCGGCCGGGGTGACGTACCTGCTGGGGTGGCTGATCGGCGGGCACGTCGGCTAGGGCGGGCGGCGACAGCACTGCATGACTATGCCGGGCAATGGGTGACGTTTCACACATGGACGTCGCGCGTTGCCCGGCATCGTCTCATCATCCGGGCCTCGGAGCCGCGGATTCGCATCCGGGAACCGGGCTCCCGGGATGGATTCCCAGGCGTTCATGATCGGCTTGTGTGGCGATCCGGTTTCGCCCCTGTTTCAGGCCGGGGACGGCCGGGCACAATCGTCGGGACGTGCACTGTGGCACGTCCTCTTCTCCGGCCCCCTGACCTGCGCGTCCGTCCGCCATGTGGACGGGATATTCCGCTTCTCGGGATCCTGGGCATCATGTAACTTGCACGACATCGATTCACCGCATCAGGGCCAACGTCGTCCCTACTTGCACCAACTTGCCGAAAGACGACGACGGGAGAGCCGATGCTGTCTGCATCCACGCACTCCGCCAACGAGCCCCAGGCCGGCGCCGCCCGCCAGCCGTACGCGCTCGTGCCGGATGCGCGACCTGCTGCTCAGGGCCTGTACGACCCGCGGAACGAGCACGACGCCTGCGGCGTCGGTTTCGTCGCCACGCTGACCGGCATCGCCGACCACACCATCGTCGAGCAGGCGCTGAACGTCCTGCGCAACCTGGAGCACCGCGGCGCCACCGGCGCCGAGCCGGACTCCGGCGACGGCGCGGGCATCCTGACCCAGGTCCCGGACGCGTTCCTGCGCGGCAAGGTCGACTTCGAGCTCCCGGCCGCCGGCTCCTACGCGGTGGGCATCGCCTTCCTCCCGGACGAGGACGAGGCCGCCGGTGCCGCCGTCACGCAGATCGAGGCCATCGCGGCCGAGGAGGACCTGACCGTCCTCGGCTGGCGCGACGTGCCGGTCACCCCGGACCTGCTCGGCGCCACCGCACGCAGCGTGATGCCGCGCTTCCGGCAGCTCTTCCTGGCCCAGGACGGCCGGTCGGGGATCGAGCTGGACCGGGTCGCCTTCGTCGTCCGCAAGCGGGCCGAGCGCGAGGCCGGGGTGTACTTCCCGTCGCTGTCCGCCCGCACCATCGTCTACAAGGGCATGCTGACCACCGGCCAGCTGGAGCCCTTCTTCCCCGACCTGTCGGACCGCGGCTACGCGTCCGCGATCGGCCTGGTGCACTCGCGGTTCTCCACCAACACCTTCCCGAGCTGGCCGCTCGCCCACCCGTACCGCTTCGTCGCGCACAACGGCGAGATCAACACGGTGAAGGGCAACCGCAACTGGATGCGGGCCCGGGAGTCGCAGCTCGCGACGGACCTGATCCCGGCCAACAGGAACGGGCAGGGTCTGGAGCGGATCTTCCCGATCTGCACGCCGGACCACTCGGACTCCGCGTCCTTCGACGAGGTCCTGGAACTGCTGCACCTCGGCGGCCGCTCGCTGCCGCACTCGGTGCTGATGATGATCCCGGAGGCGTGGGAGAACCACGCCACCATGGAGCCGGCCCGCCGCGCCTTCTACCAGTACCACTCCAACCTGATGGAGCCCTGGGACGGCCCGGCCTGCGTCACCTTCACCGACGGCACCCAGGTCGGCGCCGTGCTCGACCGCAACGGCCTGCGCCCGGCCCGCTACTGGATCACCGAGGACGGCCTGGTCGTCCTCTCCTCCGAGGTCGGCGTGCTCGACATCGACCAGGAGAAGGTCACCAGGAAGGGCCGCCTCCAGCCCGGCCGGATGTTCCTGGTGGACACCGTCCAGGGCCGGATCGTCGAGGACGAGGAGATCAAGTCCGCCCTCGCCGCCGAGCACCCCTACGAGGAGTGGGTCGGCGCCGGGCAGATCCAGCTCGCCAAGCTGCCCGAGCGCGAGCACATCGCCCACACCCACGCCTCCGTCACCCGCCGCCAGCAGACCTTCGGCTACACCGAGGAGGAGCTGCGCGTCATCTTGGCACCGATGGCCAGGACCGGCGCCGAGGCGCTCGGCTCGATGGGCACCGACTCGCCGATCGCCGCCCTGAGCGAGAAGCCGCGGCTGCTGTTCGACTACTTCGTGCAGCTCTTCGCGCAGGTCACCAACCCGCCGCTGGACGCCATCCGCGAGGAGCTCGTCACCTCGCTGCTGTCCAACCTCGGCCCCGAGGGCAACCTGCTGGTCGCCGAGTCCGCCTCCTGCCGCTCCGTCGGCATCACCTTCCCGGTGATCGACAACGACGAACTGGCCAAGCTGGTCCACGTCAACGCCGACGGCGACCAGCCCGGGTTGAAGGCCGTCACGCTGTCCGGCCTGTACAAGGTCGCCAGCGGGGGAGCGGGCCTGGCCGCGCGGCTGGCGGAGATCGCCGCCGAGGCCGACGCCGCGATCGCCGACGGTGCCCGGATCATCGTGCTCTCCGACCGGCACTCCGACGCCGAGCACGCCCCGATCCCCTCGCTGCTGCTCACCTCCGCGATCCACCACCACCTGATCCGCACCAAGCAGCGCACCCAGGTGTCGCTGCTGGTCGAGGCCGGTGACGTGCGCGAGGTGCACCACGTCGCGCTGCTGATCGGCTACGGCGCCGGGGCCGTCAACCCCTACCTGGCGATGGAGTCGGTCGAGGACCTGGTCGCCCAGAACGTCTTCATCCAGGGCGTCGAGGCCGAGAAGGCGATCAAGAACCTGATCAAGGCGCTCGGCAAGGGCGTGCTCAAGGTGATGTCCAAGATGGGCATCTCCACCGTCGCCTCCTACCGCGGGGCCCAGGTCTTCGAGGCCATCGGCCTCTCCCAGGGCCTGGTCGACGCCTACTTCGCCGGCACCACCACCAAGCTCGGCGGCATCGGGCTGGAGGAGATCGCCAAGGAGACCGCCGCCCGGCACGCCAAGGCGTACCCGGCCTCCGGCATCCCGGCCGCGCACCGCGCGCTGGACATCGGCGGCGAGTACCAGTGGCGCCGCGAGGGCGAGCCGCACCTGTTCGACCCGGACACCGTCTTCCGGCTCCAGCACTCCACCCGCAACCGCCGGTACGACATCTTCAAGCAGTACACGGACCGGGTGAACGAGCAGTCCGAGCGGCTGATGACGCTGCGCGGCCTGTTCCAGCTGGACGGCCTCGACCGGGAGCCGATCCCGGTGGAGGAGGTCGAGCCGGTCTCCGAGATCGTCAAGCGCTTCTCCACCGGCGCGATGTCCTACGGCTCCATCTCGCTGGAGGCCCACGAGACCCTCGCCATCGCGATGAACCGCCTCGGCGGCAAGTCCAACACCGGCGAGGGCGGCGAGGACCCGGACCGCCTCTACGACCCCGAGCGCCGCTCGGCGATCAAGCAGGTCGCCTCCGGCCGCTTCGGCGTCACCTCCGAGTACCTGGTCAACGCCGACGACATCCAGATCAAGATGGCCCAGGGCGCCAAGCCCGGCGAGGGCGGTCAGCTGCCCGGCCACAAGGTCTACCCGTGGGTCGCCAGGACCCGGCACTCCACCCCGGGCGTCGGCCTGATCTCGCCGCCGCCGCACCACGACATCTACTCGATCGAGGACCTGGCCCAGCTGATCCACGACCTCAAGAACGCCAACCCGGCGGCCCGCATCCACGTGAAGCTGGTCTCCGAGGTCGGCGTCGGTACGGTCGCGGCCGGCGTCTCCAAGGCGCACGCCGACGTGGTGCTGGTCTCCGGCCACGACGGCGGCACCGGCGCCTCACCGCTGACCTCGCTCAAGCACGCCGGCGGCCCCTGGGAGCTCGGCCTCGCCGAGACCCAGCAGACCCTGCTGCTGAACGGGCTGCGCGACCGCATCGTCGTCCAGACCGACGGCCAGTTGAAGACCGGCCGCGACGTGGTCATCGCCGCGCTGCTCGGCGCCGAGGAGTTCGGCTTCGCCACCGCCCCGCTGGTCGTCTCCGGCTGCATCATGATGCGCGTCTGCCACCTGGACACCTGCCCGGTCGGCGTCGCCACCCAGAACCCGGTGCTGCGCGAGCGCTTCTCCGGCAAGCCCGAATTCGTGGTCAACTTCTTCGAGTTCATCGCCGAGGAGGTCCGGGAGATCCTGGCCTCGCTGGGCTTCCGCTCGATCGAGGAGGCCGTCGGCCGCGCCGAGCACATCAACGCCCAGGCCGCCGTGGACCACTGGAAGGCCGTCGGGCTCGACCTGGCCCCGCTGTTCCACGTGCCCGAACTGCCCGAGGGCGCCGCCCGGCACCGCACCACCGAGCAGGACCACGCGCTGGACAAGGCCCTGGACAACCAGCTGATCACGCTGGCCGAGGACGCCCTGGAGCGCGGCGAGTCGGTGCGGATCCAGCTGCCGATCCGCAACGTCAACCGCACCGTCGGCACCATGCTCGGCCACCAGGTGACCAAGCGGTACCGCGGCGAGGGCCTGCCGGAGGGGACCATCGACGTCACCTTCACCGGCTCCGCCGGACAGTCCTTCGGCGCCTTCGTGCCGAGGGGGATCACCCTGCGGCTGGAGGGCGACGCCAACGACTACGTGGGCAAGGGCCTCTCCGGCGGCGTGCTCGTCGTCCGCCCGGCCCGCGAGGCCGCGGCCATCGGCAACGACGCCCAGAACCACGTCATCGCCGGGAACACCATCGGCTACGGCGCCACTTCCGGCCGGATCCACCTGCGCGGCAAGGCCGGTGAGCGCTTCGCCGTCCGCAACTCCGGCGCCACCCTCGTCGTCGAGGGCGTCGGCGACCACGGCCTGGAGTACATGACCGGCGGCCGGGTCGTCGTCCTCGGCGAGACCGGACGCAACCTCGCGGCCGGCATGTCCGGCGGCGTCGCGTACGTCCTGGACCTGCGCCCCGCCAACGTCAACGACGGCATGGTGGGCATCGAGGCCCCGACCGCCGCCGACCGCGACTGGCTGCGCGAGACCGTGCAGCAGCACTACGAGGAGACCGGCTCCACCGTCGCCGCCGAACTCCTGGCCGACTGGGGCAGCGGGGTCTCCCGCTTCTCCAAGATCATGCCGACCGACTACAAGGCAGTGCTCGCCGCCAAGGACGCCGCCGAGCGCGACGGTCTCTCCGAGACCGAGACCACTCGCAAGATGATGGAGGCGGCACATGGCTGACCCCAAGGGCTTCCTGACCACGCCCAAGCAGCTGGCGGAGCGCCGCCCGGTCGACGTGCGGATCAAGGACTGGAACGAGGTCTACGTCGAGCGCAGCCTCCTGCCGATCATCACCGAGCAGGCCGGCCGCTGCATGGACTGCGGCATCCCGTTCTGCCACAACGGCTGCCCGCTCGGGAACCTCATCCCCGAGTGGAACGACCTCGCCTACCGCGACGACTTCACCGGCGCCATCGAGCGGCTGCACGCCACCAACAACTTCCCGGAGTTCACCGGGCGGCTGTGCCCGGCGCCCTGCGAGTCGGCGTGCGTGCTCGGCATCAACCAGGACGCGGTGACCATCAAGAACGTCGAGGTCACCATCATCGACAAGGCCTGGGACCGCGGCGGGGTCACCCCGCAGATCCCGGAGCGGCTCTCCGGCAAGACTGTCGCCGTCGTCGGCTCCGGCCCGGCCGGCCTGGCCGCCGCCCAGCAGCTCACCCGGGCCGGGCACACCGTGGTGGTGTACGAGCGCGCCGACCGGATCGGCGGGCTGCTGCGTTACGGCATCCCCGAGTTCAAGATGGAGAAGCGCCACATCAACCGCCGCATCGAGCAGATGCGGGCGGAGGGCACCCGGTTCCGCACCGGCGTGCACGTCGGCGAGGACATCACCGGCCAGCAGCTGCGCGAGCGCTTCGACGCCGTGGTGATCGCCGCCGGCGCCACCACCGCCCGCGACCTGCCGGTCCCCGGACGCGAGCTCAAGGGCGTCCACCAGGCGATGGAGTACCTGCCGCTGGCCAACAAGGTCCAGGAGGGCGACCTCGTCGACTCCCCGATCAGCGCCAAGGGCAAGCACGTGGTCGTCATCGGCGGCGGCGACACCGGCGCGGACTGCGTCGGCACCGCCCACCGCCAGGGCGCCCTCTCCGTCACCCAGCTGGAGATCATGCCGCGCCCCGGCGAGGAGCGGCCCGGGCACCAGCCCTGGCCCACCATGCCGATGACCTACAAGGTCACCTCCGCGCACGAGGAGGGCGGCGAGCGGATCTACTCCGTCAACACCACCCACTTCACCGGCGACGAGGACGGCAACGTCCAGGAACTGCACCTGGTCGAGGTCGAGTTCAAGGACGGCCGGTTCGAGCCCGTCTCCGGCACCGAGCGGGCCCTGCCGGCCCAGCTGGTCACCCTGGCCATGGGCTTCACCGGGACGGACGTGAAGAACGGCCTGGTCGAGCAGCTCGGCGTCGACCTCGACACACGCGGTAACATTGGCCGCGACGGCCGGTTCGCCACCAATGTCGATGGCGTGTACGTCTGCGGAGACGCCGGCCGTGGCCAGTCACTGATCGTCTGGGCCATCGCGGAAGGCCGTTCGGCCGCCGCCGCGGTGGACAAGCACCTGGGCGGCAAGACCCCGCTTCCCGCCCCGATCCGGCCCACCGACCGCCCCCTGGTGGTCTGACGGCCGACGGTCCGACCGGCCCACCCCGAACCCCCGGCGCCGCATCGCCGGGAGCTCAACCCGCTGCCCCCGCCAGCGTCGCCGGGCCAACGCGGTCTCCTGGCGCCTGCCCTCTTCCCCGACCAGTTGGAGGGCGGGCGCCGTCGCGTTCCCCCGCGGGTTCCCGAGTGCGTTCCCTCTCGCGTTCCCGGGGTGTCGCCGGGGCTTCCCGGCGGGTTCCGGAACGCGTTCCCAGACTCCTCTCACCCGCGCCCCGCCGGAGCTCTCACCCGCCCCTTACCAGGGCTCCCACCTGCGCTCCCACCTGCGCGTCCGTCCGTGCACCGAGGGTCGCCTCCCAGCTTTCTCCCAGGCTTCGCACCGCGACCGGAATGCGACCCGGCACGGGCTGTTGCTCGTCAGTGCCAGGTGGCAGACTGCGGCCGACGGCCGGGGGGCTGCACGAGTGCGGAGGTTGACTTCGATGGGCACGACTCAGGCAGGCGGAGGCGCCACCGTACGGCGCCTGCTGCTCGGCAGCCAGCTGCGCAAGCTCCGCGAGGCCAGAGGCGTCAGCCGCGAGGAGGCCGGGTACTCGATCCGCGCCTCCGAGTCCAAGATCAGCCGGATGGAGCTCGGCCGGGTCGGCTTCAAGGAACGCGACGTCGCCGACCTGCTCACCCTCTACGGCGTCGACGCCGAACAGGAACGGGCCAACGTCCTCGGCCTCGTCCGGGAGGCCAACGCCACCTCCTGGTGGCACGACTACGGCGACGTGCTGCCCGCCTGGTTCCAGAACTACCTCGGCCTGGAAGAGGCCGCCGCCGAGATCCGCAGCTACGAGGTCCAGTTCGTGCACGGGCTGCTGCAGACCGCCGACTACGCCCGCGCCGTCATCCACGCCGGCTGCCACGGCCTCCGGGACGACGAGGTCGAACGCCGGGTCGAGGTGCGGCGCAAGCGCCAGGACCTGCTCACCGCCGACCACCCGCCGCACCTGCACGCCGTCCTCGACGAGGCCGCGCTGCGCCGCCCCTGGGGCGGGCCCGAGCTGATGCGCGGCCAGCTGGACACCCTCCTCCAGCTCTCCGAACTGCCCAACGTGCGCCTCCAGGTGCGGCCGCTCGGCGGCGCCGCGCTGAGCGCCGAGAGCGGTGCGTTCAGCGTGCTGGGCTTCGCCGAGGCCGAACTCGCCGACGTCGTCTACCTGGAGCAGTTCACCACCGCCCTCTACGTGGACAAGCCCGCCGAGGTCGCCTCGTACCGGCAGGCGATGGACGGGCTGCTCGCCGAGAGCCTCGAACCCGAACGGACCCGCGATCTTCTGCTCTCCGTACGCCAAGAGCTTTGACACATCAGTACGATGAGCTCCCATCAGGTCGGGCACGAGAGGGAACAGATGTCGTACTTCTCCGAGTTGGCGCTGCAGTACATCGACGGCGAATGGTGCAGCGGCAGCGGCTCCTGGGACATCGTCGACGTCGACCCCTACACCGGGGACAAGCTGGCCACCATCACCGTGGCCACCGTCGCCGAGGTCGACCGGGCCTACCGCGCCGCCGAGCGCGCCCAGCGCTCCTGGGCCGCCACCAACCCCTACCAGCGCCGCCTGGTCTTCGAGCGGGCGCTGCGGCTGCTGGAGGAGCGCGAGGGCGAGATCGTCCGGGCCGTGATGGCCGAACTCGGCGGCACCGCGCTCAAGGCCGGCTTCGAACTCTCCCTGGTCAAGGACGTGCTGCGGGAGTGCCTGCACCTGTCGGTGGCCACCGAGGGCCGGCTGCTGCCCTCCCCCGCCCCCGGCAAGGAGAACCGCCTCTACCGGCTGCCGGTCGGCGTGGTCGGTGTGATCAGCCCGTTCAACTTCCCGCTGTTCCTCGCCCTCAAGGCGATCGGCCCGGCGCTCGCGCTCGGCAACGGCGTGGTGCTCAAGCCGCACCAGGAGACCCCGATCGTCGGCGGCAGCCTGATCGCCAAGCTCTTCGAGGACGCGGGCCTGCCGCCCGGCCTGCTGAACGTCGTCATCACCGACATCGCGGAGATCGGCGACAGCTTCCTGGAGCACCCGGTGCCCAAGGTGATCTCCTTCACCGGCTCCGACCAGATCGGCCGGCACGTCGCCACCGTCGCCGCCGCGCACTTCAAGCGGGCGGTGCTGGAACTCGGCGGCAACAGCGCGCTGATCGTCCTGGACGACGCCGACGTCGACTACGCCGTGGACGCGGCCGTGTTCAGCCGCTTCGTCCACCAGGGCCAGGTCTGCATGGCCGCCAACCGGGTGCTGGTGGACCGGCGGGTGCTCGCCGAGTTCACCGAGAAGTTCGTCGCCAAGATCGCCTCGCTGACCGTCGGCGACCCCCGGGACCCGGCCACCCACATCGGCCCGCTGATCAACGCCGTCCAGGCCGACGCGATCAACGCCCAGGTCGACCAGGCCGTCGCCGGCGGCGCCACCGCCCTGCTCCGCGGGGCCACGGCCGGCAGCCTGATGGCGCCCACCGTGCTCACCGGCCTGGCCGAGGACGCGCCCATCCTGCAGCGCGAACTCTTCGGCCCGGTCGTCCTGCTGGTGCCCTTCGACGGCGAGGAGGAGGCCGTCCGGCTGGCCAACCACACGCCCTTCGGGCTCAGCGGCGCGGTGCACACCGCGGACGTCGAGCGCGGGGTGCGGGTCGCCCAGCGGATCGAGACCGGCATGATCCACGTCAACGGCGGGACCATCGCGGACGAGCCCGGGGTGCCGTTCGGCGGGGAGAAGAACTCCGGCGTCGGGCGGCTCAACGGGGAGTACACGGTGGACGCCTTCACCACCGTGAAGTGGATCTCGGTGCAGCACGGGCGGGCGCCGTTCCCGTTCTAGACGGCGGCTCAGGCGGGGTAGCGGACCAGGCCGTCGGTGGCGAGCTTGAAGTCGAAGGGGACCGGGATCGGCACGCGGTCCCCGAACTTGCCGTGCCAGCACTGGTGGTAGCTGCCGTCGGAGGGGTCCGAGTAGAGGGTGATGTCGCCCTCGCGCGGGTCGATCAGGAGGTAGAGCGGGATGCCCATCAGCGGATAGTCGCGGACCTTGCCGACCAGGTCGTTCTCGGGGTTCGACGGGGAGACGATCTCGACCGCGATGGCGGCCTGCTCGGCGGGGGTCGGGTTGCCGGCCGACTCCAGAGGGATGTAGGTGAGGCCGGGGTTGCGCAGCTTTCCCACGTTGGGGGAGGCGAGGTCCGTGTTCTCGCTCGGCATCATGTCGGCCGGCTCGTGTGCCTCGAACTGCCTGCGGACCAGCAGGAGGTTGCGCTGGTGGATCGCGGACGGGCCGGCCATCATGATGATCTCGTCGCCGGAGATCTCGATCTTCCATCCGGCCGGGGGCGTCAGGCTTTGCGCGTACTCGAGCAGCCGGGCGTGGCGGTCGGGAATCGGGAACTCGCTCATGGCTCCATTCTTCCAGCGGGAACGGCACGAAGGCCGTCTGCGCGGGGGCAGACGGCCTTCATGGAAAGGTGTGACTAGAACACCGGCTGGCCGGCGCGGACGAGGCGCCAGGAGTTGGTGAAGAAGTCGGCGGGGTCGATGACGCCCTTGGCCTTGACCCAGGCGATCATGGTGTTGCGGATCTCGTCGGAGTTCGTCCAGACCACCTTGGCGGTGGCGACGTGCGGGAAGTTGCCGCCGCCGTTGGCGCGGTAGTTGTTGACCGCGAACACGAACTGGGCGTTCGGGTCGATCGGCTTGCCCTGGAAGCTGAGGTTGACGATCCGCCGGCCCTTGGGCTGGGCGATGTCGATGTCGTAGCTCAGGCCGTAGACCGAGTCGTAGTTGTAGTCCGGGGTGGTCTCGGCGCCGGTCATGGCGTCCTTGTCGACCGGGGCGCCCGGGGCGAGCTGGTAGTAGTACTTCGCCGAGAACTCCAGGTAGTCCTTGAGCTGGGCGCCCGTCAGGATGCGGGCCTCCAGGGTGTTCTCGTAGATGTACAGGCCGGCCGCGTCGCGCAGCTTGACCTGGCCGGACGGGATCAGCGCGGTGCGGTTGAACGGGGCGGCCTGGGCCAGGACCGGGAGGTTGGCGTACTGCCCGCCCGCCAGCGCGGTCCTGACGGCGTCGGCCTGGACCTTGCCGATCAGGTCGATGATCGGGGTGGCCTTGAACCGGGCGTCGGCGATCGACAGCTCGATCTTGCTGGTGCCGATGTTCTGGTTGACGTACGCGACGACCTTCTTGTGCTGGCCGACGATGGCGTCGCTGATCTCCGGGTTCTCCGGCACGGTGTTGGAGTTCAGCACCCGGGAGGAGACCGAGGCGACCTTCCAGTGGCCGTCGACGAACTCGACCTCGAAGTCGAAGCAGCTCAGGCGCTGGCCCCAGCAGAGCGGCTCGGAGAGCACGACCGTCCTGCCGGTCTTCTTGTTGACGATGAGGCGCTGCGCGACCTCCTTGTGGGTGTGGCCCACCAGCACCGCGTCGATGTCCGCGACGGTCTCGGCCATCTCGCCGGACGCGTCCTCGGGCCAGGGCAGCTGGTCGCCGTAGGTGGTCGGCTCGTCGATGCCGGAGTGGGCGGAGACCACGATGACGTCCGCGCCCGCGGCCTTCATCCGGGGCACGTACTTGGCGGCGGTCTCGACGATGCCCGGGAAGACCATCTGCCCGGCCACGTTGGCCTTGTCCCAGATCGCGATGCCGGGGTTGGTGAGGCCGAGGATGCCGACCTTGATCGGGGTGTCCTCGTCCAGCCACACCTCCTTGATCACGTACGGCTTGAAGGCCGGCTTCTCGTTCTTCGCGTGCAGGGCGTTGGCGCCGAGCAGCGGGAACTCCAGCTGGTCCTCGAAGGCCTTCACGGTGGGGATGCCGTAGTTGAACTCGTGGTTGCCGAGCGCGGCGGCGTCGTAGCCCATGAGGTTCATGGCGACCGCCATCGGGTGGTCCGGCACGTTGTCGCCGTCGGTGGCGATCGGCTCGACCCGGGCGTAGTAGTAGGACAGCTGGGTGCCCTGGATGATGTCGCCCGAGTCGATGAGCAGGCAGCGGTCCCAGCCCTTCTCCTCGCGGACCTGGTTGGCCAGCGTGGAGATCTTGGCGAGGCCGACCGCGTTGTGGGCCTTGTCGACGTACTCGGCGTCGGTGAAGTAGTCCCAGTTGAGCACCCGGCCGTGCAGGTCGGTGGTGCCCATGACGGTGAAGGCCTGGCGGCGGGGCTGCTTCTTCCTGCCCTTGGCGGCCGCCGTGTCCGGCTCGGCGGCCGCGGCGGCGGGGGCGGCGGCGACGACGGCTCCGCCGGTCAGGGCGGCGCCGGCGGCGGTGGCGGCGGACCGGGTGACGAAGTCACGGCGGTTCAGCGGCATGGACGACTCTCCCGAGTGGGGAACGACGGCGGATGGGCCGTCAACGTGTGTGCAGATGAGGTGCGTGGCGCGTCGGCGAGAGCGGTGACGCGCGTAGAAGGACGCGCGTAGAAGTGTGCCGTGCGGGCCGGGCCGCTGGATAGCCCTCGGACGTTTCCAACGGGTGAGATCTTGGCGACTCGTTCGTGTCCGGGGTGGGCGGAGAAAGGGGTGGTATGGGGCGGGAGGGTCGATTTCCGGCCACCCCGCCCCTGCCTTCCGGCCGGTCGGTCGACTTCGGTCAGCCCAGTTCGGCGGACAGCTGCTTCACCTCGCGGCCCAGCTGCGCCGCCGGGTCCGGCGCGTCCGGCTCCGCCCACGGCAGCCAGGCGCGAGCCCGTAGGTAGCCGTCCACCGCGACCGGCAGGCGGTGCCGGACGATCGGATCGGCCACCGGGCCGGGACCGGCCTCGCGCAACGCCACCAGCAGGGCGTCCACCCCGGCGGAAGCGGGCAGCGGGACGGTCTCCAGATAGGCGGCCAGCCCGTCCAGTTCGGGGTGCGCCGGAGGCGGCGGGGGCGGCGGTGGCGGCGGAGGAGGGGGCGGTGGCGGCGGGCCCGGCGTCAGCAGGGCGCCGACGCCGTACAGGCCCGCCACCACCCCCGGCCACCAGGACCCGCCCAGGCCCGCGAAGTGCAGCCCCAGCCCGATGGCGCCGCCCCCGCAGCCGACCAGGTTCCTGGTCGACTCCAGGTAGCCCAGCAGCAGCCGACCGAACCCGGCCCCGTTACTGGTAGCCACGGATCTCCTCGAACACCCCGTCCAGCGAACCCCCGCCGTCGAAGAGCTTGCCCCCGCTGACGTCCGCGATCCCCTGCAACTGGCTCACCGCCGCCTCCCCGAACTTGATCGGGAACACCGGGATCGACTTCTCCGCCGACGGCAACCCGTCGTGGAAGCGCTTGAAGTCCCCGTCCGTCGCGCCCTCGTTGCTCTCCCCGTCCGTCATCAGCACGATCGACGTGAACCGGTCGTCCCCCGCCGCCTTCTGCTGCGCCTCGATCACCCGGTACGCCTGCTCCAGCGAGTCGTACAGCGCCGTACCGCCCTCGGCCCGCAGCGACTGGACGTCGGCGTTGATCGCCGCCAGTTCGGACTCCGGACCGGGCTGGCTGCCCGAGGCCGGGACGACATGGGTCCTCGACCACTTCACCGAGGACGCGAAGGAGAGCAGCGTGACCTCCTCGCGGTCCCGGAAACGGCGCAGCCCCCGGGTGTCGTCCGTACCGGTCAGCCGGCCCAGCGCCGCCTTGAGCGAGGCCAGCCGCTGGCCGTCCATCGAACCCGAGGTGTCCAGCACGTACACCGTCCGGGACGGGCGGCGCAGCTCGTTCTGGTACGAGGCCAGCAGGCCGTCCGCCACCGCCCGGGTACCCGGGAACGGCAGCTCGCGGCGGCGGTCGGCGGGCAGCCCCGCCGCCGGGGCCACCCCCGCCGTCACCGGGCGCCGCAGCGTCAGCTCCGAGATGCGCCTCTGCACGTCCTCCTTCAACAGGTAGCCGACCAGCCGCTGGAAGGACTCCCGCTCGCCCTGCCCCGCCGAGGACAGCAGCGACAGCGGGTAGTCCGCCGACACCACGCCGTCCACCGGGCGCACCACCGTCAGCCGCTGGTCCGCGGGCAGCGTTTGATTCAGCGACAGCAGCACCGACTCGTAGTTCACCAGGGCGCCGACCCGGCCCGGCTCGGCCTTGGCGTAGGCCTGCGCCAGCCACCCCGAGGAACCCGAGGTCAGCTTCTGGCCGGTGAAGAACTGCTTCAACTGCGGCGTCGCCTTCTGCACGTCCGCCGAGGTCAGTGCCGCGCCCGCGCCGGAGAACGCCGAGGCCACCGCGACCAGGGCGGAGAAGCCGGAGTTGGAGCGCGACGGGTCGGACATCCCGTACGACAGCTTCCCGGCCGCGGCCGCATCGCCGATCTGCGCCCAGGTGACCTTCGAACCGTCCCCCCAGCCGAGGTCGGCGAGGACGGAGGAGCGCACCCCCACGGCCACCGGGGAGACCATCACCGGGGTCTCCGACAGCACCTTGGACTTGCCCGCCGGGTCCAGCCGCAGGTACTGGTTCGACGGGAACCAGACCGCGTCGTACTTGCCGTCCGCCCGCCCGGCGGAGATGGCGTCCGCGCCGTCCAGCGTGCCGCCGTACGCCAGTTGGACCGTCACCCCGGTCGCCTTCCGCGCGTCGTCCAGGACCGGTTGCAGGTCCTGGAGTTCACTGCCGGCCAGGACGCGCAGCACCCCGGGGCGCGCGGTCTCGGCCAGCGAGCCGGTCGGGTTCGGCGCGGGCGCCGGGGCGGGAGAGGAGGTGCAGGCGGTCACCGCGGCCAGCACCGCCGCCAGGACGGCGGCCAGCCGGGCGGGCCGCTTCGTCAGGAGGTTCACTTCGGGCTCCCCTTCGCCGCCTTGGTCAGCTTGGTCAGGTTCTCCAGCGACGGGACGGTCGCCTGCTTCACCCTCGCCGCGTTCAGGTCCTGGGCGAAGACCGGCTGCCTGACGTCCTTCACCCGGTCGGCGAAGGCGCCGCTGCCCGCCTGCGGACGGAAGCCGAACCGGACCTCCAGGGCGCGCAGCGCCTCGTCGTTCTGCAGCAGTCCGGCGAGCTTCCGGCCGTTCTGGGTGCGGGCGATGATGGTGTGGTCGGAGTAGGCCGTGGTGTCCGGATACATCACCACCATGTCCCCGGTCGGCTGGCCCTGGACGGCCATCGCGGCGACCTGCGACTCGTAGCCGAAGATCAGCGGGTTGCCCACCCCGGCCAGGAAGTCCCGGAACGGCTCGTCGCTGCTGCTCTTCTGGCCGCCCTGCAGCGCGGTCGCCTGGTACAGGACCGGCCGGGCGGCCTCGACCCCGGCGTCGTCGGAGACCACCAGGTTGTTGTTCAGGACGTACGACAGCAGCGCGATGTACAACGCCCCCGAGGAGGAACTCTCCGGATCGGTGGTGGTGACGAAGACCGGGCCCGACAACTCCCCGTGGCTCCCCGCGCCCGCCAGGTCCTGCCACTTGCGCCCGGCCTTGAGGGCACGGACGTACTCGTCCATCCGGAACGTCCACACACCGGTCGAATCGTCCTTCGCGGCCAGGTTGCTGTCCTTGAGGATCTGCGCGACCGGCGCGTGCGCCACCACCACCAGCGGTGAGTAGAACGGCACCAGCGGCGAGTCCTGCAACCCCCAGTCGCGCTGGATCTCCCGGGCCGGCGCGGTGCTCGCCGGGAACGCGAAGTCCAGCCCGGAACTGCTCCTCGCCTGCTCGCTCATCGTCCACGAACCGGTCGAGTCGGCGTGCACCTCCACCCCCTGCTTCGCCAACTCGGCCTTCACCTCGGCGTTCTCGAAGAAGCTCCGCTTCTCCGAACCGATCAGCCCGGTGACCGTGACCGTCTTCGTCGGGCCGGTCCCGGCGTCCTCCGGGACCAGCGCGTACGTCACCCCGCCCAGCAGGGCCAGGGCCGCGAGCACCCCCAGAGCGCGTCGTCTCATCGCGAGCGCCTCCCCCTCGTTGCTCCGCCACCCGGATGCGGTCACCCGGGGGTGACGAGCGTCCCGCCGGGCGGGGAGCACGGGCGGAAGGCGCGGTGAACCGGGGGTGAACACCGTTTCACGGAATCGCATCGGAAGAGGGGCTCCGGGAGGGCGCCCGAACAACCCTCGACGAACCCCTCGCACACCGGTCCGAGGAAGTGTCAGATTGTTCAACTCGCCTTACGACAAAGGTCATCCCGCAGTCCGGACCCGCGTCGAGGTTACGCGCCGGTAATGCCTACCCTCAGCAGTATGCGCCGAGCAAAAATCGTCTGCACCCTCGGGCCGGCCACCGACTCGTACGACCAGATCAAGACCCTGGTCGACGCCGGAATGGACGTCGCCCGCTTCAACCTCAGCCACGGCACCCACGCCGAACACGAGGAACGCTACCGTCGCGTCCGCAAGGCCGCCGACGAGACCGGCCGGAGCGTCGGCGTCCTCGCCGACCTCCAAGGCCCGAAGATCCGACTCGACACCTTCGCCCACGGGCCCGTACTCCTCGAACGCGGCGACGAGTTCACCATCTCCACCGACAACGGCGTCGTGGGGGACAAGGACATCTGCGGCACCACCTACGCCGGCCTCGCCGGCGACGTCAGCCGCGGCGAACGCATCCTCGTCGACGACGGCCGCGTCACCCTCGAAGTCGTCGCCGTCGACGGACCACGGGTGCGATGCCTCGTCATCGAAGGCGGACTCGTCTCCGACCACAAGGGCCTCAACCTCCCCGGCGTCGCCGTCTCCGTCCCCGCACTCAGCGACAAGGACGTCGCCGACCTGCGGTGGGCGCTGCGCACCGGCGCCGACCTGATCGCGCTCTCCTTCGTCCGCACCGGGCGCGACATCGAGGACGTGCACCGGGTGATGGCCGAGGAGGGGCGGTACGTCCCGGTCATCGCCAAGATCGAGAAGCCGCAGGCGGTCGAGAACCTCGACTCCATCGTGGACGCCTTCGACGGCATCATGGTGGCCCGCGGGGACCTGGGCGTGGAGATGCCCCTCGAACAGGTCCCGCTGGTCCAGAAGCGCGCCATCAAGCTGGCCAGGCGCAACGCCAAGCCCGTCATCGTGGCGACCCAGATGCTCGACTCGATGATCAACGCCTCCCGGCCCACCCGCGCCGAGGCCTCCGACGTCGCCAACGCCGTCCTCGACGGGACGGACGCGGTGATGCTCAGCGGCGAGACCTCGGTCGGCAAGTTCCCGATCGAGACGGTCAAGACCATGGGCCGGATCATCGAAGCCGCCGAGAACGACATCCTGGCCGCCGGACTGCCCCCGCTGACCACCGGCAGCAAGCCGCGGACCCAGGGCGGCGCCGTCGCCCGCGCGGCCGCCGAGATCGGCGACTTCCTGCACGCCAAGTACCTGATCGCCTTCACCCAGTCCGGCGACACCGCCCGGCGGCTCACCCGCTACCGCTCGCCCATCCCGGTGCTCGCCTTCACCTACGAACCGGCCGTGCGCAGCCAACTCGCCCTCACCTGGGGCGTGGAGACCTTCCTCGGCCCCTTCGCCCCGACCACCGACCAGATGGTCGAACAGGTCGACGCGGCCCTGCTCTCCCTCGGCCGCTGCCAGAAGGGCGACATCGTCGTCATCACCGCCGGCTCCCCGCCCGGCCTGGCCGGCTCCACCAACCTCGTCCGCGTCCACCACGTGGGGACCCTGGACGACTGACGTTGCTCAGGCGGCGCGGCCCTGCCAGGGGTCGCGCCGCTGTCAGTACTTGGGACCGATGTGGGCGTCCATGAGGGCGACGGAGTCCTTGCGGGCGACGGAGATGTTGGTGGCGCCGGTCGCGCGCGGAGCGGCCTTCCAGGCGACGCCGACGGCGTCGAGGGTGGCGGTGAAGAGGCCGATGATGTCGGTCGAGGTGTTGGTGAAAAAGTACCGCGGGTACTCGTAGCGCTTCGTGACGCCACCGACGGTGCGGGTCGCCCAGTTGGTGATGCGGCAGCCGTCGGAGTGGATGAGGCCGCGCAGGAACTCCCACGGGTGGGCGTCCACGATCTCCTGCTGCCAAGGCGCGAGGGAGATCGACCGCAGGTGCTTCGGGCCGGGGCCGTGCTGGGGGAAGAGGCAGGGCCAGTGCTTGCTGGTGCTCACGACGCTGGTGCAGCCGGGCGCGCGGACGCGGTTGACCTTGTTGTGCGGCATGACGGCGGAGACGGCCCGCTCGCACTCGTCGATGAGGCCGGGCCAGGCGTCGCAGCAGGCGATGCGGAGGGCGTGGACCTTGCGGCGGCCCTCGCTGATGCAGCCGTCGCCGAGGTAGAGGCCGAGCAGGTAGGCGTACTCCGCGCGTGGGCGGGATGGGTCGAGCCGGCCGTCGCGGACCGGGCACTCGGCGGTCATGCGAGGGCTGGGGACTGTGCCGGACGCCCACTCGCGGATCGCGAAGCGGGAGATGCCCGTCGCGCGGCTGACCTGGCTGAACGTCAGGCCTGATGCGTGGAGGTCGAGCGCGCGCCGACGCGTGGCCATGTCGTACATGGCGTTGTCAGGACTTGGGGCCGATGTGGGCGTCCATCGGGGCGACGGAGTCCTTGCGGGCGACGGAGATGTTGACCTGGCCGGTCGGGCGGGGGGTCGATGCCTTCCACTGGACACCGACGGCGTCGAGGGTGGCGGTGAAGAGGCCGATGATGTCGGTCGAGGTGTTGGTGAAGAAGAACCGCGGGTACTCGTGGCGCTTCGTGACGCCGTTGACGGTGCGGGTCGCCCAGTTGGTGATGCGGCAGCCGTCGGAGTGGATGAGGCCGCGCAGGAACTCCCAGGGGTGGGCGTCGACGATCTCCTGCTGCCAGGGCTCCAGGGCTATCGTGCGTTCGTGCTTCTTGCCCGGTCCGTGGTGGGGGAAGTAGCACGGCAGGTGCTTCGAGTACACCTTGACGTTGTGGCAGCCAGGGCACCGCACGCGGCAAGGCGTGAGAACGGGAAAGACCTGCCGCATGGCCGTCTCGACGGCATCCATGATCCCTGGCCACTTGTCGTCACAGGTTATGAAGAGGCTGGGGACTCGGTGCTGCTTCGGGTGGCTGATGTGGCCGTCGCCCAGGTGGAGACCGAGCAGGTATGAGTAGGCGGGGCGATTCAGGTCGCAGCCGCCGCAGTGCATACAGGTGGAGTGCTTGCGGCCGGGAAGTTCGCCTCGCTTGGCGAGGTCCCTGTGTTTCCACCAGGAGACCGTCCCGACGGGAACTCCAAGGCGGCGGGCGGTCTCGGAGGTGCCTGTGCCACGCCGCAGGAGGTGGACGGCTTGTTCGCGCACGGAGAGCTCGTACATGTGGCCGAGCGTGCACGAAGTTCTTGGGCGCATCAGGAAAATGCCCGGATCTTCACCCGGTTGGGCGAAGATCGCCAACCATTGTCTGGCTGGCGGACTCCTTCGATTCGAAGGAAAAGTGCCCCGAGTGGGATTCGAACCCACACTGTATGGTGTTTGAGACCATCGCCTGCTGCCGATTGGGCTATCGGGGCCTACGATTCGAAGGCGATTGCCTTCGCGTCGTGTCTCAAACATACCGTGTCTAGGTACCCTCGTGCATGCAGTACCCCGCCGGAACTAGGAGCCCAGTGAGCACCGCCGACGAGCAGGCACAGCCGCTTGAGACCGATATGCCCCAGATCACCCGGATCGTGATCGCCGAGGACGAGGCGCTGATCCGTCTCGACCTGAAGGAGATGCTGGAGGAGGAGGGGTACACCGTCGTCGGTGAGGCCGGGGACGGGGAGACGGCGGTGCGGCTCGTCGAGGAGCTCAAGCCGGATCTGGCGATCTTCGACGTGAAGATGCCGATCCTGGACGGGCTCTCCGCCGCCGAGCAGATCCACGAGAAGCACCTGGCGCCGGTGCTGATGCTGACCGCGTTCTCGCAGCGGGAGCTGGTGGACCGGGCGCGGGACGCGGGGGCGATGGCGTACATCGTGAAGCCGTTCTCGAAGTCGGACCTGGTGCCGGCGATCGAGATGGCGGTGTCGCGGTACACCGAGATGCGGGAGCTGGAGAAGGAGATCGGGGATCTCACCCAGCGGCTGGAGACCCGGAAGCTGGTGGACCGCGCCAAGGGCGTGCTGCAGACGAAGTTCGGGCTGAACGAGCCGGCTGCCTTCCGGTGGATCCAGAAGACCTCGATGGACCGGCGGATGACGATGGCGGCGGTGGCCGAGGCGGTCATCGAGGAGGGCGAGGCCCAGGACCGCAAGAAGGCGGAAGAGGGCGACAAGGGCGAGTAGCGCGCAGGCGAAGGGCCCGGCGGATCGGATCCGCCGGGCCCTTCCGCGTGTGCGGGCTCAGTCCTCGCCGAGGTAGGCCTTGCGGACGGACTCGTCGTGGAGGAGGTCGGCGCCCGTCCCGGAGAGGACGACGCGGCCGGTCTCCATGACGTAGCCGCGGTCGGAGAGCGACAGGGCGGCCTGGGCGTTCTGTTCGACCAGCAGGATGGTCGTACCGGACGCCTTGAGTTCGACGATGGTGGACATGATCTTCTGCATCATCAGCGGGGAGAGGCCCATCGAGGGCTCGTCCAGCATGAGCAGCTTGGGCTGGGACATCAGGGCCCGGCCCATGGCGAGCATCTGCTGCTCGCCGCCGGACAGCGTGCCGGCGGCCTGCTTGCGGCGTTCGCCGAGGATCGGGAAGAGGGTGTAGGCCCGTTCCACGTCGGACTGGATGCCGGCGGTGTCGGTGCGCAGGAAGGCGCCGAGGAGGAGGTTCTCCTCGATGGTCATGCGCGGGAAGATATGCCGGCCCTCGGGGGAGTGGGCGAGGCCGAGGGCGACGATCTTGTGGGCGGGGACGGTGGAGAGGTCCTGGCCGTCGAAGGTGATCCGGCCGGCGGTGGGCTTGAGGAGGCCGGAGAGGGTGCGCAGGGTGGTGGTCTTGCCGGCGCCGTTGGTGCCGATGAGGGTGGTGACCTCGCCCTGTTCGACGGTGAAGCTGATGCCCTTGACGGCTTCGATCTTGCCGTAGGCGACGCGGAGGTCCTCGACCTCGAGGAGTGCGGTCACTTGGGGTCCTCCGGTGTTGCGGGGGTTTCGAGCGGGGCGCCGAGGTAGGCGGTGATGACGCGTTCGTCGTTCTGGACGGTCTCGCGGTCGCCTTCGACGATCTTCTGGCCCTGGACGAGCACGGCGGTGCGGTCGCAGAGGTTGAAGATGAACCGCATGTCGTGCTCGATGACGAGGATGGAGATGCCGCGGTCGCGGATGGCGAAGACGAGTTCCTCGGCGGCGCGGGTCTCCTGGGGGTTCATGCCCGCTGTGGGTTCGTCGAGGAGCAGCAGGCCGGGGTCGGAGGCGAGGGCGCGGGCGATCTCCAGCTTGCGCTGTTCGCCGTACGGGAGGTTGCGGGCGAGGTGGTCGGCCTTTTCGGCGAGGCCGGTGAAGGCGAGGAGTTCCATGGCCTTCTCGCGGCTCTCGGCTTCGGCGCGGTGGTAGCGGGGGCCGCGGAGGATGGCGGCGAAGATGCCTTCCTTGGTGCGGCTGTGCCGGCCGACGAGGACGTTCTCCAGGACGGTCATGTTGGCGAAGAGCCGGATGTTCTGGAAGGTGCGGGCGATGCCGGCCTGGGTGACGAGGTGGGGTTTGGGGGGCAGTTGGGTGCCGCGGTAGCGGACGGTGCCCTCGGTGGGGACGTAGAGGCCGGTGAGGCAGTTGAAGAAGGTGGTCTTGCCGGCGCCGTTGGGGCCGATGAGGCCGATGATCTCGCCCTCGCCGACGGTGAGGGAGACGTCGTTGACGGCGGTGAGGCCGCCGAAGCGCATGGTGACGCCGGTGACGTCGAGCAGGGGCGTTGCGGTGGGTGGCGTTGCGGTGGTGGTCATCTGGCGCGTCACGCCCCTGCCTTGGTGAGTGCGCCCGGTTCGCCGGTGGGCTGGGCCGGGATGGCGGCTTCGTGGAACTCGAGTTGGCGGCGCCGGTTGGGGATGAGTCCTTCGGGGCGGACGCGCATCAGGACGATGAGGGCGGCGCCGAAGGCGAGGAGCTGGTAGTCGGAGAGGAACTCCAGCTTCTTGGGGATGAGGAAGAGGAGGGTGGCGCCGGCCAGCGGGCCGCTGATGGTGCCCATGCCGCCGAGGATGACGGCGGCGAGCAGGAAGGCGGAGTTCGGCGGGAGGGCTTCGGCGAAGGTGTACTGGTCGGGGGTGACGGTGTAGCTGACGTGGGCCTGGACGGTGCCGGCCAGGCCGGCCAGGCAGGCGCCGAGGGCGAAGGCGAGCAGCTTGAGGCGGAAGCCGTTGATGCCCATGGCCTCGGCGGCGGTCTCGTCCTCGCGGATGGCGACCCAGGCGCGGCCGATGCGGGAGTTGCCGACGCGGGCGAAGATCAGCACGACGAGGGCGGTGACCAGCAGCATCAGCAGGTAGTAGTTGGAGAAGCGGCCGAGTTCGATGCCGCCGACGGTGTGCGGCTTGCCGAGGTCGAAGCCGAAGATCTCCAGGTCGGGGATGCGCGGGATGCCGTTGGAGCCGTTGGTGATCTTGGGGCCGGTGGTGCCGTTGAGGTTGAGCATGGTGATGCGGAAGATCTCGCCGAAGCCGAGGGTGACGATGGCGAGGTAGTCGCCGCGCAGCCGCAGGGTGGGGGCGCCGATCAGCACGCCGAAGACCATGGAGACGGCGGCGCCGGTGAGCATCGCGGCCCAGAACGGGAACTGGACGTGGATGGGCGAGGCGGGGGAGCCGGAGACCAGGGCGGCGGCGTAGGCGCCGACGCCGAGGAAGGCGACGTACCCGAGGTCGAGCAGGCCGGCCAGGCCGACGACGATGTTGAGGCCCAGGGCGACGGTGGCGAAGATCAGGATGTTGGTGGCGACCGAGGTGTACTGGTCGCTGCTCTGGGTGAAGGGGAAGCTGGCGGCGGCGGCGAACGCGGCGCCGGTGGTGACCGGGCGGTACTTGACGGTCAGGGCGCGCAGCCGGCCGAGCAGTCCGGACTTGGCGAGGGCGGCGATCGAGGGGGCGGCGAGCAGCAGGTAGCCGATGAAGAGCTCGCCGTACTCGGTGTCGATGCCGAAGGTGATCGCGTACAGGCCGAGTCCGAAGGCCAGGACGATGAGCAGGACCTCGACCCAGGAGGGGAGTCGGCGGGCCGCGGGGAGCGGGCGCTCGACGGTGCCGAGGCGGATCCGGCTGTTGGCGAGGTGGCCGAGCTGGAGCAGCAGGACGACGCCGGCCGCGATGGCGAGGGCGCCGGCCAGGGCGGTCGTCACCGGGGCGACGGGCTGGTCGTCCGGGATGGCGTGGGCGGCGAACCAGCCGATGGGGGCGGCGGGGACGAGCAGGAAGAGCCGCTTGTCGAGGATCCGCAGCGGGACGGCGGTGCGCCGGTCGAGCGGGAGGCCGAGGGCGCCGATGACGCCGAGCAGGCCGCCGGCGGCGAGGACCCAGCCGCCGGGTTCGAGGTTGGCGAGGCCGCCGAGTTCGACCGAGATGGCGGTGACGGAGTAGGCGGCGACGGCGAGGGCGCCGGTGGCGGCGAACAGGACGGCGTTGTTGCTGCGGCTGGGGGCGGCCCAGCGCAGGCCGGGGACGCCCTGGGCGGCGAGCAGCAGGACCAGGGTGAGGATGCCGGCGACGACGGCGAGCCACTGGAGTCCGGCCGGGGAGCCGTAGTAGGTGAGGTCGCCGGGGAAGTCGCTGGTCCAGGTCCAGGACATGGCGGCGGAGGCGGCGGTGAGCAGGGCGCCGAGGCCGGTGAGGGCGGTGGCGGCGGTGGCGGGCAGGGGGATGACCGGGGTGGTCTCGGTGCTGGTGGTGGTCATGGTGGTCACGCCCTGTCCGAGACGCGCTCGCCGAGCAGGCCTTGGGGCCGGACGAGGAGCACGAGGATGAGGAGTACGAAGGCCCAGACGTCCTTCCAGGCGCCGCCACCGAAGAGGTGCATGCCGGGCAGGTGCTGGATGTAGCCGGTGGCGAGGGCTTCGGCGAGGCCGAGGGCGAGGCCGCCGAGCATGGCGCCGTAGATGTTGCCGATGCCGCCGAGGACGGCGGCGGTGAAGGCCTTGAGGCCGAGGATGAAGCCCATCCGGAAGTCGACCTGGCCGCTGCGCAGTCCGTAGGCGACGGCGGCGACGGCGGCGAACGCGGCGCCGATGGCGAAGGCCATGACGATGATGCGGTCGGTGTCGATGCCCATCAGCTTGGCGGTGTCCGGGTCCTGGCTGGTGGCCTGCATGGCGCGGCCGGAGCGGGTGCGGGTGACGAACCAGCCGAGGGCGAGCATGCACAGCGGGGCGGCGATGATCAGGAAGATGTCGCTGCGCTGGATGGTGACGGAGCCGAGGCTGAACGGGTCGCCGGGGATCTTGGGGAAGACCCGGGCCTTCTTGGCGTCGGGGTAGAAGGAGAAGACGAGCTGCTGGAGGAAGATGGACAGCCCGATCGCGGTGATCAGGGGGGCGAGCCGGGGGGCGTTGCGCAGCGGCCGGTAGGCGAAGCGCTCGGCGGCGACGGCGGTGAGGGTGGAGACCAGGATGCCGGCGATCAGCATGAGGGGTAGGGCCAGCCACAGGGTGGTGCCGCCGGGGAGGGCGAGGTAGGCGGTCAGGGCGCCGAAGCCGCCGACCATGACGATCTCGCCGTGGGCGAAGTTGATGAGCTGGACGATGCCGTAGACCATCGTGTAGCCGATCGCGACGAGTCCGTAGAGGGCGCCGAGGATCAGGCCGTTGGCCAGCTGCTGCGGTAGGTCGTGCACCGCTGGGCCTCCGTAGTGCGTTCGGGGGTGTCCGCGTGGGTGGTGGATGTGGGGGCGGGGGGGGGGGGGGGGGGGGGGGGGGGGGGGGGGGGGGGGGGGGGGGGGGGGGGGGGGGGGGGGGGGGGGGGGGGGGGGGGGGGGGGGG
>NZ_JBVIWC010000013.1:202113-230121 GCF_055594965.1 Kitasatospora sp. NPDC040550 | reverse complement strand
CCCCCCCCCCCCCCCCCCCCCCCCCCCCCCCCCCCCCCCCCCCCCCCCCCTCTCCTCCCCCCCCCCCCCCCCCCCCCCCCCCCCCCCCCCCCCCTCTCCCCCCCCCCTCCCCCCCCCCCCCCCCCCCCCCGCCCCAGGACACGCCTCAGTGGTGGAAGCCCTCGCGGACCGGCACGCCCAGCTCCTGGAGCGGGACGGGCTGGCGGCGCAGCTCCGGCAGCAGCCGGTTGAGGTCGGCCAGCAGCAGGTCGGCGAGGTCCCGGGAGAAGCCGTTGCGACAGACGATCCGGAGCACCGACAGGTCCTGCCGGTTCGCCGGGAAGGTGTACGCGGGGACCTGCCAGCCGCGTTCGCGCAGCCGCCGTGAGACGTCGAAGACGTCGAAGGTGACGTCCTCGGTGGTGGTGAAGGCGAACACCGGGACCTGGTCGCCGCGGGTCAGCAGCCGGAAGCAGTCGAGCTTCCCGATCTCCCCGGCCAGGTAGCCGGCGACCTCCCGGCAGGCGCCCTGGACCGCCCGGAAACCGGCCCGGCCGAGCCGCAGGAAGACGTAGTACTGCGCGGCGACCTGCGCGCCGGGCCGGGAGAAGTTGAGCGCGAAGGTCGGCATCTCGCCGCCCAGGTAGTTGACCCGGAAGACCAGTTCCTCGGGCAGGGCCTCCTTGTCCCGCCACAGCGCCCAGCCGACGCCGGGGTAGACCAGCCCGTACTTGTGGCCGGAAGTGTTGATCGACTGCACCCGGGGGAGGCGGAAGTCCCAGACCAGCTCCGGGTCGAGGAAGGGCGCCACCATGCCGCCGGAGGCGCCGTCCACGTGCACCGGGACGTCCAGGCCGGTGCGCTCCTGGAGCTCGTCCAGGGCCGCGCAGATCTCCGCGATCGGCTCGTACGAGCCGTCGAAGGTCGAGCCGAGGATGCCGACCACGCCGATGGTGTTCTCGTCGCACAGCGCGACGGCCTGTTCGGGGCCGAGGTGGAAGCGCTCGCCCTCCATCGGTGCGGTGCGGGCCTCGATCTCCCAGAAGGTGCAGAACTTCTCCCAGCAGACCTGGACGTTGACGCCCATCACGAGGTTGGGCCGGGCCCCGGCCGCGTAGCGCTCGGGATTGCGGCGCATCCAGCGGCGCTTGAGCGCCATGCCGGCCAGCATGCAGGCCTCGCTGGAGCCGGTGGTGGAGCAGCCGACCGCGGCGTCCGGGTCGGGGGCGTGCCAGAGGTCGGCGAGGATGGCCACGCAGCGCCGCTCCAGTTCGGCGGTCTGCGGGTACTCGTCCTTGTCGATCATGTTTTTGTCCAGGCACTCGGTCATCAGCCGGGTGGCCTGCGCCTCCATCGAGGTGGTGACGAAGGTCGCCAGGTTGAGCTTGGCGCTGCCGTCCAGCATCAGCTCGTCGTGGATCAGCTGGTACGCGGTGTCGGCCGCGACCGCCCCCTCGCCGAGCCGGTGCACCGGCGGGGCGAGTTCCATCGCGCCCAGCGGGTCGGTGATGCCGAGGAACGGACTGACGCTCAGCCGGCGGTCGTCGCCGGTCCCCTTGTGCAGGGCCATGGGTGCGTGTCGCCCTTCGCCTCGGTGGCCGTGTCCCGACCCACGCTCCCACCGGGCGCCGGGTGACGCATCTTCACCGGCGGACTCCGGCCAAAGGGGGTTGCCCCGGGCGGCAGGGTTTCAGGCGGACGGGCCGGTGGCGGCCTCCGGGTGGATCTGGTCCCGGGCGGCGCGGTACTGCTGGCGCACCGCCGACCCGATCGCCAGGTCCTGTTCGCCCTCGGGCTCGACCGTCTCGGCGTCCGGCAGCGCCCACTCCGGCGGCTCGGGGGTGCCGGCCAGTGCCCAGGCGGCCTGCCGGGCGGCGCCGCGGGCGGCGTGCGCGCCCGGTGGGGGCACCACGACCGGGACGCCGAACAGCATCGGGGCGATGTGCCGGACGGCGGGAAGCCGGCCGGCCGCGCCGAGCAGGAACACCCGCTTGATCCCGACGCCCTGGGCCCGCAGCACGTCCAGCGCGTCGGCGGTGTTGCACAGCATGCCCTCGACGGCGGCCCGGGCCAGGTGCTGAGGGGTCATCGCCTCGGCCCGCAGGCCGGTCAGGGTGCCGGCGGCGTGCGGCAGCGCGGGGGTGCGCTCGCCGTCCAGGTAGGGCAGCAGCACCAGGCCGTAGGCGCCGGGGGAGGAGTGCAGGGCGAGGTCGCTCAGCCCCTCCAGGTCCCGGCCGAGCATGGCGGCGGTGGAGCGCAGCACCTGGGCGGCGTTGAGGGTGGCGACCATCGGCAGGTGGCGGCCGCTCGCGTCGGCGAAGGAGGAGACCAGGCCGGTGGCGTCCACCACGGCCTCCTCGTGCACCGCGAAGATCGTCCCGGCGCTGCCGAGCGAGACCACCGCGTCGCCCGGGCCGAGGCCGAGGCCCAGGGCGGCGGCCATGTTGTCGCCGGTGCCGGCCGAGATCAGCAGGCCCTCGGGGGTGTGCCCGGCGGGTTCGGCGGGGCCGAGCACGTCGGGCAGCCGGAGTTCGTGGCCGAGCGCCAGCTCGACCAGGTCCTGCCGGTACTCGCCGGTGATCGGGGACCAGTAGCCGGTGCCGGAGGCGTCGCCGCGGTCGGTGGTGCGGCGCTTGGGGTGGCCGAGCAGCTGCCAGACCAGCCAGTCGTGCGGCAGCAGCACCTCGGCGACCCGGCGGGCGTTGGCCGGCTCGAACTCGGCCAGCCAGCGCAGCTTGGCGATGGTGTACGTGGGGCCGGGGACGGCACCGATCGCGGCGGTCCACGCGGCCGGGCCGCCGAGGGCGTCCAGCAGTTTGGCGGCGGCGCCGCTGGAGCGCGGGTCGTTCCACAGGATCGCGGGCCGCACCTGCACCCCGCCCGCGTCCAGGCCGATCATGCCGTGCTGCTGGGCGCTGACGCCGATCGCCCGGACGCCCTCCAGCAGGCCGCCGGCCGCGGCGTCGCCGAGGGAGTGCAGCCAGACCTGCGGGTCGGCCTCGCCGGGGCGCAGGTCCTGGTCCTCGGGGACGGGGTGCGGCGCCTTGCCGGAGCGCAGGACGGTGCCGGTGTCGGCGTCGCACGCGACGATCCTGGTGCGGCTGGTCGAGCTGTCTATCCCCGCGACGATGGCCATGTCGAGATCATGCCTCAGCCCGGCCCGGTACGCGTCCGGGCCGGGTGAGCCGTTGCCGGTTCGGGACCGGGCGTTGGGATCTCCTTTGCCGTGGGATCACCGCCCGGTCGGGAACGCGGGCTACCGCCCGGTCACGGGCGGACGGTGCCCCAGCCGTCGTCCTCCGCCCGGGAGCGGGTGAAGTACGGCACCCGGTCGGTGACGGCGTTCGGCAGCTTGTCCCCGACCCGGTCCGCGACGGCACCGGCCGCCTTCCCGGCCACCACGCCGGCCTGCTGCCGCGCCCGGTCGGTGGCCCCCTGCACGGTGGGGTTCCGGGCGATCCGCCGGGTGACCTCGGTGATCTGCTCGTAGCGCCGGCGCCCGGCCCGCGAGCCGAGGACGTAGCCGGCCGCGAAACCCGCGGCCATCGACAGCTTCCACATGATCGGACCCACCCTCTCCTGGCGGCCTTCTGCCGCATTGCCCTACCCGTTGCCCGGGACGGCGAACCGTCCGCGACCCCAGCATCCCCGGGTGCCGTCGGGGGCGCGCGCGGGGCACGCCGGGCCGGCGGTCCGGGGCGGCCGGGGAAACGATTGGCGGACCACCCCCCCGAGTGCGCTAATGTATGTCCCGCAGCGAGCGCCGAGGAGCCCGGGTCACGGGAGCCGAAGCGGAAGCCGATCCCCCATAGCTCAATTGGCAGAGCAGCCGACTGTTAATCGGCAGGTTATTGGTTCGAGTCCAATTGGGGGAGCTCGGGAGAAGTGCTCCTCGGAGCGCGATTCCCGCCCGTGGTACGGAAGTTGGGTACCGCGATCCCGCATAGCTCAATTGGCAGAGCAGCCGACTGTTAATCGGCAGGTTATTGGTTCGAGTCCAATTGCGGGAGCTGCACCGGGCCCGCCCGGTGACTGCTCAGAGCGAAGGCCCCTCGGACGACCGGGGGGCCTTCGTGTTGTCCGCCCCGGTGTCGCGTGCGTCACCCGGCCGCCCTGCCCCGCCCCGGCGCCGAGGGCGGGGCGGGCGCGGCGGGGATCAGGCGGTCGCCCGCCGGTACAGGTCGGCGACCCGCTGGTCGAAGGCCACGCTGTACGAGGTGCCCGGGGTGTCCCCGCCCTCCTCGAAGCCGCCGATCACGCCGACCACCGTGCCGTCGCCGGTCACCCACGGGCTGCCGCTGGTGCCGTCGGTGTAGCCGCCGCAGTCGAAGCGCTCCTGGGTGGAGCTCTGCGAGCTGGTCCGGACCGCGCAGGTGATCGGCTCGTCGCTCTCGTTCGGGTAGCCGGTCACCGAGACCGCCAGTCCGACGCCCCGGCCGGTGCCGAGCGGGTTGCCGCCGACCGCGTCCTCGACCTGCCGGCCGTCGGCCGGGCGGACGGTGACGAACGCCACGTCGTAGTCCGGGTCGTCGTCGGAGGCCCAGCGGGGATCGACGGTGATCGACTGCACCTGCCAACTCCCGTACGGCGAGTACCCGTTGCGGTAGCCGGGGGTGAACACCAGGCCGTCCAGCAGGCCGACCCGCTGGTTCTGCACGCAGTGCGCGGCGGTGACCAGCAGGTTGCGGGCGGGGCTGCGCACCACGCTCGCCGTGCAGGACCGCGGGCCCTGGGCGCTGTGGACGGACAGCGTGCCGATCCGGTCGCGGGCCGCGCTCTGCTGGGCGACCTCGGCGTTCGGCGCCCGGTCCGGCCCGCTGCCGCACGCGGTGCCGGCGGTCAGCAGCAGGGCGGCCAGCGCGGTCGCTCCGGCCGCGCGCGCGGGCGGCACCGGGCGGGGGGCCATCGGGGCTCCGTCTCGTTCTTCGGGGCGGGCATCCGGGCCGTGCGTTCCGCCGTTCGAGAGGAAGATCTACCAGGCCGTGCCCGGCGGCGCCACTGCCGGGTGTTCGAATCGGCCCGGGTTCGGCCCGGGTCCGGCCCGGTCAGCCGGTGGCCCGGTCGTAGAGCGCCTGGACCCGGTCGCCGAAGTAGCTGCTGTACGAGGTGTCCGGGCTGTTCCCGCCCTCCTGGTAGCCGCCGATCACGCCGACCACGGTGCCGGTCCTGGTGGACGGGTCGAAGTCGGTGACCCAGGGGCTGCCGCTGGTGCCGCCGGTGTAGTCGGGGCAGTCGATCCGCAGCTGGGTGGCGCTCTGCTCGGTGGTGGTGTTGGAGCAGGTGATCGGGACGTCGCTGCTGCCCGGATAGCCGGTCACCCGCACCGGGACCCGGTAGCCGCGGTTGACGCCCAGTTGGTTGGCGCCGAGCACCTGCTGCACCTGCTGCCCGTTCTGCGCCTGGACGACGGCGAAGGCGACGTCCATGTCCGGGTCGGCGTGGTCCTTCCAGCCGTCGTCCACGCTGACCGCCAGCAGCGGCCAGACACCGCTCGGGGTGTCGCCGTTGCGGTAGCCGGGGACGAAGACCAGGTCGCTGCGCCGGCCGATCTTCGGGTCCCAGACGCAGTGGGCGGCGGTGACGATCAGGTTGAGCCCGGCGCTGTCGACCACGCTGGCGGTGCAGAAGTGGTCGCCGTCCGCGTTGCGCGTGAACACCGCGCCGACCAGGCCGTTGAGCACGGTGGGCTTGGCGGTGCGGGTGACCCCGGTGTGCTTGCCGGTCGCCCCCTTGAAGCGCTGCCTGCTCCAGCCGTGGGCGTCGGCGGCGGCGCTCGGCGGTGCCGAGGTGACCGTCGGCGCGACGGTGCCGGGCCGCGCCGCGGTGGTGCACCCCGCCAGCGCGAAGGCCAGCACCAGTACCGCGGCCGCCGCGACCGTCCCACGCATCGTCACCAGCCCAGGCTGCCCTGTCCGGGCCCTCCGCCGCCACCCGGAGCCCGCCACCGGAACCGGCGCAGGCCCTCCCGCACCCAGCTGCGCCCCCGGCGCGCACCACGGGTGATCGACCGGCTATGCTGCCCGGGACGGCCTCGCGGGGCCGTCTGCTGCTGCCGTGGCCGACGACCGGCGCGCGCGGCGAACCGGGGCGGTAGCTCAGCCGGTTAGAGCAGGGGACTCATAATCCCTTGGTCGTGGGTTCGAGTCCCACCCGCCCCACCGATGGTCTGATGCACAGTCCGGCGAGGCCGGGCCACTGACCTGCGGAAATGTCGAAATCGTCTGCGAGAACTGTAGGCGAGAGGCCGCCGGGTGACGGTGATTACACGCCCAAGTTCACCCGCATGGGAACGTGACACTGACGTTCGGCCGCGCTGAGCTGCGCGTTTGCGGGCCGAGCGGTCTCGTCCCGCGGGCTGATCGACACAGTCCCCCGGCCCCTGCGCCGGTCGGCGGGACGACCCGGGCGGGCAGTGCCTCGGGTCGCGAGCACGACACCGTCATCGGCGGCGGCCTCGTCAAGCGGTTCACATTCCCATTCGCCTCCGCCGACGGCGTCTGCAACGCCGCCGCCGGAACCAACGGGGGCGTGGGCACCGCCGTCGACAACTTCCTCCCTGTACGCCCTGCCGGACCAGCAACCGAGGCGTCCCCGTGGTGTCTGCCCAGGGCAGCCTCGGTGCGTACCTGAGGTACTGGCTGGAGAATGTCGCCGTCCACCAGCTCCGCGAGAACACCCACACCCGGTGCACCGCCTGCACGAACCGCTACCTCATCCCCGGCTTGGGAAAGAGGAAGCTCGCCAAGCTCACCGCCAAGGATGTGCGCGCCTGGCTCAACCAGCTCCGCACCACCCGCCAATGCTGCGCCCGTGGCCTCGACGCGGCCCGCGACCGGCCCCGATGCTGCGCGGCTGGCACGTGCTGCGGCAAGCAGCTCTCTCCGCTGACCCTCGCCTACATCCACTCCGTGCTCAAGTCCGCCCTGGAGCGCGCCGTCCGGGAGGAAAAGATCCCGCGCAACGTCGCGCGCAACGCGCGCATGGGAACACCCCCACCCCGCCGCTTCGAACCCCTCACCGCCGACGAGGCCCGCCAGTTCCTGGCCGCCGCCCACGGACACCGGCTGCACGCGCTGTTCGAACTCGCCCTGCGCACCGGACTGCGCAAGGGCGAACTCCTGGGCTTGCCGTGGGAAGACCTCGAGCTGGCCAGCGGCACCGGGAGCATCTCCCGCACCTCCAGCGCACCAACTCCGGTGGCCTGACCGCTCCGCCCACCAAGACCCAGAGCTCGGAGCGGCGGATCGCTCTGCCCACACCGTGCCTGCGCCCCCTTGCGCAGCACCGTGACCAGCAGCGCCAGGAACGCGAAGCGGCCGGCACCGGCTGGAAGGACAGCGGCTACGTCTTCACCCGGCCCAACGGAGCCCCCATCGAAGGGGCCACGCTCACCCGGCACTTCAGCGCCCTGCTCCGCCGGGCCAGGCTCCGCCGCATCCGCTTCCACGACCTCCGGCACTCGGCGGCGACCCTCCTCCTGGAACAGGGCGTCGAACTCGTCGTCATCAAGGAACTGTTGGGTCATGCCCACATCGGGGTGACCGCGACGGTGTACGCCCACGTCCGCCTCCGCCTCCAGCGCGACGCCATCGACTTCCTCGGCAACGCCCTCCGCGACCCTGCGACCCGGCCCGACGACGGCGACGACCCGCCACTTTGTGCAGCACCCGTCCGTTGACGTTGCCGTCAACTACTGCCGTCAAAGCACTGAAGACGCCCTCCTGGAAGCATTTCCAGGAGGGCGTCTTCACGCGCCAGATCGGCAATCAGAGAAACCTTGGTCCCACTGGGATCTGGGGCCGCGAGTTCCCGACTCTACTGAATGGATAGCGCAAGTTCGCCGCCAACCAACCTCACGGAGACGAGATGCTCATCCACTGCGATATCGGCACCAATGAGAGCCCCGACCCCGTCGACCGTTGAAGTCACAGAGAGAATCTCCAGACCATCTTCCGGGATATCAAACCCGACCGATCGCTGAGTATATTCACCCCCCGGCCGCAGGTAGTCCGGAATGCTCTGGTCCGACCTCTGATTGACTAGAAGTGACCAGTCCGTCCAGGCTGTGAATACTGCGGACGAGCCATCCTGGAACGCGATCTGAAGGGCTTCAACTACTCCCTCAGCGTCGACAATCTCGAAGACCTCGCGAGCCCTGAGGCCGCTGATGACCGGGGGATCTATCCCCTCGGGTCGAGGGCTCACGCTGCTACTCCATTGTCTGTTACATGCTCCATGTCGACCATCTCAGTCTGACACGCTCTCGCTAGCAATTGCATTGGCGCGGAGTCGCCCCATTGGACCATCCGTTCCCGCACTGTTCCAGCGAGTGCATAGTACGTGGAGAGGTTCGTGACCGTGGTTGCACCTGGTCTGCGGCCTGCTCTGAAAGCTCGTCACGGAACACCTTGATAGCACCCGATGGCTGACGGCAGTGGGACTGCTCTATGCACAGCCTCATACACCAGAGGCCCCACCAAATTCGATGGGGCCTCTGACTCATACTATGAACTCTACTGTAGCTTGCTGATGTCTAGGCATCAGTGGGGTGGCGCATGAGTATCTCGGTCAAGATAAGCCTCGACCAGGCTGATCAGATCGTCGATTAGGGCGATTTCGATATTGGCCGGAATCTGATCGATGCCGGTCCTGGCATCAAGAATTCCAGGCGCGCGCGTCGAGGCCACAACGTACGACCAGTGCACAGAGCAAGAGGAGTTCAGAATCTGGCGGGAAACCCAGTCCTGAAATCCGGACAGTGGCACGCCATCGAGCGCCACGTTGTATCCCTCAAGGAACGCCACCACCGTTGAATAGCGATCGTCGAGCACGTACATACGTCGACGGTTCTTCAGGTGGAAACAGAGCTCTCGAAATTCCATACCTTACTTGCCATCCCAGGGGGTGAAGTTTAGATATTCTCCGTACTTCCACTGATTTCGATACTGCTCGAACGCCATGCCATTTGAGCCTGTGAATCCGTCATAGACGGTGCCATCCTTGATTACCACGAAATGCTCGGCCCACTTCCCGAGCGGGTCATGCGTGGACGGGCCGAGCACCGGGGCGCCCATGGAATCCTTGACATGATAGATCGCGCCACCGATCTTGTCCTGGATTATCTTGGCGCACTCCTTGCAGTTGCGCGTGTTGGGAATCGGCCAGCCATTTGCGCCGACCTTACAGGCCGTCGAGTTATTATGCACCAGGACTGGCGTATTTCCCGCCAGTACATAGTACGTGTGGAGGTCGGCGATGGTGAGGTCGTAGGCGGCATGCGGGGCGTCGTCGTAGTTCCTTACCGTCAGGACGGTGAGGGTCTGACCGTCTGCAGTGCGGACGTTGTCGCCGGGGTGCAGGTCCGAGGCACTGGTCCAGCGATGGGTGGTTTCGTCCCAGAAGGGGTGATGCTGGGTACTGGTGAGGTTCTCCGCCTTCTCAGATCCGATGCGGTTATCAGCATCCCGAAGGGTCAGGTCAGTGAAGTGCTCATCGTCTGGCGTACGAATGGTGCGTGTGACGGGCTTGGAATCGGTGCTCCCGGCTATCGGGTCCGTTGCCTCGACCCGATCACCGATCTGGAGGGTCTCAATGGCCTTGGCCGTACCGTCTGCCAGAAGAACTTTGGTGCCCGGGGGGAAACTGTGGGTCGCACCAACCAGCGCGCCGGGAAGGGGGCATGCCGCGTTCTCGGCCGCCTCCTCGACCCTCCCCTTCCCCGCCACGCGTGCGGCGTCGTCCCCGGTCCGGGCCGCACCAACGGCGACCTCGGTGCCTTCCTCGGCGAGCTTGAGGCCCTTGCCGAGCTTGCCGATCGGTGTGAAGCCCACGACCGCCCAGGCGCAGCTGGCCTTGTCCCCGTCCGCGCAGCGCCGGACGTCGTTCACGCCGCTGAGTTCGGCCACGAGGTGGGCGAGGGAGTGCCAGGTGGCGTTGCCACCGGGCTTGACGTCGTCGACCGACCAGGAGGAAGCAGGCTTGCGCCTGCCGCTGCTGGCGTTGAAGTTGACCGTGTTGTGAACGACGAACGGCTTGTCCTGGCCCATGGCGCCGTAGACGACGTCCTCGTGCCAGTCCCAGCCGCCGTTTCCGTCGGGGCTCCAGGTCTCGGTGAGTCCGTGGGAGACCTGGCTGCCGAAGCCGCCGACCTCACCGTCGGGGCGGAGTCCGCTCGGGTCGCTGAGGTTGACGGGGTTGTTGTTGCTGTAGGCGTAGGCGTTCCACTGCTGTGGGGACGTGAGGTCGATGATCGGGTCGGGGTTGAGGAAGCGCCCGGTGGTGGGCTGGTATTCGCGGGCGCCGAGGTTGGTGAGGCCGGTGGCGTCGTCCTTGGTGCCGCCGACGAAGCCGTGGTCGCCGGCCCAGGCGGCAGGCTGGGTGCCGCGGGGGTTGCCGAACGGGTCGGAGGGGCGTCGGGCCTCGGTGAGAGTGGTTCCGTCGATGGCGAAGGTGCCGGTGCCGTGGCGATCGGCGATCTGGTAGGTGGATTTGCCGCCCTGGCGGATCAGGGTGATGCCGCCCGGGATCTGGTAGTAGCGGACGCCGGTGACGGTGTTGGCGTTGGTGTCGTAGACGAGCTCGTCGCCACCGAGGTTGATGGTGGTCTTGCCGGGATCGCGGCGGATGAGCTGGTTGCCGCCCGCGTCGTAGAGGTAGGTGGTCGGTCCGGCGGTGCCTGTCTTGGTGTAGGAGGCGAGCTTGTTCTCGCTGTTCCAGGCCAGGGCGGCGGTACCGGAGGTTTCGGTGACGGCGGTGGTGTTGCCCACCGCGTCGTACTGCGCGCTGGTTCCGGTGGTGCCGGTCGGCGCTGTGGTGGTGGAGCCGGTCAGGGCGTGCGGTCCACCCGTTCCGCCGCCGGTGTTGGCAGCGGTGGTCGGGGCGTTGACCGTCCCGGGGGCCGGGAAGGTCTGGTTGGTGGTGGTGTCCTTGGTGGTGTCACCGGACGGGTCGTGCTGGACGAGCTGGGTGCGGTTGCCGGTGAGGTCGTAGCCGTAGCTCTGCCAGTACGCGGCGGGGCCGCCGACCGTCGTCCGAAGAGGCGCCTGGGCGCCGCTGGTGGGGGCGGAGTTGGCGCAGGCGCCGATTCCGCCGACCGTGGGCTGTGCGGCCTGGGTGAGCGCGCCGGTGTCCGTCCAAGCGTTGGTCAGTCGGCCGAGGTAGTCGTAGCCGAAGCACTGGAGGTCGGTCGACGACGGGGTGTTGTCCGGGATGTCACGGATCGCCGTGAGCTGTCCGGCGGGGTTGTAGCTGTACGTGAGCTGCTGGACGGCGCCGGTGGCCGCGGTCTGCTTGTCGACGAACTGCTGCAGTGGGCGGCCGGTGGATTCGTCGTAGGTGTTTGTGAGGACAATCTGGGTGCCCCAGGGGTTCACCGTGGAGCGGATGTTACGGCCGTAGGCGTCCCAGTCCGAGGACAGGTCGTAGGTGGCCCCTCCGAACGCGCCATAGCTGCGCAGCGGTCCATAGAGGTCGTAGGTGTAGTTGATCACCTCGGCGGCGATGTCTCCGACGGCCGAGCGCCTGTCGGAGATCGGTGCACCGGAGATGGGGTCGTAGGTCGCCTGGTAGGTGTAGGTGAAGGGGGTGGTGCCCTGGCCGATCTCGGTGCCGGGGATCGTGATGGTGGTCTTGGTCGGGTGGTAGGCGGTGTCGTACGCCAGCACGGAGCTGGTGTAGGTGATACCGGAGGCGCCGTTGACGTAGCGGGTCGAGGTAGCGGGTTTGCCCTTGAGGATCGTGTCGTAGGTGAAGCCGGTCAGCTGGTTGGCAGGCGCGGCCGTACCGGAGTAGGTGCCCGTCACGCGACCGAGCAGGTCGTAGGTGTAGGCGATGGTCTGGCCGCGCGCGTCCGTGGTGGTGGCGAGACGGCCCTCGGCGTCGTAGGTCTTGGTGGCGGTGCCGGTGTCCGGGTCTGAGGTCGAGGTCTCCCGACCGCGCAGGTCGTAGCCATGACTCCAGGTGTTGCCCGCCGCGTCCTTCTGCGTGGCCAGGTGGCCGTCCGGGTTGTAGGTGTAGGTGGTGATGTCCGCGTCGGCCTGATTCCCGGTGGCGGTGGCGGTCTTGTACTGCCAGAGCTGAGCCTTGTGACCGCGTGCGTCGGTGACGGTCGAGGTCGGTGTGGCGCCCGTGGGCGGTGTGACGTCGGTCCGGTCGGCGCCGGGGTAGGCGGTGGTCGTTGTGGTCTGGGTGACGCCGTAGGCGACGAACTGCTGCGTCACGGGGCGGCCGAGGCCGTCGTAGACGTTGTATGTCTGCGCCGGGACCTTCTCTGTGAGTGTCTTGAACGGTGTGGTGCTGGGCGCCCCTTGATCGTTGTACCAGGGGCTGTTGGCCCGGGTGACGCGGCCCTGGGAGTCGTACACCGTATCGGTGATCAGTCGGCCCTTGTAGGCGGACAGGGCCGGTGTCGACTGGGACTGAACGGCCCGTCCCTCACCGTCCATGATGTCGATCTTGACGGTGTAGATGTCGTTCGCCTGCTGGTTGGGGTTCGCCTGCAGGTCGGAGGTGGTCACGGTCGGGGGCACGGCGGCGCCGTTGACCACGCCCGGAAGTGTGTAGGCGAAGGCCTTGTTGGCGCCGGCCTTGGTGTCCCGGCCCGGCAGCCACACACCGGTCGTGCGGCCGAGCTGGTCGTAGGCCTCGGTGGTCGTGCGGCCGTTGGGATCGGTCACCGCCACCGGCAGTGCACGGGCGGCGTCGTACTTGGTGGTGGTGGTGCGGCCGGTGGCTGCGTCGCTTGCGCCGGCCGGGGCCGGGCTGGTGACTGTGATGCTGTTGGGCAGTTCACCCGCGTTGGCCGCAGTGTAGGCGGTGGTGACGGTTGCGCCGTTGGGGTGCGCGCTGTCGGTGGCGTCGGGGTCGGTCGTGCTGGTGATGCGTCCGTAGCCGTCGTACGTCGAGTTGGCCGCACTGAACTGCGGGGTGCCCGCAGAGTCGAAGTGATCGAGAGTGAGTAGGGCCGTCACGTCGTGCGCGGTGCCGAACTGCCCGGTGGGCTGGCCGTCGTAGGCCGTCCTGGTCCAGGCGGTGGTGTTGGCGGCGGTGGGCGTGGCGGTGCATGCGTTGGCGCCCGAGACCCCGATGACCTCGGAGGGGAGAGCCAAGATCTGTGGGTTCGCGTTGTTGGACGCGTAGGTGGTGCGGGTGCAGATGTCCGGTAGGCCGTCGGCAGTGTCGGTCGAGGTGGAGATCCGGTTGCCGTGGGCCGGGTCGGTCGTGGTGGTCTTCGTCGTGGTGCGCCAGGTGCCGTCGGCCTTAAGTGACCGGTTGGTGGTGGTCGCGGTAGTGGTCGCGTAGCGGGCGAGGAGGGCAGGCATGCTGCCCTGGTTGTGTGTCGCCGTGGTGACCGGCCCGCTGGAGGTGTGCACCGTGTAGCCGGCGATGGTGCCGCCGGCCTGGGTGTAGGTGTCGGACTCCAGAGCACGGCCGGAGAGCCAGTCGGAGTCGGTGACGTTGCCACTCATCGGGCCGCTGGCCTGGACGCTGCGGGCGGTGCCGTTGGCGAGCAGGTCGCCGTCCATACCCTGGTAGAAGGTGGTCGACCCTTGCGACTGAGGACCGTCGTTGCCACTTCCGGTGATGGTGGTGACGGAGGCGTAGCCGCGGAACTGGTCCCAGGTGCGGTTCTTGTCCTGGATCGCGGCCGAGTCGTTGCGGTGCCAGGCGGCCTTGCCGTAGGTGTAGTTAATGACCTGCGGGATCGAACCGGGGGTGCCCGGGTTCACGGTCACGCTGGCGACCGGGTACTTCAGGAACCAGTCGTCCACGGGCGTCGCGCCGATGATCGATCCGGGCGGGTTCCACTTGACGTTGTAGCAGGATCGGGTGTCGCTGTCCGCGGAGGCCGGCATGACGTTGTTCGTCCGCGAGCAGTCGGCGGGGGCGTAGTTGACGCCGACGGTGCTGCCGGTCTCGGTGGTGATCAGCTGGATGCGGGGCCGGTTGTAGGCCGGCGGTGCCGGGACCAGGTTGGTGCCGTCCACGCGGTTGGGCAGCAGCTGGGATGTGAAGGACACCGGCGGCAGCGTGATCGAGCCGCCGGAGGCCTGGGAGTCCTGGCCGGTGCGCTGGATGGAGGCGAGCCAGGGGACCTGGGTGTTCTCGGTGGCGTTCTGCACGTTGATGAACGTGTGGTTGAGCGTGTAGGAGTCCGCTGTCTGGTAGGTGCCGTTGACCTTCACCTGGGTGGTGATGGAGGACAGCCACTTGGTGGTCCAGAACGTCGGACCGTAGACGGTGCACGGGTTGGTGGCGTCGCACTGCTGGTCCAGCGGGACATCAGGCCAGTTCGCCGCGTTGGCCGCGGTGCGCTGGGACGGATCGCAGGCCGCGGTGGAGGTGATGCACCGCTCGGAGGTGTTGAAGACGATCTTCGCGGCGGGGTTGTAGGCGCCGTTGCTGTTCAACTGGTCCGAGAGGAGCTGGCCGTAGCCGATGGTGGCGGGCACTCCGGCGCGGGTGTAGGCGGTGCTGGTGCCGTTGCCGTTGTTCTGGGCACCGCCGCGGGAGTAGTAGTTCGTCTCCGGGGCGTAGGTGTAGGTGGTCAGGTTGCCGTGCGGGTCCACGACGAAGTCGAGGTTCCAGCGCCACGCGGTCTGGCACCACGAGCCCTGGCCCTTGGCCGGGTCGTAGCACGGGTCGCCGCTGTTGGGGGAGTAGACCGGGACGGTCCACGCTGAGCCGCTGTCCGCACCAAGTGTGGTCGGGTTGCCGTTCGCGTCCGGCACGTGGTTCAGGCCGAAGTAGGACACCGTGCCATCGGTGTCGGTGACCTTGATGTAGGAGCCGTTCCAGGTGCCGTTGGTGGCTCCGGTCAGGAACTGGATCTTGGTGCCGTCGTCGTCCTTGAGCCGCCAGGTGCAGGCCGACTGCTCCATCGCCGCCGGTGCATTGGACTGGCAGGAGGAGTCGTCGGGCACCAGCTGGCCGGAGTGGCCACCCAGGGACATGGTGAGGTTCGCGCCGCCCCAGCACTGGTCACCGGAGCCGGTGATCCCGTCCAGCGAGCACGGCTTGAAGGAACGCTCGACGAAGCCGGCCCCGAGGTCCCAGCCGTCGCCGATCCAGGAGGCCTGGGCGTTCGTCGAGGAGGTCCGCCCGTCCACCGACGCGGAGTCGTAGGCCAGCGACACCTTCGGGGCCGAGCCGACGAGCGCCGGCGGCACCTGCACGGGGTAGCCGTAGGTGAACGCGCCGGACGAACTGCCGGCGGCCCAGGACTGGGAGGGGCTGAGCGGAGTCGCCGCGTAGGTGCCGGCCCCGCTCGATGCCCCCGACACCACGCCGACCGTGGTCGAGGTGGTGGTGGACCCCGCGTACACCGCCCGGGCCGTGCCGGAGGCGTCGGTGGCGGTCTTGGTGGTCGGAGTGGTCGAGGACTTCGCGATGCCCGTTCCGGTCAGCGGGACGTCGGCGACGAGCTTCTTCGCCGACGGGTCGTAGTGCGACTCCAGCGGCATCTGCTTCCGACAATCGGCGGCCTGCGGCGTCGTGGTCACGCAGCCGGGCAGGACCACCAGGTGGGCCCGGGCCGCCCAGTTCGCGCCGAACGCGGCGTCCAGGCTGGAGGTGTCGACACCCAGGCGCACCGGCGCGTCATCGCCCGAACCGGGCCGGGTGAGGGTCACCGCCACACCGGGGATTCCGGCGGTCGTCGCTGCCTTGGTGTCGGCCACGTCGATCTGGATCGTCTGGCCCGCCACCGATGAGCCGGCCAGCGGTGCGACCGTGACCGGCAGGCCCGACGCCGTGGCCTCCGCGCCGGCCTGCGGCTTCTCGCCGTCGCCCAGCGGGCGTGCCTCGGGCGCGGAGCCGAGGGTCACCGAGGCGTGGCCGCCCGCAAGCGGGTTCGGGCCCTTCGGCGGGGTCCACGCGGGCGGCACCGGGTGCTCCGGCTTCGCGGCCGGCACCGGCGCGGCATTCTGCCCCGGTACCGAGGGCGTCTTCGGAAGAGCGGTGTTCGGTGGCGACCATCTGCGCGAGTAGTCCGGCCCGTCCGCCGCGGCCGCGATCGGCAGGGGCGCCAGGAGCGAGCCGAGGATAGCTGCCGTCGTGACGGTTGCCAGCCGTGCCCGTAGTCTCCTCCCCCCGCCCTTTGCCTTCTTGAGGCCTGACCGTTGTATAAATGACACTCTTTTACATCTCCTAAAGAAATTCGACCCCCCGAACACGGGAGTCGAGTCCTGTATCCGAACTGACGGATGCTAACGAACAGCGATAACGGAGAGTCAAGTCTCGGTGACTGGTGAGGATTCTCACGTGGGTCTACGATTCGCCCCAATTTGCTGCAAGTCGGGACTTCGCCGTCGAATTGAACTGGCTGGATGTCAGTGCCGACTCCTACGGTGCCTCTGGCCTGTGCCCTTGCAGACCTTGAAATGCTCTTTGGGGGGAGATTCCCGTTTTGAACAGAACGCGCCGCCGTAACGGTGGACCAATCAGGGCCCTGGCGGCGACAGCCGTGCTTGCGCTCACGATCGGCCTTTCGGGGCCCAATGCCCACGCCGCCGACGCACCGTCGGTACCGTCGCAGGCCGCGATCGACGCCATCACCGCGAAGCAACTGCAGGAACGACCACCGGCCGGCGCAACCGAGAAGGCCATCGCCGAGGCCAAGGCCACGCAGAAGAACGTGCCGATCGACTCGCTCACGACCGAGTACAGCGAGACCATCGCCACCCCCGAAGGCCACCTCGCGCTCACCAACCACCTGGAGCAGCAGCGCGTTCGCCGGGGCGGGGTGTGGCAGGGGCTGGACGCCACCCTGGCGGCCAACCAGGACGGCACGTTCTCGCCCAAGTCCGCGGCGGGACAGGTGGCGCTGTCCAAGGGCGGGGACGGGCCGCTAGCGACGATGACCAGTGCGGACGGGAAAAGGCTTGCGCTGTCCGCCCCGTTCGCGCTTCCCTCGCCCACCGTCAGCGGTGACAGCCTGGTCTACCCGTCCGTCGCCCCCGACATCGACCTCAAGGTCACCGCCACCAAGCTCGGCGGCCTGACCACCGTCCTGGTCGTCAAGACCCAGACGGCGGCCGCCAACCCTGTCTTGAAGAACCTGCACTTCGGGACCACCCTCGACGGTGTCACCGTCAAGAGCGACGAGCACGGCAACGTCACCATGGTCGGCGACGACGGCAAGCCCCGCTGGGTCTCCCGCACCCCGCAGATGTGGGACAGCACCACCGCACCCGCCCCAACCGCCCCCGCGCCCGCGCCCGCGGCCAAGGCCGCCCTGACCTTCAGGGCAGCCGCGGCAGACGCACCCGCCCCCACGCCGACGGATGCGGGGCAGTCCCCGGCCGTCGGCTCCGACACCGGCCCCGGGACGGCCTCCAAGGTCTCCACCATGCCGGTCAAGGCCGACAACACCGGCATCGACCTCACCCCCGACCAGGACCTCCTGGCCCACGGCACCGCCCCGTACTACATCGACCCCGACTACCTGCCCTGGACCCTGACGGGCAACTCCTGGACCTGGGTCCAGTCCTCCCACACCTCCAACAACTGGATGCGCCAGGGCCCCGCGACCGCCGACCACCCGGGCGTCGGCAAGTGCGGCTACTACCCCAACGGCGGCAGCTGCTCACCCGCCGACATCGAGCGCAGCTTCTACCAGTTCGACATCAGCTCGCTCGGCGGGGCGGTCATCAACTCCGCGACGATGACCATGCAGGAGTACGTCTCCGCCGACTGGTCCTGCACCACCAAGTACCCGCTCAACCTCTACGTCACCAACGGGCCGATCGGAAACGGCACCACCTGGTCCAACCAGCCCGGACAGCAGGGGGGCCAGCTCGGCGATACGGCCTTGGTGGGCGGCTCCGGACACGACCAAGCTTGCTCCGGCAACGTGCCGTTCAGTTTCGACATCACCGGCGCGATGAAGCAGTACGTCAACTACGGGCAGCTGACCTTCGGCCTCTACGGCGACGAGAGCAACCAGTACGCCTTCAAACGCTTCACCTACCAGCCGGCGCTGTCCGTGATGTACGACCGGGTGCCCAACGTCCCCACCAACCCCGGGGTGTGGCCCGCCCCCACCACGGCCAGCCCCGCTGCGACCAACCAGTCCTGCGGTGACGGCGACAACAGCCACTGGGCGTGGCTCGGCGCCGGCTCCGCCCAGAACAACGCCGTCTGGCTCAACGCCACCGTCAGCAGCCCCACCCAGGCCCAGGCCGCGACGTGGGACCACATCTGGGACTACAACTCCTCCAACGGAGCGAGCGGCACCACGGCCCCGGTCGGCAACGGTGGCACCACCAGCTTCCAACTGCCCGCAGGTCTGATCCAGGACGGTCACGCCTACGGCTACGACATGCAGGCCACCGACCTCGTGGACGGCATGACCTGGTCCGCTCCCACACCGAACTGCTACTTCAAGGTCGACCTCACCCCTCCGACCCTCACCTTCCCCACCACGGTCACCGACACCAGTAAGCAGTTCCCGCCCAGCGGCAACGGCCAGATCCCCCAGATCTACGCCGGCCAGAGCGGCGGCATCCCCTTCACCGCCACTGACCCCAACCCCAGCGGCGGCTACACCTCCGGCGTGGTCTGCCTGCGCTGGAGCTTCGACCCCCAGCTTGTCGACGCCACCTGGCAGTGCGGCAGCTCCATGCCCACCGGCCAGATCCAGGTGACCGCCGGACGCTGGGGCACCAACGTCCTCTACATCCAGGCCGAGGACAACGCCGGCAACCTCTCACCCGTCGCGCAGTACGCCTTCTACGCCCCCTGGAACCCCAACAGCCCCGCCCCGACCTTCGGCGACGTCACCGGCGACGCCCTGCCCGACATCCTCACCGCCGACCCCAACGGCGACCTGCGCGCCTACAGCATCCCCGCAACCGCGGCCAAGGCCCCGCTCGCAGCCCCGAGGGCCAAGACCCCCGGTGGGGACTCCTGGGCCAACTACCGCATCACCCACCGCGGCAGCCTGCGCGGCGGAAACAACGTCGACGACCTCATCGTCCACAAGGACGGCGATCAGAGCCTCTACTACTACCAAAACCCCGGAAGCGCAGGCGTCACCGGCGTCTTCGACGCCAACAGCCGCTTGGCCAAGCCCGTCTGCGACCCGAAGCTGACGGACTGCACCGGCTACAACGCGAACGATTGGTCCACCACCCTGCAGATCGCCGCCAGCGGGGACCCCAGCACCACCAAGCTCGACACCAGCAAGAAGTTCCTCAACCGCACCGGCCTGTTCACCGTCGAGGCCAGCCCGGACGGCACCGGCGCCCTCTGGTTCTACCCCACGGTCAGCGACGGCATTTTCGGCTCGCCAACCAAGCTCGCCGCCACCGGCTGGAAGGGCTGGGACCTGATCTCCCCCGGTGACTGGACCGGCCAGGGCCACCCCGGCCTGTGGGCCCGCAACCAAGGCACCGGAGACCTGCGCGCCTACACCTTCATCACCGGCACCATCGCCATCAGCGACGGTTACGGCGGCAGCATCAACAACCCCACCCTCACAAGCATCGCCACCGACACCAAGATCGGCTACGGCGTCACCAGCGCCAACTGGCCCGTCATCGGCTCCGACGGCGACCTCACCGGCATCGGCTCGCCCACCCTCTGGGCCCTGAGCCCCAATGGCGTCATCCAGACCTTCACGGGCCACTCCACCACCACCGACCCCTACTTCACCTGGACGAATGGCTGGGTCAACGCCCTGAGCCTCTACGCCGAGAACAGCCCCGTCACCTACGCCGCCCAGACCGGCAAGTGCATGGACATCGCCAACGCCGTCAACGCCAACGGCACCGCCGTCCAGCTGTACGACTGCAATGGCAGCAACGCCCAGAAATGGACCTTCGAACCCGACGGCAGCCTCCGCGCCCTCGGCAAGTGCCTCGACGCCACCGCACGCGGCACCGCCAACGGCACCCCCCTGCAGATCTGGGACTGCGGCAACGGCGCACCGCAGCAGACCTTCGTCCCCCGGCCCGACGGCAGCCTCTACAACCCGGTATCCGGCCGCTGCATCGACCTCCCCGGCGGCACCACAACCAACACCGCCCGACTCCAACTCTGGGACTGCAATGGCAGCCCTGCCCAGAAGTGGAATGCCCTGGTGCGCAGCTGAACACCAGAGCATCCAGCTGACCCGGACAGGCACCCTACCCGCTTGCCGGGTAGGGGTACCTGCACCACCCTCTACCTTCATCGGGTCCCGCTGCTTCCCATTCCACGTCGCTGATCAGCGAGAGCGGAGAAGCCCTGCTAACGCACTGGCTGCCGTTCGGTGTACAGGGTCTTCACGGGGCGCGGGTTCTCGGCTCCGGGTCCCGGTAGGGTTGAACCAGACATGAGAAGGTGGCTCTGGCCCCCAAGTATTGGGAGCCAGAGCCACTTTCCTTGGGAAAGGTTCTCCTTTGGTCCGCAGTTTGAAAGCCCGTTGACTTGCCGTTCGGCAGCGGTATGGACTGGCGGATGCTCTTCGGGCCTGCCCAGATGAGAACGTCATGGGAACGGCGTGACGGTGCAACCGAATGCAAGGCAGTGCAGTACAAGGCCGCTAGCACCTTCCTGAGCTGGGGAAACGCCCAGGATGGTGCCAAGCAGTGCAATGTGGCGCGGGTGGCCTGACGACTCATAATCCCTTGGTCGTGGGTTCGAGTCCCACCCGCCCCACCTCTGCGACGCGTGACGAGTGTCGTACGACCGTTCGTCGGCGGGGCGCCTGAACTGGCGCCTTCACCGCCCGTGACGACGGAGAGTCTAGAGCGCGGCCCCCTCTTCCGGTCGGTGGCGCGCCGGAATTCACCCGGCCGTGGGCATCGCCCCGGCGTCCCCTGACGCGTTCGCGCCGAACCCCGCGCCGCCCTCCCGTGTTTCTTCCGTCCCGGCCCTGGTGCACCGCGCGAAAAAAGTGATATCACTTTGACAGCTGCAGCGGACGTCCGCGCGGCGCACATCGCACAAGGGGGGAGTCGGTCCCATGACCGCACCGCACGTCTCCGTCGAGGACGGCCCCGTCCTCGACCTCCCGGCCCCGAAGGTCACCGAGCGGGTGATCACCGGCGCCCCGGGGCTGCCGGTGCTGGGCGGCGCCCTGCTGGGCGTGCTCGCCGGGCTCGCCGGACTGATCACCGGCGGGGTCCAACTCGCCGGCGGCAACAAGGGTTCGGGCGTTCCGCTGGTGGTCCTCGGACCGCTGCTGCTGCTCGGCTCGCTGGTCCTGCTCTGCGGGCTGACGGTGGTCTCGCCCGGCTCGGCCCGGGTGGTCCAGCTGCTCGGCACCTACCGGGGGACGATCCGCGCCGAGGGGATCAGCTGGCTGAACCCGTTCACCAGCCGCCGGCACATCTCGCTGCGGATCCGCAACCACGAGACCGAGACCGCGAAGGTCAACGACGCGGACGGCAACCCGATCGAGATCGCCGCCGTGGTGGTCTGGCAGGTCGAGGACTCCGCGATGGCGGTGTTCGAGGTGGACGACTACGTCGACTTCGTCGCCATCCAGACCGAGACGGCCGTCCGGCACATCGCCACCAGCTACCCGTACGACGCCCACCACGAGGGGCAGTTGTCGCTGCGCGACGGCGCCGACGAGATCGCCCGCAAGCTGTCCGCCGAGATCGCCGCCCGGGTCGCCTCGGCCGGTGTGCGGGTCGTCGAGTCCCGGATCACCCGGCTCGCCTACGCGCCCGAGGTCGCCCAGGTGATGCTCCAGCGGCAGCAGGCCGGGGCCGTGGTGGCCGCCCGGCGGCTGATCGTCGAGGGCGCCGTCGGTATGGTCGAGGAGGCCTTGGACCGGCTCGCCGAGCGGGACGTGGTGGAGTTGGACGAGGAGCGCAAGGCCGCCATGGTGAGCAACCTCCTGGTGGTGCTCTGCGGCGACCGGGGCACCCAGCCCGTCGTGAACACGGGCTCCCTCTACCAGTAAGGGCGCGGCGTTGGCGACGGAACGGAAGAAGCTCCTGTTGCGACTGGATCCTTCGGTTCACGACGCACTGGCGAGGTGGGCCGCGGACGAACTGCGCAGCACCAACGCCCAGATCGAGTTCGTGCTCCGCCGCGCCCTCGGTGAGGCCGGCCGGATGCCCAGCGGCGCGGCCCGGCTTCCCCGGCGCGGCCGACCGCCCAAGGAGAGCCCGGAGGACGGCGGTCCCGCCGAGGACTGACCGCAGCGGCCGGGCGCTCCGCAGATCGTCCCAGATCCTTCGGAGAACGAGATGGACCTTCCCGTCAATCTGCCCGAGAAGCTCTACCTGCTCGCCTACGACCCCGAGCGCGGGCGGCTCACCCGCACGACCGACCTGGACCTGGCCCTGCGGGCGGCGGCGCTCACCGAGCTCCTGCGCCGCGGGCTGATCCGTGACGACGGCCGGCACCCGGCCGCCGTCGACGGCCCGACCGGCGGGCTCGACCCGCTCTCCGCCGCGCTGCTGGAGCAGATCCGCCAAGGGCGGCGGCGCACCTGGTGGAGCTGGATCGGGCGCCGGGGGAGGTCGGCGCGGGTGGTCCGCGACGGGCTCGCGGCCGCCGGGCGGATCCGGGTCGAGGAGCACCGGGTGCTCGGGCTCTTCCCGGTCGCCCGGGTCACCCTGACGGAGCCCCGGATGCGCAAGACGCTGGCGGCGAGCCTCACGTCGGCGCTGAGCGGCCCGTTCAGCCGGGTCGACCCGGCGGACGCGGCCCTGGTCGCCCTGGTCGACGCGGCCCGGCTCAGCCCGGCCATGACCTGGCGCCGACGGCGCGAGTTCCGGGCCCGGATCGACAAGCTGGCCCCGGCCGCCGGGCCGGTCCCGCGCGCCCTGCGCCGGGCCGTCAACGCGAAGTACGCGGACGGCGGGGCGGCCTGATCCCCCCGGATGCCGCCTGCCGGCCCGGACGCCGGACGGGCGTCCGGGCCGGTGCGCGTCCGGGGCCCGTAAGCTGGCCGGATGCTCGAACCCGCCCTGCTGCCGACCCCGCTGGTGGACTGCACCGACGGGGTGTTCGCCCGGGCCGGGGTGGAGCTGCGGCTCAAGCGGGACGACCTGCTGCACCCGACCGTCCCCGGCAACAAGTGGCGCAAGCTGGCCCCGAACCTGGCCGCCGCCGTCGAGCAGGGGCACACCCGGCTGCTGACCTTCGGCGGCGCCTACTCGACCCACCTGCGGGCGGTCGCGGCCGCCGCCGACGCGCTCGGTCTGGAGAGCGTCGGGCTGGTGCGCGGCGAGGAGCTGGCCGACCGGCCGCGCAACTGGTCGCTGCGGGCCGCCGAACGCTCCGGCATGCGGCTGGAGTTCCTCACCCGGACCGCCTACCGGGAGGCCACCGGCCGGGCCGGCGACGGCGACGGTACGGAACTGGAGCGCCGCTGGGGCCGTTGCCTGGTGCTCCCGGAGGGCGGCTCCAACGCCCTGGCCGCGATCGGTGCGGCCGCGATCCCGGCCGAACTGCCGGACCTGGCCGGGCACGACGTGGTCTGCTGCCCGGTGGGCACCGGCGGCACCCTGGCCGGGATCGCGGCGGGCCTGCCGCCGGACGCCCGGGCGCTCGGGGTGGCCGTACTGCGCGGCGGCGAGGGCTACCTGGAGGCGGAGGTCGCCCGGCTGCACCGGGCCGGGTTCGGGCGGGAGTTCGCCAACTGGCGGATCGACCACGCCCACCACGGCGGCGGCTACGGCAAGGTCCCGGCCGAACTCGCCGCCTTCGCCACGGAGTTCGATCGCCGCCACGGCATCCCGGTGGAACTCCGGTACGTCGCCAAGCTGCTCGCCGCGCTGGCCGACCTGGCCGCGGCGGGTGCCTTCGCACCCGGCACCCGCCTGACGGCCGTGGTCACCGGCCTGCCGGATCCGGAGTGGACGGGGTCCTAGGACCCGAAGGTCAGGTCGGCGCAGGGGTCGGTGTCGGCGCCGCGGGTGTTCTCCGCTATGCCGGTCGGGATCCCGCTGGGCGCGGTGGCCGTGGGCGAGGGCGCGGTCACCGAGTTCAGCTGGGTGCCGGCCGCCCGGTAGTCCGCGCCGAGGGTGACGGTGATCGCGCCCGAGCCGGGCTCCTCGACGGCGCCGGCGCCGGGGAAGAGTGCGACGACCTGGTCGGCGGCGGCCTTGAGCGCCGGGTCGTAGGAGACCTCGGTGTGCTGCTTGCCGGGGTTGTTGGAGCCGAGGGTGACGTTCTGGAAGCCGCGTCCCTTGAGGGTCTCGGCGCCGGAGCCGGCCAGGCCGGCGGTGCCGACGCCGTTGACCACGGTGACCGGGGCGGCGGCCTGCTCGGGGGTGAGCGGCGCGTTCGTCCCGGGGCCCGCGCTCGGCGAGGCGGAGGCGGTGGCGGTGGCCGCGCCGGTGCCGGCGGTGCTCTGCCCGTCCAGGGTGCGGTCCTCGCGCAGCAGCTTCCACAGCGCGTCGGCGTCCGGCTGGACCAGCCGCACCCGCTCCCCGGCGAAGCGCCAGGGGGCGGTGACGAAGGTGACGTCGGAGAGCTTGATGTCCTCCATCGAGCGGGCGAAGTCCACCAGCTTCATCGCGGTGCCGAGGCCCTCGTCCACGGTGAGCGACTTGGTGGCGGCGTCGGCCAGCGGCAGCAGCGTGGGCAGCGAGAAGCCCTGGGACTGGACCTTCTTGATCATCGAGGAGAGGAAGGCCTGCTGGCGCTTCATCCGGCCTATGTCGGAGTTGTCGCCGATGCCGTGCCGGGTCCGCAGGTAGTCGACCGCGGACTTCCCGGAGAGCTTCTGCATCCCCTTCTTGAGCTGGATGCCGTACTCGTTGACGTCGTTGGGCACGCAGGCGTCCACGCCGCCGATGGCGTCGGTCATCGCGGCGGCGCCCTTGAAGTCGACCACGATGGTGTGGTCGACCCGCAGCCCGGTGAGCTTCTCCACGGTGTTCTGGGTGCAGGCCGGGTTGCCCTTGGCGAGTTCGCCGAGGCTGAACGCCGAGTTGAACATCTGGTCGTTGCGGGGCTTGGTCCAGGTGCCGTCCGCGAGCTTGCAGGACGGGATGGTGACCAGGGTGTCGCGGGGGATCGAGACCCCGACGGCGTGCTTGTGGTCGGCGTAGACGTGCACCAGGATCGCGGTGTCCGAGTTGCCGACGCCCTCGTCGCCGCCGCCCAGCGAGTTGTTCCCGTCGTCGCGGGTGTCCGAGCCGAGCAGCAGGATGTTGACCGGCACCTGGGCGCCGGGGCTGGCCGGCACGGGGGCCGGCGGGCGCTCGGTGGCGACGCCGCCCGCGTCGAAGGTGGTGATGTTGTTGTCCAGCCGGTGGTAGAACCAGGCCCCCGCCCCCACGACCGACAGCACCAGAACGGCGGCCAGGCCGATGGCGGTCCGCAGGTAGCGGCGCCGGCGCGTGCTGCTGCTCATCCCCGTGCCCCCCGTCTTCAGGTTTCTCGCGTTCGATGTTCGAACGTTAGACGTTCCGGAAGGCTGTTCGGTTACCCCCTGGGGGCGGGCGAATCGGGCGGCGGGGCTGTGATGCTGGTCACGCGCCGGGGCCGGCGGCGCCGGTGAGCATCCGCCGGAGGAGGTCCCGCAGGACGGTGCGCTCCTGCGGGCCGAGCGCGGCGAGCGGCTCGCGGGCGAAGTTGAGCGACTCGCGCAGCTCCTCGGAGGCGGCCGCGCCGGTCTCGGTGGCGGCGACCAGCTTGACCCGGCGGTCCTGCCGGTCGGCCTCCCGGGTGACGAAGCCGCGGGCCTCCAGCCGGTCGACGATGCCGGTGATGTTGGAGGGCTCGCAGCTGAGCGTCTGGGCGATGTGCCGCATCGGCAGCGGGCCGCGCCGCAGCAGTGCGAGCACCTTGGCCTGGGCGCCGGTGAGCGAGCGGGCCGCGGCGGCCTCCTCGTACTCGCGGTGGAACAGGGCGACCAGGTTGGCCATCAGGTCGACGACCTCGCGGGTGATCTCGTCGGACTGCGGCGTGGCGACCTCGGTCTGCTGGGTGTCCATGCCCCAGAGTCTACCTGAAAAGTTGACAACATGAACCTTTCATGTCCATCGTTACTTCAGTTGCTCAACCTTTTACCTGCCGAAACCCCCCTCCAAGGAGCACTTCCATGGCAGAGCAGGCCGCCCCCGTGACCGCCCGTGAATGGCACCTCGCCGCCCGCCCCCAGGGCTGGCCCGTGCCCGCCGACTTCGCCCTGGTCGAGGCCCCGGTCCGGACCCCGGGCCCGGGCGAGATCCTGGTCCGCAACACCCACCTCTCGGTCGACCCGTACATGCGCGGCCGGATGAACGACGTCAAGTCCTACGTGCCCCCGTTCCAGCTCGGCCAGGCGATGGACGGCGGCGCGGTCGGCTACGTGGTCGCCTCCGAGGCCGAGGGCTTCGCCCCCGGCGACGCCGTGCTGCACGGGCTCGGCTGGCGCGAGTACGCCACCGTGGACGCGAAGCGCGCGGTCAAGGTCGACCCGGCCGCCGCCCCACTCTCCGCCTACCTCGGCGTGCTCGGCATGCCCGGCCTGACCGCCTACGCCGGACTGCTCTCCGTCGGCGCCCTCAAGGAGGGCGACAAGGTCTTCGTCTCCGGCGCGGCCGGCGCCGTCGGCTCGCTGGTCGGCCAGATCGCCCGGCTCAAGGGCGCCTCGCTGGTGGTCGGCTCGGCCGGCTCGGCGGACAAGGTCGCCAAGCTGGTGGACGAGTACGGCTTCGACGCGGCCTTCAACTACAAGGACGCCCCGGTCGCCGAGCAGCTCGCGAAGGCCGCCCCGGAGGGCATCGACCTCTACTTCGACAACGTCGGCGGGGACCACCTGGAGGCCGCGATCGGCGCCCTCGGCGTGCACGGCCGCGCGGTGCTCTGCGGCGCGATCGCCCAGTACAACGACACCACCCCGCCCGCCGCCCCGCGCAACCTGGCGATGGCGATCGGCAAGCGGCTGCGCCTGGAGGGCATGCTGGTCGGCGACCACGCCGCCCTGCAGCCGCAGTTCGTGGCCGAGGTGGGCGGCTGGCTGCGCTCCGGCGAGCTGCGCTCCGGGGAGACCGTGGTGGACGGCTTCGAGAACGCCGCCGAGGCCTTCCTCGACCTGCTCCGCGGCGTCAACACCGGCAAGATGGTCGTCCGCCTGGACGGCTGACCCTCCGTCAGGGTCCTTGATCCGGAGCCGAACCCGCCCCGCCGCCCCGACCGGGCGCGCGGGGCGGTTCGCGTGCAGGGCGCAGGGGATCCGGTCGCACTACCGCATTCCGGCCGGATCCGAAAGTGCGTCATCCATCGCCCCGCGCCGCGCGGTACGGTGGTCCCGCCTGGCGATGGGGCCGTTCGGGGGAGAGATCCGGCCGAGGGGTAGACCTCGTTGAGGATTCGACTAGCATTGAGCGAAAGCCTGTCCGTTTTGCTCAATTTAGTAGCTTAATGTCGGCTAACGTGGGTAACTGTGGATCAACTGCAGGCACGAGGCAGCTGGGGAAGGCGACCCTCGTCCACAGCCTGGAGGTCCCGGTGACGACACGTGGAGTTCTCTACATCCACTCCGCGCCCCGCGCGCTGTGCCCGCACGTCGAGTGGGCCGTCGCGGGGGTGCTCGGTGTGCGGGTGAGCCTGGACTGGATCCGCCAGCCGGCCGCACCCGGGCACTGGCGTGCCGAGCTCTCCTGGCAGGGGGAGCCCGGCACCGCTTCGAAGCTCGCCTCCGCGCTGCGCGGCTGGCAGCTGATGCGGTACGAGGTGACCAGCGAGCCCTGCGCCACGGCGGAGGGGGAGCGGTACAGCAGCACGCCCGCGCTCGGCATCTTCCACGCCGTCACGGGCATCCACGGCGACATCCTGATCCCCGAGGACCGGCTGCGGGCCGTCCTGCTGCGGGCCCGCAGCGAGGGGGCCGACCTGGAGGCCGAGATCTCCCGGCTGCTGGGCAAGCCCTGGGACGACGAGCTGGAGCCGTTCCGCTACGCGGGCGAGGGCGCGCCGGTGCGCTGGCTGCACCAGGTGGTCTGAGCCCGCGGGACGACATGACGGAGGGGGGGGGGGGGGGGGGGGGGGGGGCGCGGGGGGGGGGGGGGGGGGGGGGGGGGGGGGAAGGGAGGGGGGGGGGGGGGGGGGAGGGGGGGTGGGGGGAGGGGGGTGGGGGGGGGGGGGGGGTCG